>CAIUWH010000043.1 GCA_903902795.1 uncultured Bacteroidota bacterium
CTTGTAATAAAAATAAGAACTATACTGAATCAGACCAAAATCATTCTGATAGTTTAGATATTTATATAAAATTATTAGAAGAAAGTAAACTATCCAATGAAAAGAAGAAACCAATAATAGACAAGTCAATTTTTATACTCTCAAGTTCAAATAATTCTACCAAAAAAAGAGAAGCACTATTTAAAATTGCTCTGCAACTATACAATCAGAAAGAATGGAAAGATTATTTAAAAGTTTCAAAAATTTTACTTCAAAACTCATTAGAAGCAAAAGACAGTATAAATATTGCTAAGGCATATAGGTATAATGCAGGATATTACAAAAACAATCAGATTTTTGACAGCTCTTTTTACTTTTATGTTAAAGCGGAAAAAATTTATAAAAATTTAAATGATAATGAAAATTATGGTAATATTCTTTTTAATAAGGGCATAGTTCAATCATCAGTAAATGATTTTTTAGGAGCTGATTTATCTTTTTCAAAAGCATATAATATTTTTAAATTAAGTGAAGATAAGCAAAAAGTTTATGAAATTTTGATAATGATTGGGCTTGTTTCAAATGAGCTCAAGGATTATGATAAAGCTATTGAAAATTATAACTATGCTCTTGAACTAGTCAAAAACCCTAATTTTGATAAATCAGATCATCAAGAGGAAATTTGTTTGAATAATCTAGGATATGTTTATCAGAATCTAAAATTGTATAGTACTGCTATCAAATACTACAACAAAGCGTTAAAAAATGGTCTAGTTAAACAGAACGATCCTGATTTATATGCTCTTTTACTAGATAATTTAGCTTACAGTAAACTTAAATCTAATGATTATAAACAGTTGCCAGAAATGTTTAATAAGTCATTAATCATTAGAGAAAGCATGGATAATAAAACTTTAATGGTTTTAAGTAATATTCATTTATCCGAATATTATTATGAGATAAAAGACTCTGTTAAGGCAATTCAATTTTCTAACAAATCACTTTTGATTGCTAGAAGTTCAAAGAAACCAATAGATATTATCGCAGCTTTAAAACAATCTTCGATTGTTGATAAAAAAAATTCATCAAAATATTCAGATGAGTACATTAAAGTAACTGATAGTCTTCAAGTAGCCGAGAGAAACTCCAAAGACCGTTTTACCCGCATCGAGCTTGAAACCGACGAACTCCGTCAAGCCAACACCCAACTCTCCGAACAAAACCGCGACATCCTCAACTACTTTGCAATTGCGATTGTGTTTGGGGGATTTTTGTTTTTTGCGCGTTTTCAACGGTTGAAAGCCCGTGAGTTGGCGCTAAAACAAACCCAACAACAAGCCAACGAAGAAATCTACCGACTCATCATCTCGCATCAAAATCAACTGGAGGAAGGTCGCGACTTAGAAAAAAGACGTATTTCGAAAGAATTACACGATGGCGTACTCGGCCGACTTTTTGGTTTACGTCTTAACTTAGACGGACTCAATAATTTCGATGACGAGGAAACCAAACAACAACGCTTGGACTATTTAAACGAACTTAAAGTCATTGAGCAAGACCTTCGCGAAATTTCTCATGAGTTGAGTCGCGAGAATTTAGTGCTCATCAACAACTTTGTGGCCATCATCAACAACTTATTGGAACAACAATCTAAAGTAAATAAAGCCAAAATCAACACCTTAATAAGTGATAAAATCGATTGGGAAAAAGTTTCCAACACCATTAAAATCAACTTATACCGAATATTACAAGAAGCGTTACAAAACATCAATAAACACGCAGAGGCGAAAAGCATCAACATAATTTTCAATAAAGATCCAAAAGAGAATTTAATTTTTTCTGTAGAGGACGACGGAAAAGGATACAACACTAACGGAAAGAAAACCAAAGGAATAGGCGTAAACAATATCGTAGAACGTGTGCATCAATGTCAAGGGAAAATAGATATTAAGTCACAAATTGGAAAAGGAACCAAAATTATTATTACATTTCCGCTCGAAAACGAAACTATAAATATGTAAACCAATGCCCCAAAACATTAACCTATTAATTGTTGACGATCATCCTTTTATCATTCAAGGTTATGAAAACGTCATCAAAAGATTTCCCAATAAAAAATACGAATTTACCATTACTAAAGCCTCCGATTGCAAATCGGGTTACGAAGCCATCATGAATCCTGATGTAGCGTACGACTACGCATTTTTAGACATCAGTATGCCCGATTATCCCGAGAGAAATATTTTTACAGGTGAAGATTTAGCCAAATTAATTAACCAAGAAATGCCCAATTGCAAAGCCATTTTGCTTACCATGCATTCGGAACGATTAAAAGCGCAGACTATAATCGACGAAATTGATCCAATCGGATTGGTCATCAAAAACGATTTAACCTTCGAAAATATGCTACTCGCAATCGAAACCATTTTGAAAGGCGAAAAGTATTACAGTGAATCGGTGATTAATTTCCTCAACCAACAACAAAACGAAAAAGTTTACGTGGACGTAATCGACCGTCAAATTTTGCACTTTTTAAATAAGGGAATCAAAGACGACGATGTCGCACTTTACATTCCGATATCATCAGCATCGGTTTTATCACGTATCGAAAACATGAAAGAACTCATCGGAAAGAAGAATTGCTCCAATAACGAACTTTTAGAAATTGCCAAAACCAATGGCATGATGTTGAAGTAAAAAAACAAACACAGATTTCACAAATTTTCACAGATTGATTTTAATTAATCATGAAAATCAGTGAAATCTGTGTTTTTATTTATTCTTCTAAAGCGTTCCAACCTCTCGCTTTTAACTCAATTTTGGTGTTGGCTCTCGTAATCAAATGACAACCTTCACCTTCTTGAGTCATATGGCCAATCACCGTAAAATTAGGATTAGCTTTTATTTTATCGAAATCTTCTAACGCAATCGTAAACAACAACTCATAATCTTCACCACCATTAAGCGCAACCGTCGTGCTATCAATATTGAATTCCTCACACACATTAATCAACTGCGGATCAAGCGGTAATTTTTCTTCATACAAATTACAACCCACTTTACTCTGCTTGCAAATGTGTAAAATCTCCGACGATAATCCATCAGAAATATCAATCATCGCCGTTGGTTTTACTTCTAATTTCGAAAATAAGTCACGTATATCATGACGTGCTTCTGGTTTCAATTGACGTTCTATTAAATAGGTATACGCATCCAAATCGGGTTGGTTATTCGGATTGACCTGAAACACTTGCTTTTCTCTTTCCAAAACTTGTAAACCCATATACGCCGAACCTAAATCGCCCGTCACAACTAACAAATCAGTTTCTTTGGCACCGTTTCGATAGACAATATCTTCTTCATTGGCTTCACCTATGGCGGTAATCGAAAGAATCAATCCTTTTTGAGACGAAGTCGTATCGCCTCCAATTACATCGACATTGTAAAATTTTGCCGCTAACGCAATTCCGTCAAATAATTCTTCTAAAGCTTCCAATGGAAAACGATTCGACACCGCCACCGAAACAGTAATTTGAGTCGGTATTGCATTCATCGCGCAAATGTCGGAAACGTTCACCACGACGGCTTTATAGCCTAAATGCTTCAACGGCATGTACGATAAATCGAAATGAACGCCTTCAATTAATAAATCGGTAGAAATCACGGCTTTTTTATCCTTGAAATCCAAAACAGCGGCGTCATCACCAATACTTTTTAGCGTAGAGGGTTGCTTTACATCAAAGTTTTTGGTTAAATGATCGATCAAACCAAATTCGCCCAATTGAGCAATCGACGTGCGTTGCGGAGTTTTATCTTGTAACATTTTGTATTGACTAATTTTTTGCAAAGGTACAAAGAAATACACTTCCGTATTTTTTCATTTTTAGAGATGTAAAAGTATAGTTGATTATAGGTGAGCTCTTATCGCACGACGCATGATCTAAAAGGCATTTTTTTCACTATAGTATTTTCATCTAAATAGTCAAAAACAATAAATTTTCGCACCTTTACACTGCTTAATCTTTTTACCATGAAAACACAAATAATAACTACTCTTACGGTAAATCCGTCTTTGGATAAATCTACTCATTTTACAGGATTGATTCCTGAGAAAAAGATCCGTTGCGAAAAACCACGATATGATGCAGGTGGCGGCGGAATCAACGTGTCTAAAGCCATTTCTAAATTGGGAGGAACTTCACTTTGTGTATTCACTTCGGGCGGTTCTCCAGGCGAGCTATTGGAAGAATTAGTTGCCAAAGAAGGAATTGAAAGCCATCCTATAAAAACCAAAAGTTGGACCCGAGAAAATTTCATCGCTTTTGAAAACACGACCAAAGCACAATACCGATTTGGATTTCCAGGCAATGCGCTTTCAGAACGAGAAAAAAACAACATTCTAACAACAATAAGCGAATTAAAAACGAACTATTTAGTCATCAGCGGTAGTTTAAACGAAGGATTGCACGCCGATTTCTATCAGAAAATTATTGAAATTGCCAAAAAATCAGACACTAAAGTAATTGTTGATACTTCAGGACAAGCGCTGGAAAAAGTCGTTGAAACCGGTGTCTATTTAATCAAACCCAACATCGGTGAATTGGCAAAACTAATTGGTGTGGAACGATTGGAATTACCCGAAGTAGAAAAAGCCGCCCAGAATTTAATTGCAAAAGGTAGTGCCGAAATTGTAGTCGTTTCGCTCGGTGCCGACGGAGCTATTTTAGTTTCAAAAGATGAAACGCATTTGGTAAAAGCACCCAAAGTAGAAAAGAAAAGTACTGTTGGCGCTGGCGATAGTATGGTAGGCGGAATGGTTTGGGCGTTATCGCAAAACAAAATCCTAAAAGAAGTCATCCAACTCGGTGTTTGTTGCGGAACCGCAGCGACCATGAACGAAGGAACGCAACTTTTTAAAAAGGAAGATGTAGAAAAATTATTTAAGAATTACAATCTTAATTTCACCCTATAAGGCATATAAGTTCATTTAAGGTTTCTCTTATGTTTATAGGGTTCAAAAACAAAACCCAACTTGATTGAGATATTAATAAAGGAGACGGACTGCAGTCCGTCTTTACTTTTCATCAGGTAAGAGAAATAAGGTCATTTAAGATCTCTTCTATGTCCTTAAATGCCTTATATGGTTCAA
>CAIUWH010000044.1 GCA_903902795.1 uncultured Bacteroidota bacterium
ATTTTTCGAAACAGATGATGGAGCACTTCATAACTGAGGAAGATATTCGTCTAATGAAGAAAATGGGTTTTAATTCTGTAAGAGTGGGTTTTTCTGCGGAGTCATTTGACAACGACTCTATAAAAAAAGTGCTATTTTCTACCTTAGATAATCTTTTACCCACTTTTAAAGAAAACAAGGTAGCCATTATACTTTCAATGATTCATGCCGCTAAGCCTCAAAACACTTTATGGGTTTCAAACTATACGAAAGGAGCAACAGTTTTGTGGGACTCTGAAGAAGCAAAGCTAAAGACAGCTGCTATATGGTCAGAAATAGCTCAATATTACAAAGACGAACAAATCATATTGGGGTACGATATAATCAATGAACCAAATATCAATCAGAAACGAGAAAAGGAATTAATTGATTTATATCAAAAAATAACTACCTCAATAAGAAAATACGACCCGAATCATATGATTATTTATGAAGGGAATCTCTATGCGACAAAACTGGATGTACTATCAAAATATGATAGCCTTTTGGATTCTAATGCTTGTTATCAATTTCATTTTTACAGTTGGTTTGGGAATAAAATTGAGAAGCAATTACCAAAACACTTAGAAAGAACAGAGGCAAAACAACGCCCAATTTTCTGTGGAGAATTTGGAATCAACCGATTATCGGCAATTAAGCAACAAGTTGATTTAATGAACAACGCAAGAGAAATGGATGGTTGGGCAATGTACACATGGAAGTCTATAGAACTTTCAACTACAAAAGAAGAAAAGAAAAGACCACCCTACTATGGAAGATGGATTTTTATTCCATTTGAGGATTTACACATGTCGGTTCTACAGTTTCACATGGACAATGAAATGCGAGATGTAATGGACTGGTTAACGAACGTGAAAGGCTCTAAAAAGCCAAGTGCCGGATCGACAGTAAATGTCATAGATAAAATTATTAATGCTATAGAAGTGAAAAATTGTAAAATTGATAAGATACATTTAGAAGCAATCGGGCTTAAATTTGATTAAAGCCAATGGACGAAAGAAAGGCAGCAGCTAACAACCGTTTGCATCAATTGCTGGGCTTACGCTTGTGTTTCTGTCTTCATGGAAAATACTCAAATGTTTTCAATTTAATTTTGTAAATTTGTTTTGGTCAGTTTTGGCAGCAGAAACAGACGGAAAGCTGCATGCGTTAAGCACAAACTTACAGAAGCGAAAGGCGCAGCGACAGAAGCAAATAATTGAAAATAAATGAAATTCAAAACACAAATAAAGATCTTGATTATTTTAACTTTTTGTTTTTCAAGCTGCATTGTTTTTGCTCAAAATGATACTGTCTGGCAACAAAAACCAACTTTGAATTTTTCTGGTTTTCTGGACGTTTTTTATGTGTATGATTTCAACCAACCACAAGGAACAAAAAGACAACCTTTTGTATTCAACCACAATAGACACAACGAGTTTAACTTGAACTTAGGTTTTGTAAAACTAGACGTGAAACATTTAAAGTATCGAGCAAATTTAGCGTTACAGACAGGAACGTATTCCAATGACAACTATTCGGCAGAGCCAGGTTTCTTGAAAAATATTCTTGAAGCGAATGTTGGTTTGTCGCTTAATACCAAAAACAACCTTTGGATCGACGCAGGCGTTTTTGCATCACATATTGGGTTTGAAACTGCTGTTTCCGCAGACAATTGGACACTGACACGTTCCTTGTTAGCTGAAAACTCGCCTTATTTTTTATCAGGAGCAAAATTAACGTACAAACCTAACGATAAATTGGAGATTGCTGGACTAATAGTTAATGGCTGGCAACGCATCCAACGATTACAAGGAAATTCATTGCCTTCATTCGGAACACAAATTAATTATAGACCGACAGAAAAAGTTGTATTTAATTGGAGTACGTTCATTGGGACAGACGACCCAGATAATACGAGGAGAATGCGTTACTTCAACAATTTTTACGGGCAGTTTCAATTTACAGAAAAATTTGGTTTAATCGCAGGTTTCGACATCGGAACACAGCAGAGAATAAAAGAAAGTTCGATTTACGACCTTTGGTTTAGTCCAGTACTAATAGGGCAATACGCTATCAATAAAACTTGCAAAACAGCACTAAGAGCAGAATATTATCAAGACGAAACAGGAATTATTATTCCGTCAAACACACCAAACGGATTTAAAACAACTGGTCTTTCGCTTAATTTTGACTACTCACCGACAAACAAAATCATTTGCAGAATTGAAGGACGTTGGCTAAGTAGCGAAGACAAAATTTTTGAAACCAACAGCACGTTAACAGATAACAATTTCATCATTGCGGCATCAATTGCATTGCGATTTTCAGAGGCAATAACAGGGAAAAATACAATTCAATAAAAACAAACTAGAGAAGAAAATAAGCATATAGAAACTGTTTCGTGCAATCGCGAAATTTGCTGTAGCAAGACGTTCAATTTTTCACAAGAATTAGTATCTTAGCTGACAGTAAGTGGTTATCGAGCCCTCGCCTGGCATGAAGTCACAGTACGATTACAGCAAATACTGTGAAACTAATTAAAGTTAGTTATTTGATTTTTTTCTTAATCACTAATTTGCATTCAATTATTTAAACTAATGAATTTCTCAAAGTCAATCAACCAGTTTAGAAGAACAATTACTAGAGAACTAACAAATAAAATTGGTTCAACTAACAAAATTGACCAGTCTAGTTCATTACTACCATCCAACATAAAAACCATTTTATTATCTCGTCCAAATGGTCGCGTGGGCAATTTACTGTTGATAACGCCTTTGATTCAAGAAATCACTGCTACTTTTCCGAATTGCACCATCGATGTATTGGTAAAAGGTTCCGCTGCTCCTATTTTGTTTAAAAATTACACCAACATCGGCGACATCATTTCACTTCCTGGAAAACCGTTTAAACAATTGGGAACCTATCTTGAAGTATGGTATTCGTTGCGAAAAAAGAAATACGATGTAGCTATTAATGTAGATTATGAATCGTCTTCGGGTCGACTCTCCACTCAGTTTTCAAAAGCAACCTATAAGTTTTTCGGAGATGTTTCCGAAGAAATTAAGTCGAAATATCCAGATTACGAACACATCGCAAAATACCCGATTTACAGTTTGCGCCATTCGCTTACTCAACTAGGATTACCCGAAAACAATCATCCGATTCCGAATTTGAATTTAAAATTGAGTGCTGAAGAACTTAAGTCTGGAAATGAAATAGCACAAAAATTAGTAGGTAATGACCGCAAAACCATTTGTGTTTTTACGTTTGCTACGGGAGAAAAATGCCTATCTGAAGAGTGGTGGAACGATTTTTACGCGCAGTTGAAAGCAGAATTTCCCACTTACAACATTGTGGAGATTTTACCCAAAGAGAATGTTTCCAAAATTGATTTTAAAGCACCGTCGTTTTACAGTAAAGACTTGCGTGAAATGGGTGCAGTTATTGCCAATAGCGTTGTTTTTATTGGTGCGGATAGTGGAATCATGCATTTGGCAAGTTCAGTTCAAACGCCAACCGTTGGATTGTTTTCGGTTTCTAAAAGCAACAAATATCGACCCTACAATTCCAAAAGCGTTTCTTTTGATACAAGAAATCAGAGTGTAACCGATTGCGTTACACTAGTACATTCAATTGTATCAACTAGTTAAATTCTTTCAACGCGCTCATCAACGTATCAATGTCTTCTTTGGTGTTGTAATGACTGAATGAAATACGCAAACTCGGCTTTTTCAAATCTTCTTCTGGTAGTATTTCAGCCAAAACATGCGATGGTTTTACACTTCCGCTTTGACACGCGCTACCTCTCGAAACTGCAATGCCTTTCATATCCAAATTGAATAAGATCATAGCCGTTTTTTCCTCTGAAAAAGGCAATAAAACATTGAGTATGTTGTAAAAAGTATCGCGTCCGTTGATTTTCACATCCGGAAAATTAAACCTGAATTGTGCTGCACAGTAGTTTTTTAAATCCGATATGTACGCTCGTTCTTTATCTAATAAAAGCATTCCCAATTCTAAAGCTTTTGTCATTCCAACCACTTGGTGCAACGCTTCAGTTCCCGCCCGCAAGCCTTTTTCCTGCTCGCCACCGTACAACAAAGGCTGCATGACGATGCCTTTTTTGATGTACGCAAAACCTGCGCCTTTTGGTCCGTGGAACTTGTGCGCACTCGCCACAATAAAATCAACGGGTAATTCACTCAAATTGAATTCGGTTTTTCCCACTGATTGTACGGTATCACAATGAAACAACGCTTGATGCTGTTGGCAAATGCGCCCCACTTTTTGAATATCTAAAACGGTACCTATTTCGTTGTTCACATGCATCAGCGTTACCAATGTCGGAGTTTCTTTCGATAATAATTCAACTAGATGAGTGATGTCAATAGAACCGCTTGGCAAAATACGAACATAGTCCACTTCGATTCCATACAAAGTTTGCAAATGCTTAACAGTATACAAGGTCGCATGATGTTCGATTCTAGACGTGATGATGCGCTTTATTTTTAAATCGGATACGGCACATTTTAGAATCCAATTGGTTGCTTCTGTAGCATTGGTAGTAAAAATAAGCTCTTGAGCGCTACAGCCCATCAGTTTAGCAATCGACTTACGAGAAGTTTCCAAAATGTTTTTGGCGCTTCGTCCGTAGCTGTGCGTTGAAGACGGATTGCCATAATCAACTTTTAATACAGTAATCATTTCATCAACCACTTCCTGACGAAGTTGCGTCGTAGCAGCACTATCTAGGTAAATATTTTTCATGTAAGTATGTTCAATTCCATTCGTGATTTTAGAATCGTTCTAATTTTAATTCGACAAAAATACAATTCCTATTTTACATTTTGCTTAAAATAAACTTCCGTTGCCCCCAATCCGTACTTCTGGTAATTGGCATCTTGAAACGAAATTTGTTCGTAGCGTTTAAGCATAAAATCGAGTTCAGCTTTCAAAACTCCTTCGCCAACTCCGTGGATAAAAACGATTTTTGGAATGCGATTTCTGAGGGCAAATTCGATGTGTCTTTTTGCGGTTTCCATTTGCAAATTGAGGATGTCAAAATTGTTCATTCCGCTGAACGTTTTTATTAATTTTTCGATGTGCAAATCGAATTCAGGAACTCCTTTTTCAATCTTATCCGACTTAAAGATACTGCCAAGTTGTTTTTTTGACGGCTCACGGTCAATCGATTTTTTATGTAAAGTTTCGCTTTTTATTACTGAATCTAAATCATTGATTTTATTTATTTTAACTAGTTCGTTGACAAAATATGTCATCGTAAATCCGTCGGTTGTTTCAATGGTAACATCGTTGTTTTGAACCGCAACCACTACTCCATCAATCGCTTCGTCTAAAACCGAAACTCGATCACCTATATTAAACTTCTGCATCGTCATCGTCTTGGTTTTTGCTTGGTATTTTACTGCTTAATTGAATCATTCCAATGATAAAAATAATTACACAAAAAACCGTAATCAAGAGATTTGGTTGCTCTTTGCTTTGTTCGTAAAAAGCTACAAACATGGAAACAATCATCAGTGGTATTAAAATTTTTCTCATCCCCTATTTTATTTTCCAAAAATAGAAAACTTAAATTAGATTGTGAGATTTAAAAAATTTATTTGTAAAATTGTAAGGTATTAAACACGCAACTATGGAAGAATACATGTTACCCTGTTTGAATAAAAAACTTTTCGGAGTTGAATGTATGGGTTGCGGAACACAACGTGCTTTTCTACTGTTGTTTGATGGAGATTTTGTCGGCGCATTTAAAATGTTTCCACCCATTTATACAACGGTTTTATTATTTCTATTTATTGGACTGCACCTGCTCGACAAATCGCGAAATTATCAAAAATTAATCATTGGCTTAGCCATAAGCAACGCAATCATCATTGTAATCGCTTATTTTTACAAACTTATTCATTACTAATCAATACTAATTAAACACTAAATTTTATGGAACAATCGAATTTTAACGAACTAACGAATCAAAAATTACCCAACGCGACAGCTGTACTCATTTTAGGTATACTATCTATTGTAACCTGTTGTTGTTACGGAATTCTCGGATTAATTTTAGGTGGTATTGCCTTGTATTTATACAAAAAAGACATCGTTTTGTACAATGCTAACCCGCAATCGTATTCGAATTACTCTAACCTAAACATTGGTAGAATTTTAGCGATCGTAGGAATCGTGTTAAGTGTTATTTATTTATTAATGACAATTTGGATGGTTGCAACATTCGGCTTGGAAGGAATGGAAGATCCACAAGCTATTCAAGAGAAAATGAGAGAAATGATGGGTCAATAGTCCATCTTTCAATATAAAAAAATCCGTCTAGCACTACGTTAGACGGATTTTTATCTTTATAAACTATTCTATTTACTTTTCAAATTCTTCTAAGGTGCTGATGATAATATGTATACACTCATCCAGCTGATCTTCGTTGATCACCAATGGCGGCGCAAAGCGAATGATATTCCCATGTGTTGGCTTAGCTAACAAGCCTTTTTCTGCCAAACGCATACAAATATTCCACGCCGTGTCACTTTCTTCGGTGTCGTTGATTACAATCGCATTCAGCAACCCTTTCCCACGTACCAACGTCGCAATATTCGACGACGCCACAAAAGCGCCAATTTTTTCTCTAAAGATTCGACCTAAACGACGTGCGTTTTGAATAAGTTTCTCCTCGTTTACAACGTCTAACGCAGCAATTGCAACCGCTCCCGCAATCGGATTTCCTCCAAAAGTAGAACCATGTTGACCGGGCCGGATTACGTTCATAATAGGATCGTTTGCCAAAACCGCCGAAACAGGATACGCGCCACCTGACAAAGCTTTGCCTAGAATCAAAATATCGGGAGCAACATAAGTCGATTGTTTTTCACAGGCATTTTCACAAGTACAATTTCCACATACGGCCAAAATTGAACCTGTACGCGCAATTCCGGTTTGAACCTCATCAGCAATAAACAATACATTACTTGCTGCACACAAGGCTTTTGCCTGTGCTAAATAACCTTCATTAGGAACAAAAACTCCTGCTTCTCCTTGAATCGGTTCTACCAGAAAACCAGCAATATTAGGTGATGATTTAAGTGCCTGTTGTAAGGCATCGATGTCATTGTACGGAATTTTAATAAAACCCGCTGTATACGGTCCGAAATTCTTTCTGGCATTTTCATCGTTAGAAAACGAAATGATGGTAGTGGTTCTTCCGTGAAAATTCCCATCGCACACGATAATCTGCGCTTCGTTTTCATCAATTCCTTTTCGTTCGTAGGCCCATTTTCTGCATAACTTCATGGCCGTTTCAACAGCTTCCGCTCCGGTATTCATTGGCAACACCTTATCAAATCCGAAATATTTAGTGATGTATTCTTCGTACACGCCCAATTTATCATTGTAAAAAGCACGTGAAGTTAACGTTAGTGTTTGTGCCTGTTGAACCAATGCCCCAACTATTTTTGGATGACAATGCCCTTGATTTACAGCAGAATACGCCGATAAGAAATCGTAGTATTTCTTACCTTCCACATCCCATACATGTACACCTTCGCCTCTACTCAAAACTACTGGTAGTGGATGATAATTGTGGGCTCCGTACTTGTCTTCGAGCGCAATAGCTTCTGCCGAACTCATTTTTTCTAAAACTGACATAATTTTTCTTTTTTAATCTGAACTCGTTTCAGATTATTTCTAAAATATCAATTCCTTCTTGTGGAGAGAAATCATCCATGAAGCAAAAGTAATAAAAAAGATTGTTAGATTCTTTGATTATTAGATTGTTAGAAATCATTTTTTTACCCTTTTTATTTGACAAAAATCAATCACCGGCTAACTGTAAGTATAGTAAAACAATAGCGGCTGCCGACATTATAATCAATGCCGTAAAACCAAGAATATTTGAAATCCTACTATTTGTATATCTTCCCATCACACTTTTGTTATTGGAAATATGCAAAATGATAGCTATCAAAACTGGAGCGGTCATTCCGTATAAAATTGCAGTATAAATTAATGCCTGAACTGGAGAAATCCCTATATAATTTAATGACAATCCTAAGATTAATGAAATTGCCATTACTATATAAAAAGCTTTGGCTTCATGAAACTTTTTATCTAAACCTTGTTGCCAACCAAATGTTTCTGTGATTATATAAGATAACGAACCACTCAAAACTGGAATTGCCAACAATCCAGTACCAATAACACCAATGGCAAAAAGTAAATAAGCAAAATTTCCTGCTAAGGGTTTCAAAGCTGCTGCTGCTTGTTCTACAGTTTCAATTTGATGGATACCACCTTTGAACAAAACAGTTCCTGTTGTTAAAATTATAAAAAACATAACTACGCCTGAAAATGACATTCCAAAATCGACGTCTTGTTTCATTTCGCTGATAATCTTTTTATTCACAATTAAATGTTTACTTTTATGAGCCATTTCCTCAACTTCCATTGAAGCTTGCCAAAAAAACAAATATGGAGATATTGTTGTTCCTAAAATACCAACCAAAACACTAATAAATTCTTTATTAAAATGAATAGTTGGAATAAACGTATTTTTTGCAACATCCAACCAGTCTTGTTTATATAAAAACGGAACTATTAAATAAACCAAAAGCACAATACATAAATATTTTAATGTTTTGGCAATCTTTTGATAAGGCAAATAAACAATCAAAACCAACAATAAAACTGTAAAAAAGACACTAAAATAAGTAGCTTCAATTTTGGGAAAAAGTAAATTCCCAACTGCTCCCATTCCAGCGATATCAGCACCAATATTCATGACAATTGCAGGAAAACTGAACAACAACATCAAATATAAAATTGGTCTAGGATAGTGAGTTTTTAAAGCGCCTGTTAATCCTTGAGAAGTTACCAAACCAATTTTAGCGCACATTTGTTGAATTGCAGCCATTAAAGGAAAAGCTATTATAGAAGTCCACAAAGTTGAAAGACCATAAGCAGCTCCAGCTTGCGAATAAGTAGCAATACCAGATGGATCGTCATCGCTTGCACCAGTTATTAGTCCTGGACCTAGAACTTTCCAAAAACGTGTTAGCTTGTTGTCTTTTTTCACAATAGTTTATTTTATTGCTAATTTACAAAAAATTTATGAGTTGTACATTGTGAGTTGTACATTGTGAGCTGTAAGTAATAAATTGTGAGCTCCACAGTTTGTCATTTTATGACAAAAAAAAAACTTCTAATACATTTCCAACAACTTTGTAACCGTATTCCAATTGCGAATCGTAGCTGTTACGTTTAGTTTTTTCTCAATGTATTTTTGATCCAATCTTGTTTTCCCTGCGCCGATGTCGTATTTTATGAAGATTCTGTTCCTATCAATGATTGCTTCATCAGGTTTAAATTGGCTGATTTTTAATTCGTTGATGGCGCTACTGCTCAATTCTTTTGAAATAAAAGCGACGTACAACTTTTTAGTGTCAACGTCTTTTTGCTTCAGAAACGGATTGTTTTTAAACGACCATTCCAAGTCGGCTTTGCTGACCACAATCACGGGAACTTCATGTCCGAAGGCTTTATAAATCTCTTGTTTGATTTTAAATCCGACGCTGAATCCGCTTTCTTCGTCGGTTTCCACAAAAACGTTTCCCGATTGAATATAGGTGGTAACATTCTGAAAACCAATTTCTTCTAATGCTTTTTTTAAAGCATCCATTTTAATCATGTTATGACCAGAGACGTTGATGCCGCGGAGGAGTGCGAGGTGTTTCATGTGAGTTATTATTGGTCAAATATACTCATTCATCAGCTTCTAATTTTATTTGAAACCGCAAGTAATTAACAAATGCGCGTTGAAATACCTAACAGGTTAAAAAAACCTGTTAGGGAATTTTACAAATTTTTCTGAAACCCAATCCGTAATAAACCCAAATAAAATTCCTTTTATTTCCTACCTCATTTTGGCTTCGTTCGGGAATCGTTCTATTTTGGAATTTTTGTAGGAATTTAACAGTCAAAAACAGTATAGTTTTACTCGAACAAAGTACGAACAAGGTACGAACAAAGTACGACCCAAATATTTGTAGGAATTTTGCATGGTAAAATGGCCTATTTTTAAGGTAAAATAAATCCTTTTTACTTCCAACTTGCTTCTTTATCTTTGCGCCATGAGTAAGAAGAAAACCGACAAAGTAATTTTTGAACATATTACCGTACTCGATGCGGGAGCCAAAGGCGTTTCGGTGGCCAAAGCACCCGAAGGTCAAGTCATTTTTATACCAAACGTAGTGCCTGGCGATGTGGTCGACGTGCAAACCTTTAAAAAACGAAAAGCCTATTTTGAAGGCAAAGCCATAAAATTCCACTCGTTTTCAGAAAACAGAGTCGAACCCGTGTGCCAACATTTCGGGGCGTGTGGCGGTTGTAAATGGCAAAACATGAAGTACGAGCAACAGTTGTTCTACAAAAACAATGAAGTACACAACAACCTCAAACGCATTGGAAAAATAGAACTACCTGATTTTGAACCGATTTTAGGCTCAGAAAAACAATTCTTCTACCGCAATAAAATGGAATTCGGTTTCTCGGACACGCGTTGGATAAGCGAAGAAGAAATGAATAAAAGAAGAGCTGCGGAGCTGAGTGGCACGGACATTCATGTCCGTGAAAGTGAAAGTCAAAACGCCCTCGGTTTCCACATCCCGAGAATGTGGGACAAAATCCTCGACATCGAAAAGTGTCATTTGCAAGAAGATCCATCGAATGCCATTCGCAATTCCATTAAAGAATTTGCTACCGAAAACGGCATGACATTCTTCAATGCGCGACACCATGGCGGATTGCTGCGCACCTTGATGATTCGTACCGCATCGACAGGCGAAATCATGGTGTTAATTCAGTTTTTTGAAAATAATAAAGCCCAACGCGAATTATTATTGGACTTTGTATATGAAAAATTCCCGCAAATCACTTCTTTGCAATATGTCATCAACAGCAAAGCCAACGATACCTTGTACGATCAAGACATCAAGTTATATAAAGGACGCGATTATATTTTGGAAGAAATGGAAGGCTTGAAATTTTCCATCAACGCCAAGTCGTTTTATCAAACCAATTCCGATCAAGCCTACGAATTATACAAAATCACACGCGAATTTGCAGGTTTGAACGGAAATGAAGTTGTATACGATTTGTACACCGGAACCGGAACCATTGCACAATTCGTCTCCAAACAAGCCAAAAAAGTCATTGGTGTAGAGGCAGTGCCTGAAGCCATAGCCGATGCGAAAGAAAACGCGAAACGCAATGAAATCAGCAATTGTGAGTTTTATGTAGGCGACATGAAAAATGTGTTCAACGAAGCGTTTATCGCACAGCACGGTCATCCCGATGTAATTATAACCGATCCGCCACGCGATGGAATGCACAAAGATGTCGTTGAACAAATTATGAAAATTGCTCCTCAAAAAGTGGTATACGTTAGTTGTAATTCGGCCACCCAAGCAAGGGATTTAGCGTTAATGGACGAGAAATACAAAGTCACACGCGTTCGACCAGTGGATATGTTTCCTCAAACGCATCATGTGGAAAATGTTGTACTTTTGGAGAGGAGATAGAATTTCAGAAGAAAGAAGAAAGAAAATAGAATATAGAATATAGAATATAGAATATAGAGAAAAGAAAATAGATCTTAAAAATTTCTTTGATTGGTGTTAAAAAATCGAGAAATCGAATAAAACATTATGAAACAAGTACTACTCATACTATTAATCGCATATACGCTTTCGGGATGCGAGAAAGACGACATTTGCGATCCTGCGACGTCTACAACACCAATGGCTGTAATTGAATTTTACAATGCTACAAATCAAACTGCTTTAAAAAATGTAACTAATTTGGTTGTTATCGCACCAGGTTTTGAAGAAGGATTTTTATTTACAGGTGTAAGCAAAATAAAAGTACCATTAAAAACAATGGACAATATAACGCAACTTCAATTCATAAAAAATGGTGGAACTGATGACACTTCAGATGACAATATTGATGTTCTACAATTTTCTTATACGACGAGCGATATTTTTGTTTCAAGAGCTTGCGGCTTTAAGCGTATTTTCAACTTAATAAATACGAATACCAATTTGATTATTTCAGATACAGATAATTGGATGACTTCTTCTGTAATCACACAACCTAATATTGAAACCGAAAATGAAACACATATTAAAATATATTTTTAGTTTACTTTTTCTTAGTGTTTCACTTTTTGGAATAGCCCAAGAAGTTAAAAAAACCGATAGTATTCCGCCGAAAACCGAACGATTTGGAATTCGTTTCGGAATCGACGCCGCGAGATTGGCGCGTTCAGTATACGAAAAAGACTACCGTGGCATTGAGTTAGTGGGCGACTACCGATTGACCAAACGCTATTATATCGCTGCCGAATTAGGTAACGAAAGTAAGACATCCGACGAAAATCAATTGAATTTTACTACTGCAGGAACCTACATCAAAGTTGGTTTTGACTACAATGCCTATGAAAACTGGTTGGATATGGAAAACATGATATATATTGGTTTGCGGTATGGAGTTAGTTCGTTTAGTCAAACGCTAAACAATTATGATATCTATAATTCGCAAACTTATTTTGGTCAGGCGCCACAAACCGATTCAGGAGAAAAATTTGGCGGTTTATCCGCGCAATGGGTAGAAGCTGTGGCTGGAATCAAAGCAGAGGTTTTTACCAATCTATTTGTGGGATTCAGCATCCGATTGAATTACCTAACAGCCAACACTAAACCGGAAGGATTTGACAATTTTCATATTCCAGGTTTCAACCGAACGTATAATGGCAAATTTGGAACTGGATTTAATTATACCGTTTCGTACTTTTTGCCGTTGTATAAATCTACTGCAAAAGCAAAGAAGAAATAAGTTATTTCACTTCCTTCACTCCTTTTAAGAAAATCCACTTCATAAAGATTTTCTCGCTGCCGCCTACATTTCCTGCTTGAAATTTAGGAGCTAAAATAGTCGCTACTACAAAAGCAGTTAGTGGCCGCATAAATCCGGTTAACGAAGTATAATCAATCAATGCATAACGAATGAATACGAAGAGTATTCCGAAACTTAATAAGTTGCATAAAAGTGCTTTGTTTTTTTTGGACATTGTTTATGGGTTTAAAAAAGTTGTCAGTTATCGGTTGTCAGTTGTTGGTTGTCGTTTTCTGAGAACTGATAACAGACAACCGACAACTTCTCCTATTCACGTTCTACTTGAAACTTCGTTCGTTTACTTCCTTCATACATTTCGTATTTCACCAATCGAGCTTCCAAACTTCCGTTAAATAATTTGATTTTTCGGGAAGGTTTTAATCCGACAAATTTCAATGCTTCCAAATTGGCCGTAATGAACCACGCTTGCGTTCCGGGGTAATTTTGTTTCATGGTATCGCCCATTTCTCGGTAAAACCGTTCCAGATCAATATCCAAACGTTCGCCATACGGCGGATTGAACACCATGTGTAACGGACCTGAAGTTTCTTTTTTAGTATCAAAGAAATTCTGTTGTTCGATGGTTACAAACTCGTCTAAGTTGGCGTTTTTGATGTTGTCGATTGCTTTTTGGACAGCGCTTGGTGCTTTGTCGTAACCTTTTATGGTGTAATTGAATTCGCGCGTTCGCTTCATCAACGCATCGATGATTTGATCGAACAAATCGTTATCCCAGTCGTTCCATTTTTCAAAAGCAAATTCCTTGCGATTGATATTGGCCGGAATGTTACATGCAATCATCGCTGCTTCGGCTAAAATAGTTCCTGAACCACACATCGGATCGAGAAAATCAGATTTCCCTTCCCATCCTGACAATAATAACATACCTGCCGCTAAGACTTCATTAATCGGAGCGATATTCGTGGCCAATCGATAACCTCGTTGGTGCAACGATGCACCGGAAGTATCTAAAGCAACCGACACTTGATCGCGGTCAATGTGAATGTTAATGCGAACATCTGGAAAATCTTTATCGACACTTGGACGTTGACCTGTTTTATCACGAAACTGATCGACGATCGCATCTTTTGCCTTTTGCGAGACAAACTGCGAGTGTTTAAAGTGATCGGAATGAATGGTGGAATCAATGACGAAGGTACTATTGGGTTCAATGTATTTGCTCCAATCTATTCCTTGAATGCCTTTGTACAACAACGCATCGGTTTTGGCTCTAAAGTAATAAATAGGTTTTAGGATTTTTAAGGCTGTTCGCAACGATAGATTGGCCTTGTACATAAAACCCTTATCGCCTTTGAAACTTACGGCACGGGTACCAATTTCAACATCTTGTGCACCTAAAAGTTGCAATTCTTTAGCGAGTAATTCTTCAAAACCAAAGAAGGTTTTGGCAATCATTTTAAAGTTTTCCATTGGTAAAAATTCCAAAAATCAAATATCAAATTCCAAATAATGTCTAAATTCAAATTTTCAATTTTGAAACTTAGAAATTCTTCGGCAAAAATACACTAAATTTGCACGCTAAGAATTCATTTGAAAAGAATAAATGTCAGAATTACAAAATCCCAAAAGCCAAATATCAAATCCCAAAGTGGAAAACTGGTTTGCGTCTTGGTTTGATACGCCATTTTACCATATCTTGTATAAGGAGCGCAATTACAGAGAAGCACAAGTTTTTATGGATAATTTGACGCACTATTTGAACTTGCCCGAGAAAGCAAAAGTATTGGATTTAGCTTGCGGAAAAGGACGACATGCAATTTATTTAAACAAATTAGGCTTCGATGTATTAGGAGTGGATTTATCTGAAAATAGCATTACTGAAGCCAACAAAAATGGCAATGAAACACTGCATTTTAAAGTCCACGATATGCGTCACCCTTTTGAACAAAAGTTCGATGCTATTTTTAATTTGTTTACCAGTTTTGGCTATTTTGAAAACGAAGACGACAATTTAAAAACACTGATTGCAATTAAAGAAAGTCTTTCAGAATATGGTTTTGCAGTAATTGATTTTATGAATGTACAGCAGGTGATTCCGAATTTGGTAGCCGATGAAGTTAAAACAGTTGATGGCATTGACTTTCACATCAAAAGACACTATGACAACCAACACATTATAAAAGAAATTGAGTTTGATTTTGAAGGCCAATCGTTTCATTTTACCGAGAAAGTGCGCGCTTTTACTTTGGAAGATTTTCAACAATTGATGAGTCAGGCTGGAATTTATTTATTGGATGTTTTTGGTGATTACAAGCTGAAGAAGTTCCATAAAAAAGAAAGTGAGCGCTTGATTATGATTTTTAAGTAGAGTTTGAAGTGCGAAGATGGAAGATGGAAGATGGAAGAAAGATATGAGAATATAGTTTAGAGAACAGAAAACTGAAATCTGTCAGCCGACAACCGACAACCGACAACCGACAACTGAGAACTGAGAACTGAGAACATAGAGAATAAACTACATGAATTACTTATTACCGTTACTATCGGTGCTTTTGGGATATGCCATTGCACTCTTATTAAAACCTAAGGCGAAGAAGAATTTAAAATTACTTTTGGCTTTTAGTGGTTCGTTTTTGCTATCACTGACGGTGATGCATTTGTTACCTGAAGTGTATGAAGGTCATAATCACAGGGTGGGAATTTTCATCATGGTGGGAATTTTGTTCCAAATTATATTGGAATTTTTCTCGAAGGGCGCGGAACACGGACACGTGCACGGACACGAAAAAATTACCCAAATGCCATGGTTATTGTTTATTAGTTTGTGTTTGCACGCCTTGTTAGAAGGATTTCCCGTAGGTCATCACCACGATTTAGCTATCGGAATCGCCATTCACCATTTACCAATTGCTATTATTCTTACTACTTTTTTCTTGAATGCAGAACTGAACAAAATCGCGCTGTTCTTTTTTATGATTGTTTTCGCTATAATGACTCCACTAGGAACTTTCCTTTCGGATGGATTTCCAATCTTAAATGAGTACTATACCGAAATTACTGCCGTTGTAATTGGAATTTTATTTCACATTTCATCTACTATTATTTTTGAAAGTAGTGAAGGCCATAAATTTAATATAGCGAAAGTGTCAATGATTATTTTGGGGATAGTTTTGGCGTATTTTCTGTAAAAAGACGCGGGTATTCCGCCACAAAGACGCTAAGGCACTAAGCTTTGTTTCTTCATATTCTTTAAGTTTGATAATTTTAAACTTTATTTAATCTTTGTGTCTTCGCGGCAAAATACATCCAAAAACAGCAAATTCTCACAAAGACGCAAAGTCGCAAAGTTTGTTGTTTTATATTCTTTATAATTAGTAAATTTGAACTTTATTTAATCTTTGTGTCTTCGCGCCTTAGTGGCAAAAAAACTTCGTTACTTAAACATGAACTTCACCAAAACCACCGAACAATCCTCCAACTACGAACATCTCGAACGCATGTCGATTTCCGATTTGTTATTACATATTAACACCGAAGATCAAACCGTTCCTTTTGCCGTGCAAAAAGCACTACCTCAAATCGAAACATTGGTCACTACAGTGGTAGAAAAGATGAAATTGGGTGGGCGTTTGTTTTATATTGGTGCAGGAACATCTGGGCGACTCGGAATCGTAGATGCATCTGAATGTCCGCCTACATTTGGAGTTCCGTTTGAATTGGTCAACGGGATTATTGCCGGTGGTGACCAAGCTATTCGACGCGCCGTTGAAAATGCCGAAGACAATACGACCCAAGCGTGGATTGATTTACAAGAACATCATATTACTACTAATGACGTGGTAATTGGAATCGCCGCTTCGGGTACAACGCCGTATGTAATTTCGGGTTTGGAGCAATGCAACGCAAACAACATCACTACGGGTTGCATTACGTGTAATGAAGGAAGTCCGCTTGCTCTAACCGCTCAATTTCCTGTTGTAGTAGTCGTCGGACCCGAATTCGTAACGGGAAGTTCGCGAATGAAAGCAGGTACGGCTCAGAAATTGGTGTTGAACATGATTTCGACGACAACCATGATTCAGCTTGGGAAAGTAAAAGGAAATAAGATGGTCGATATGCAACTGAGTAATGACAAATTGGTGGATCGCGGCGTTAAAATGATCATGAGCGAAATTGCAGTTGATTACGAAAAAGCAGCCGAGCTATTGGCGCAATTTGGCAGTGTTCGAAAAGCCGTTGATAATTACCAAAAATAAGTCCCAATTGATGAAGTCGTTTATACTTTTTGCATTTAAGCGAAAAGTTTAAACCACTTCAAAAAAAATTCCTACTTTTATACTTTATTAAACCAGCTAAAAACTACTGCTATGAAAAAACTAGTGCTACTACTTGCCTTACTCCTTTCTTCCTTGGTGTACTCGCAAGAAATCACCATGCAAGGCCATAAATATTTTGTTGACGGTCAGCAGATATCGACTCGGGAAGTGAAAGAAAAATTAGCCTCTAATCCAGAAGCATTACAGTTGTTTAAAAGAGGAAAAAGCAAAGCCTCTACCGGTGGCTTATTCATTGGACTTGGGGTTGCATTTATGACTGCAGATTTAGTAAAAGGTTTGGTTTCAGATGAAGAATACCCGACTGCGGCAACCTATATTGGTGCTGGATTTTTAGCGATTTCTGTTCCGATTTTAATTGGGAAAAACAAACGAATGAAAGAAGGAATTGATCGGTACAACAGCGGATTAAAAAGTTCAGGGGATTTCGACGATTTGGAACTTCATGTAGTCACCAACCAAAACGGATACGGAATTCAACTGCGATTCTAATGGCCAACAAAGAACGTTTGGGAAAAGGAATTCAATATTTGTTTGGTGCATTGCCACTCATGTTCATCGGACCGAGTGTCATTTACAACGCATTTATGAATAAAAATAATGACTGGCATTACCTCGTTTTGGTGGTTGGTTGTGCACTTTGCCTCACTGCTATGTGGTTGGCTTTTAAAGGAATTCGAACCATTACCAATGCGTTTTTTGATGGAAATCAGTAGCTCTTATTTAGAAAGTGTCATCAAGCAATTTCAGTATTATAAAGTACTGGGCGAGAAAGCTATGGCACAACTTGAGCCGGAGCAGTTGTTTGTTGAGATGAACGACGATTCGAATTCGGTTGCCACCATCGTTCAACATCTTGCGGGGAATATGCTTTCGCGTTGGACTGATTTTTTAACGTCGGATGGCGAAAAAGAATGGCGGAATCGCGATAGCGAATTTGAATTACAATCGCAAACCAACACAGAAGCAGTGATGAAAAGGTGGAATGAAGGTTGGGGCTGTTTGTTTGACGCTTTGAACTCGTTAACTCACGAGGAACTGACAACCATTATTTACATTCGGAAGGAAGGTCACACCGTCGTGGAAGCAATCAACCGACAATTGGCGCATTACCCGTATCACATTGGACAAATTGTTTTTCTAGCAAAAATGCTGAAAAAAGAACCATGGGTGAGTTTGTCGATTCCGAAAAATAGTTCAACTACGTACAATACGAGCAAATTTTCACAAGAAAAGAGTATTAAAAACTTTACGGATGACGAACTTAAAAAACTCAATAAGCCCTAGCCCTGATTACTTCGTCAGTTCGCTCCGCTCGTGTGCAGTGGATCCCGATTTCATCGGGAGAAACGGATAGCAGGAATAGCTTCAAAAAATAACAACTACAATAGCAATATCAATGTCAATTTCTATGTCAATAGCAAAAAAAATAGGTTTGTTACTCGTTGTACTTTCTTTGGTTTCGTGTTACGAGCAAGAGCGCAAGTGTACCGATTTTAAAGTGGGGAAATTCACTTCGGAAACGACCATTAAAGGAAAAAAATTCACCACTCAATTTGAACGCAACGACAGCATTCAAATTGAGACGTATGAAGGAAAAATTGATACGTTTAATCTGCGTTGGATTAACGACTGCGAATACATCATGCAAAACAGTCGTCCGAAAAACCGTGAAGAACGAAAGTCAATTGCTATTCGGATTCTTACCACGCAAGAAAAAAACTATACCTTTGAATATTCGTATGTGGGTGAACCTACAAAACAAAAAGGAACTGTAACAAAACTCGATTAAACACGTATAATTTTAAACCTTAACGTAAACAAATGGAAGTATTTTTGAATCCGGATGCCTGGATAGCTCTTTTAACCCTGACCTTTTTAGAAATTGTATTAGGAATTGACAACATCATTTTCATCTCTATTGTAACAGGTAAGTTACCCGAAGAAAAACGTAAAAAAGCCACACAGATTGGTTTGTTTTTAGCAATGTTCATGCGTATTGGTTTGCTTTTCGGAATTACGCTTTTGATTGCAATGAAAGAACCATTATTTAGTGTTGATTGGGGTTGGTTTAGTGCTCATTTCACTGGACAGGCGTTGATATTATTGTTTGGTGGTATTTTTCTAATCTACAAAAGCACTAAAGAAATTCACGAAAAGGTGGATCACAAAGGTGAAGAAGAAAAAGATTTGAAAACATCGGCAGCTAAATCGTTTGGCAATGTGATATTCCAAATATTATTGATTGACTTGATTTTCTCGGTGGATAGTATTTTAACGGCCGTTGGAATGACTAATGGTGTGGAAGGCGCTTTATATATCATGGTTACCGCCGTAGTGATTTCGGTGGGTGTGATGATGCTATTTGCAGTACCGGTCGGAAATTTTGTCAATTCAAATCCGTCGATTCAGGTACTTGGACTGGCTTTTTTAATTCTTATCGGATTCATGTTGATTACTGAAAGTATGCACCTGTCGGATTCTGCTTTGGTCGGACAAAAAGTAGGAACGGTTCCTAAAGGATATTTGTATTTTGCCATTGCATTTTCATTGGGAGTTGAATTCATCAATATGAAAATGCGTAAAAAGAAATAGTGATTTTTGATTGAAAAAAAGTTATAAAAAATGCTTCACTATTGGAGCATTTTTTTATTACTTTGATTTAACTTTGATCATAAAAATTTCTACGATAAACCTATAATTTTTCCGTCGTTATCAATGTCAATGCGCTCTGCATTAGGAACACTTGGCAATCCTGGCATTCGCATCACATCACCCAAAAGAGGAACTATGAATCCGGCTCCACTTGCAATTTCAAATTCTCTTACGGTTACATTAAAATTAGTAGGACGACCAATTAATTTCTCGTTATCCGAAAAACTGGCCGGTGTTTTTGCCATACAAACCGCAAATTCATTAAAACCTAAATCGTTGATCATTTTCAACTGAGTTTTAGCCTTAGGCGATAATTCAACCGCAGTCGCACCATATATTTTGGTGGCTATCGTTTTAATTTTGTGTTCAATGCTATCCGATTTTTGATATAAAGGTTGGAAATCACTTGACTTTTTGTCGATGACTTCAACAACTGACTTGGCTAATTCTGTTGCTCCTTTTCCGCCATTAACAAAAGCGCTGCTCACAACCGCAACAACACCTTTCAGACTGCACAATTCGATCAGTTTAGCATATTCTTCTTCCGTATCATCGGGAAATGCATTAATACAAACAATAGGATTGATGCCGAATTGTTGCATGTTTTCAATATGTTTTTCCAAATTGCAAAACCCATTTTCAATAGCTGAAACTTTGGGGTGTTTCAATTCGTATTCGCTCATTCCTGCATGGTGTTTCAGCGCGCGTAACGTTGCAACAATAACTATTGCGGCAGGTTTCAATCCGGACTGCGCACATTTGATATGAAAGAATTTTTCAGCACCTAAATCGGCTCCAAATCCAGCTTCGGTCACAACGTAATCAGCCAATGAAAGCCCCATTTTTGTTGCAATTACCGTATTGGTTCCTTGAGCAATACTAGCAAATGGTCCACCGTGCAACAGTGCAGGATTTCCCTCCAAGGTTTGCACTAAATTGGGCTTTAAAGCGTCTTTTAAAAGTACAGCCATAGCGCCGACAACTTTCAAATCACGGGCAAAAATGGCTTTTCCTTCCCATGTTTTTCCAATAAAAATGGAACCTAAGCGTCGTTTTAAATCTTCCATATCCTTGGACAGACACAAAATTGCCATTACCTCAGACGCTGGAGTGATATTAAAACCTTCTTCTCGTAGTACACCATTAGCTTTCCCTCCTACACCAATAATAATATTTCGTAACGAGCGATCATTCATATCCATTACGCGTTTCCATGCAATCGTTCGAGGATCTAAGTTGAGTGAGTGCACTGGGTTTTGCAAGTTGTTATCGATAATCGCCGAAAGTAAATTATTTGCCTTTTCAATTGCCGAAAAATCACCTGTAAAATGCAGATTGATGTCTTCCATCGGAATTACTTGTGCATAACCACCGCCAGCAGCACCACCTTTCATGCCGAAAACTGGACCGAGAGAAGGCTCGCGCAATACGGCAATTGCGTTTTTACCAATATAATTCAATCCATCGGCCAGACCAATAGACATTGTGGTTTTACCTTCACCGTATTTAGTTGGAGACATGGCAGTAACTAAGATCAATTTCCCTTTGGGACTTGCAGATTGTAAATGAAGAGGAAGTTTCGCTTTGTATTTTCCGTAGTATTCTAAATCGTCATTGGAAATGTTTATTTTTTCAGCAATTTCTTTGATGTGTGTCAGCGTTGCACTTTGCGCTATTTGAATGTCAGAAGGAAAGTTGGACATAAATCTATTTTTAGAGTGGTAAAATTAGGCTAATTAAAGTTTGAGAAAAACGATAAAAATCATGTTTTAAAAAAAAACCTGCTTAATTTTGACGTTAAGTAGGTTTTTTTTGAATTAATCTAATGACAAAGCTATCTGTCCATCATCATCGGTTTCGGTTAGTAGATCTTCTGAAACAGTATCCTCGGCTGTAACTTTCATTTTAACTACCTTTTTCGATGTGTTCTTCTTGCGTATTGCTCAGCTTCAACTTATTTACTGAGCACGCTTATAAAAACTGATATGTACTATTTTAATCTTTTTAGTTACTACTGAATAAAAACAATCAAAATGTGAATTAAAATAATTTTTAATATGATTATATTTACAATCATTTTAAAATCAATAGATTGCTAAACTAATTAAAATACAAAATGAAGAATACTAAGCTATTTCGAAGTTATTTAAGTCTTGCTCTTTTCATGTTACAAGTTGTAATTTGTACTGCACAAATTGGAGTAAACACTACTAATCCTCAAGGTTCGCTTGACATTACTTCAGCCACAGATGGTTTGTTAGTTCCAAGGGTTGCATTGGCAGCCACTAATGTTGCAACCATTGTCACTCCTACTGAGTCTGAAATTGTATACAATACCTTTACCTCAGCACCAGGTGCGAATCAAGTTACACCAGGTTTTTACTATTGGAATGGTTCTTTGTGGATTCGATTAGCTACAGGCGCTAATTCTGATTGGGGCACTACGGGTAATGCCGGTACAATAGCTGGAACCAATTTTATTGGAACTACCGATGCCCAGGCATTTGTTGTTAAAACTAATGGAAGTGCAGCTGCAAATGAACGCATGCGTTTTCTTCCCGCTGGTCCAGCAGTTTTTAATAATTCAACTCCATTTGCAGGTGATGTTTTCTCGGTTTATGGAACGGGTTACACTGGCAGTATAAACGCCTTAGGAACTTTTGCAATAAATGGTTATGCCGGAGCAAATGGGGTTGGTATATATGGGGAAAGCAACAGTGCTGCAGCGAATAATGGAATAGGAGTTTTAGGTTCGTTGAATGGCACTAATACAGCGACAGGTAATATAAGCTATGGTGTATTTGGACAAAACTCAACTACACCTAGTGGAACCGGAATTGCAATTGGAGCTGGAGGTGATGCTTTGAGTACAAGTGGCGATGCTCGGGGTTTGAATGGAGTTTCTTCGTCCCCAAATGGAATTGGAGTAGCCGGTCTAAATAGTGCACTAACAGGTAATGCTTATGGAATTTACGGACAAACTAGTTCAGTAGCTGGAGTTGGAGTATTTGGTCTAAATGCTGCAAACGCCTATTCCACCAATACTGCCGTAGGTGTTTTTGGTAGAGCGATAGGAAGTGTAACTACTGGGTTTTCTATTGGAGTTCGTGGCTATTCAGATGCAACTACTGGTAATGGATATGCCTTCTATGGGCAAGCTTTGTCCAATGCGGCTACGGGAGGTATAACATTTGTTACCAGCTCCGGAGCAGGCTGGCAAGGTCAGAATGCGGGAACTGGTGACGGGGTTAGAGGCTTTAATACAAGTGCAACTGCAGCCACTGCGGGTTCAGGTGTTTATGGACAAACAGGCGGTTCTACTGCTATGGGTGGTGATTTTGCAAATATAAATGCAAACGGAACAGGCGTTTTCGGTATTGGAAATAATTTAGCGGGAACCTATTTAATAAGTGGCTCAGGTGGTGCTTTTAACGGATCTACTGTTGGTACTTTTTCCAGAGCCACAACTGCTGTTGGTGGCACCGGTGTTCTTGCTGTTGGAAATAATGCAGCTAATTTTACCGTTGCGCGTGGTTCCGGAATCGCCGCTACAGGTACACAATTTGGAGTGGTCGGATTTGCTACTACCATGGTAAATACCAATGGTACTTTGTCAAATGCAGCAGCTCTCGGCGCTAACGCAAGTGCAGGCGGATATTTTGAAGTTCAGAATGCTGGTGTTGCCCAAGGATGGGCCTATGTTGGTTCACGTGAAGTTGCTGGTGCTGCTGGTATGAGAAAAATTATTGGAACCGGAACCGTAAATACTATTGTAAAAGATCTAGATAATAATTATGTGGCATTATCGTGTCCTGAATCACCTGAAAATTTGTTTCAAGACTATGGTCAAGGAAAATTAGTTAATGGTAAAGCCCACATCGAAATTGATCCTATTTTCTCTAAAAACATTGTGGTAAATGAAAAACATCCTTTACGTGTTTTTATTCAGCTTGAAGGTGACTGCGAAGGTGTATTTGTTACCAATAAAACACAGAGTAGTTTTGATGTAATTGAACTCAAAAGAGGTACTTCAAATGTTGCTTTCACTTATACTATAAGTGCTAATCGAGCCGATGAAGTGTTGCCTGATGGAAGTATTTCAAGATATTCTGAAGAACGCTTTGCTCCAGCACCTGGGCCACAGGAGAAATCAACAGCTGAGTCTGTTACAAAACAAACACGACAAGATGCAGTACAAAATCCAATTACTGAAAACGAAGATGCTAGTGTAATTAAAATTGCAATGCCACAAAAGACAGAAATTAAAAAACGATAGATTGGAGTAATTAAATGGTATTTTATTTATTCCATATCATATATAAATTAAACCCGGCAGTTCTAACGTCCTGTCGGGTTTTATTTTACTCCAAAGAAAGTGTTATTTGGCCATCATCGTCTGTTTCTGTTTGAATGTCCTCTGAAACGTTGTCTTCGTCCGTAACTTCCATTTCTTCTGGCGCTTCCTCTTCGGGTTCTTCGTAAGGTAAGGATTCCAATAAATTAACTTGCTTCAGCTTATCCGCAGTCAATTGATTACCCAAGGCTTTGATTCCTTTTACAGCAATGAATTGCTCTAAATCGATAGTTTGATTGTCTTTTTGAACGCCTTTTACTTTGGCAAATACTATTTCGGCTACAGGTCGCCAATCGGTCGAAACAATCTCCAACTGTGATTTATCGTGTTCGGTGATGAATAGTTCTTCTTTGTTTTCGTTTTCGACTAAGAATCGTTTGACAAAATACCGTTCTTTTTCGCCGTCGTAATAGATTGTTGATATTGGTTTCTTCGGATTCCATTTTTCCAGTACAATCATATCTTCGTCGAAATGGGTGGTAAGTTCTGGAATAATGGTTTTCAATTTTCCTGATTGATTAATGATGAGCAAGCGGTCATTCGGACGGAATTCGCCTAGTAACTCTCCTCTTCCATCTACATTCAATCGCTGAACAGTATCGTCGAACCAGACTTTTCTCGGACGTAAAGTTGAAATTCCTTTTTCCTTCAGCTCGATTTTTTTGATCGGATATTTGGTTACTGTATTTCCACGAGAAGCACGACCTTTTATCGCGATATCGGTAAAATCGACATCCCATTTCAGTTTTTTTACACTTCCAACTTGGCGTAATAAAATCGTTACGACTTCGGCTTCACCATTCGGATTGGCCGAAAAATAAGACACTTGCGAACCAGGTTTTTCTTGCGTCAGATCGTAAAATTTATCGCGCGTCACGCCTGAGACATTAAACCTCTTAATAAACGTCGAACCATTTTTACCATCGCGATACATCATGTTGTAAATCGTGCGCTTGTCATTTTTATCAAAAACGGCAATGTGAATGATGTCTTTGCCCACAAACTTTTTGTCGTCTACTTTGGCAATCATCATTTTTCCGTCGCGTAGAAAAACAATCACGTCGTCGATGTCCGAACAATCGGTTACGTATTCGTCTTTTTTGAGTCCGGTTCCAAAGAAACCCTCTTCCCTATTCACGTATAATTTGGTATTTCGCAATACCACTTTTGTTGCTTCAATCGTATCAAAACTGCGCAGTTCCGTTTGACGTTCGCGTCCTTTTCCGTATTTTTCTTTGAGTTTGGCAAAATAGTCGATGGCAAAATCAATCAAGTTGTCTAGATGATGTTGCACTTGTTTCATTTCGTCTTCTAAATTCGCAATAAATCCGTCGGCTTTATCGGAGTCAAAACGCGTGATACGAATCATCGGAATCTGCGTTAATTTCTGCAAATCTTCGTCGATGATGTCTCTAACAAATGATTTTTTAAACGGCTCGAAACGTTTGTACATGTATTGGTACAAGGTTTCTCTATCGGAATACAATTTGAAGTCGATATACATTTCCTCTCGGATGAAAATCTTCTCCAACGTAGCAAAATGCCATTTGGCTTTTAATTCTTCCAGTTGAATTTCGAGTTCGGCTTTGAGCAATTGAACCGTTCGATCGGTTGATATTTTCAACATGTCAGACACGCCAATAAACAGCGGTTTGTTGTCTTCAATCACGCAACCTAAAGGCGCAACCGATGTTTCACAGGCCGTGAATGCATACAAGGCATCAATCGATTTATCGGGAGAAACGCCGGGGAAAAGATGAATTAAGATTTCAACTTCGGCCGCGGTGTTGTCTTCAATTTTCTTGATTTTGATTTTCCCTTTTTCATTGGCTTTCAAAATACTGTCGATTAACGTCGACGTATTGGTTGAAAACGGAATTTGCGTAATCACCAACGTCTGCTTGTCCAATTGCGAAATTTTGGCACGCACACGCACACGTCCACCGCGCAATCCGTCGTTGTAATTGGACACATCGGCAATTCCGGCTGTTTGAAAATCGGGATATAAGGTAAACGGTTTTCCTTTTAAAATTTTGATGGACGCATCGATGAGTTCGTTGAAATTGTGCGGCAGCACTTTCGTGGAAAGTCCGACTGCGATTCCCTCTGCGCCTTGCGCCAACAATAGCGGAAACTTTACCGGAAGATTATTCGGCTCAGCTCGTCGACCGTCGTACGACATTCCCCAATCAGTTATTTTTGGCGAATACAAAACTTCTAACGCAAATTTCGACAAACGCGCTTCGATGTAACGCGAAGCTGCAGCGCTATCGCCTGTAAGGATATTTCCCCAGTTTCCTTGGCAATCGATGAGCAATTCTTTTTGACCAATTTGCACCATGGCGTCGCCGATACTCGCATCACCGTGTGGATGATACTGCATGGTATGCCCGACTACATTGGCGACTTTGTTGTAACGACCATCGTCTAATTCTTTGAGCGAGTGCATGATGCGGCGCTGAACGGGTTTAAATCCGTCTTCGATGGCAGGCACGGCACGCTCAAGAATTACGTACGAAGCGTAATCCAAAAACCAATCCTTATACATTCCGGTTACTTTGGTAATGGTATCTTCTGGATTTTCGTCGTTGTCGTAAAAGTGATTTCCGCCAGTCGAGACGATGTCGTCAAAAACTTCGTCGTTGCTATCGTCTTGGGTTGAATGGTCTAACTCGTCGTTAGTTTCTTCGTTAAGGTTATCTTCTTCTTCGTCTTTCATTTTATTTTTTTTGGAGCACAATGTTACTCAAAGTTTAACACTAAGTTTCTCAATGTTTTTTTATACTTCGGGCAGAAATTTGTGAAACACAATAACACACTACTTATAAAATTAATCGTTTGATTCCTTCCTTTAATGATTTTTTATAAAAGTTAAGTAATAATCCTAACTTACATTCTGAAAGTCGCATGTATGTTAAACACTGCGCTACATGCTCAATTGTAAAATTTTCAACAACTTTGAGTTCTACGATTACTTTATCATTGACAATTATATCAACTCTATATCCACAATCAAATCTTATTTCATCATAAATGACTGGAAAAGACTTCTCTTGTTTTACATCTAAACCACATTTTATGAGTTCATAAGCTAAACATTCCCTGTAGACTTTTTCTAACAAACCAGAACCAAGCTTGGTATGAACTTTAAATGCGCAATCTAAAATTATTCGGCTTATATCGTTTTCTACAATCATATTTATGGTTCACAATGTTACTCAAAATTTTACACTAAGCTTCTCAATGTTTTTTTTCTTTGTGTCACTTTGTGCTTAACATTGTAAAACTCTGTGCTACAAACTACTTCTCCACCAATTCCCGATCCAATTCCACTTTCAAATTATTAATAATGAAGGTTTGTCGGTCGGGTGTGTTTTTACCCATGTAAAATTCTAATAGTGTTTCGATTGATGTGGCTTTGTCGAGCATCACTGGATCGAGACGGATGCTTTCTCCAATGAAATGCTTGAACTCGTCGGGTGAAATTTCCCCCAATCCTTTGAATCGCGTGATTTCAGGTTTGGGCTTTAGTTTTTCGATGGCGTCTCTGCGCTCTTCGTCGGAGTAGCAATAAATTGTTTCTTTTTTATTACGGACACGGAACAAGGGCGTTTGGAGAATGTATAAATGTCCGTCTTTGATCAACTCTGGGAAAAACTGCAGGAAAAAGGTAATCAATAACAAGCGAATGTGCATACCGTCGACATCGGCATCGGTTGCGATTACGATGTTGTTGTAACGCAAGTCTTCCATCGTTTCTTCGATGTCTAACGCGGCTTGAAGCAAGTTGAATTCTTCGTTCTCGTAGACAATTTTTTTCGTCATTCCATAGGAATTCAACGGCTTACCACGCAAACTAAAAACAGCTTGTGTGTTCACATCGCGACTTTTGGTAATCGAACCCGAAGCCGAATCACCTTCGGTAATAAAAAGCGTACTTTCTAAACTTCGCGGATTTTTAGCATCGGTCAAATGCACGCGGCAATCACGCAATTTCTTGTTGTGCAAACTTGCTTTTTTTGCGCGGTCTTTGGCCAATTTTCTGATTCCGGATAACTCTTTTCGCTCTCGTTCGGCTTGTAAAATTTTGCGCAGTAGCTGGTCGGCTACTTCTGGATTTTTATGTAAAAAATTATCGAGTTTGGTGGTGATGAAATCGTGAATGAAGGTTCGTACGGTTGGACCATTCGGACCAATATCGTTCGACCCTAATTTGGTTTTGGTTTGCGATTCGAACACTGGTTCTTCAATTTTTACCGAAACGGCCGATACAATTGATTTGCGAATATCTGAAGCTTCAAAACCCTTGTTGTAGTATTCGCGGATGGTTTTGACTAAGGCTTCGCGAAACGCATTTAAGTGCGTTCCACCTTGGGTGGTGTTTTGTCCGTTGACGAATGAATGGTATTCTTCTGAATATTGCGATTTACTGTGGGTTAATGCAATTTCGATGTCGTCGCCAATGAGGTGAATGATTGGATAAACACAGTCTTCGTGCGTGATGGTTTCTTCGAGTAAATCCCGCAATCCGTTGTCGGAATAAAACTTTTCACCGTTGTAATAAATGGTCAAACCCGTATTGAGGTAGCAATAGTTTTTGAGCATTTTGATGACGTACTCGTTACGGTATTTGTAGTTTTTAAAAATGAGGTCGTCGGCTACGAAGGCAACTTTAGTTCCTTTTCGTTTGGTGCTTTCGATTACGTCTTCTTCCAGCGTTAAATTTCCGGCTGAGAATTCGGCCGCTTTTTGTTGGTTGTCGCGCACCGATTCTACACGAAAATAATTGGAAAGTGCATTAACCGCTTTGGTTCCGACGCCGTTTAAACCTACCGATTTTTTAAAGGCTTTCGAATCGTATTTTCCACCGGTATTCATTTTAGAAACCACATCGACTACTTTCCCCAGTGGAATTCCGCGGCCATAATCACGCACCGTTACCAATTTATCTTTGATGGTTACCTCGATTACTTTTCCGGCACCCATGACAAATTCGTCGATGCAGTTATCGAGTACTTCTTTGAGTAAAATATAAATTCCGTCGTCGGGAGAAGAACCATCTCCGAGCTTTCCGATGTACATTCCGGGTCGCATTCGGATGTGTTCTTTCCAGTCGAGTGAGCGAATATTGTCTTCGTTATACTGATTTTCTACTTCCATTGTTATGCTGTCGAGGTTACTAGGTTCAATTTGGTTTCTACTTCTTGAAGAAGCCACTGATGCGCTAATATAGTGAATGCACAAGGGTTTTGGAACTGATATGTATCAAAGTTATTAAGAATGTTTTTGACAAAAATTAGTCGAAAGTTGAAAGTTGGAAGATGGATGATGGAAGTTGGAAGTTGGAAGTTGGAAGAAAAAACTATTTTATTCTGGCGTCTTTCCCGCGCAGGCGGGAATCCAAACTTACTAAAAATGGATTCCAGCCTGCGCGGGAAAGACGCATTAGTAGCACTAAAACTGGAATTTTATACGGTTTTGCCCCCGACCTGCCTACCGGCAGGCAGGTTGGAACGAACTCATTTTGAAGTAAAAAGCTATTTTTTGTAACGTAAAAAAAGCGACCAACGGAAGCTCTTTTTAGCGTTTACAAAAAAAGGTTTTGACGAAAAATAGTGGAGTGGAAAGCGGGAATAGGCAGCTATTCAGAAGGCAGAACGCAGAAGGCAGAATGCAGATTTTGCTATACACCTATTGATAATGGCAGAAAATTCCAGTTTCGGTGACGGTCCATAATGCGGCTTTTTGTGCCATAAAACAACAAAACCACTTTTGTAGCTATTCTCTTCTCTATATTCAATTTTATACCTTTACCAATATCAAAAAGTAAAAAACAAATATCTTAGTATATTTGCACCAACATATAATATAAATTTAGAATGAAGTTCGTTAAAGTTCTTTTTATTTCAATACTTTTTTTTGCTCTAAGAACGCATGCACAGCAAGATGCCTTAGGTTCGTGGAATATTTTAAATTTAAAATACAATCATTCAGATAATTTGAGTTTTTTTACTGAAGGACAAATTCGTTCGCTTCAATTTTATAGTAATTTTCATTACTATGAAGTTAAAGGCGGAATTAATTATAAGATTCACAAATCGGTTAAACTAACATTAGGTGCTGGAAGTTATCAAACATATAATGAAATAGGTAATTTCACTGTACCAAAAAATAATAACGAATTTAGATTATGGCCTCAATTAGTTTTTACTCAAGATATTAATAAATTCAAAATAGAACAACGATATAGGACAGAATTAAGATGGACAAGTAATGGTTATAGAAATCGTTTTAGATATCGTGTTGGTATTTCATTGCCTTTTGGAAAAGACACTAATGGATATAAACCCTTTGTCGCAAGTTTTAGTAATGAATTATTTTTTACAGATAAAGAACCTTATTTTGAGCGAAATCGTACTCAATTTACTTTAAATTATAAAACTTCAAAAAACTCTTCAATTCAACTAGGTTATTTACATCAATTTGATTATAAGATTAACGATGAAACTGGAAGAGATTTTTTCGTTTTGGGATATTATTATGAAATTTCAAGAAAATCAAATAAAAAAAATGTTCAAGATTTTGATTTAAAGGATAATTAAAAAACCGCAAAATCACTTTTGCGGTTTGTCTGTATTTAATGTAATTCTTGGCGCCATTTAAAGACTTCATTGTAACATCCAAGATTATTTTGTCTCTACTATTGACTAAACGTTAAAACGGAAATGCATGACATCACCATCTTTTACAACGTATTCTTTACCTTCTACCCTAAGTTTTCCGGCTTCTTTACATTTAGCTTCAGAACCTAAGGTTGAATAATCTTCAAATGAAATTACTTCGGCCCGGATGAAACCTTTTTCGAAATCGGTGTGGATGACTCCAGCCGCTTTAGGCGCGGTATCTCCGACTTGTATCGTCCAAGCACGCACTTCTTTAACACCGGCAGTGAAATACGTTTGTAGTTTTAACAACTTATAAGCAGCACGAATCAGTACCGCAGAACCTGGTTCGGTCAAACCCATATCTTCTAAAAATACCTGACGTTCTTCGTAGCTTTCCAGTTCGGTGATGTCAGCTTCTGCTCCAACCGATAAAATGATTACTTCGGCATCTTCGTCTTTTACTAGTTCACGCACTTGATCTACGTAGGCATTTCCATTTACGGCAGCACTTTCGTCAACGTTGCAAACGTACAATACCGGTTTGGTAGTGATGAGTTGGAAATCTTCCATCAAATCGACTTCATCTTGGTTTTGCGGAGTAACGGTTCGGGCTGATTTTGCTTGTAATAATGCTTCGCGGATTCGGTCTAAAAAGGCCTTTTCCACTTGTGCTTCTTTGTTTCCGGTTTTGGCAGCGCGGTTGACTTTTTCAAGTCGTTTTTCAACGGTTTCTAAGTCTTTTAATTGCAACTCGATGTCGATGGTTTCTTTATCGCGAATCGGATTTACATTTCCATCTACGTGCACAATATTATCATTATCAAAACAACGCAATACGTGAATGATGGCGTTACATTCTCTAATATTTCCAAGGAATTGATTTCCCAATCCTTCACCTTTACTGGCTCCTTTTACCAATCCAGCAATGTCAACAATATCGACAGTTGCCATTTGTACACGCTCGGGTTTTACTAATTCTTCGAGACGAACAATCCGCGGGTCCGGCACGTTTACGACACCAATATTAGGTTCAATGGTACAAAACGGAAAGTTGGCACTTTGCGCTTTGGCATTCGATAAACAATTAAACAAAGTTGATTTTCCTACGTTGGGTAACCCTACAATTCCTGCTTTCATCTGAAGTAATATTTTTTAAAAGTGTGCAAATATAGGGTAATAAAAATAAGTAACAAAAGCATCTTGAAAACGAAGTATTTTTTACGTTTATTCTTCGTACAATCGGTCTTCGATACTTTCGATTATTTTTTGTTCTTCATCGGTTGCCACTAAGCCGGAAACGTTCCAATAATCAGTTAGGATTTCGTTTTTTTTGTTGAATAAGGTTTTGTCTTTGAACACTTCGCTGTCTTTAAAACTGTAGTTTTGAGTACTAAAATTTGTGGTGACAAAGTAGTTTCTAACTTCAATTTGCTTTTTACCGTTTTTGTCGTTTCTTTCGAATCCGATTTCTTCTTTGGAACTGATTAAATAATAGTCATCTTCATCAGATCTGTAGATGGTTTTGAAAACCGACTTGTTTATGTTTTTGGAACCGTTCGACGTTTTGTCTTTCATTTTGGCTACCGTCATCGGAGTGAGAACCGAACTCACTTCGATAATGATTTTCTTTTTCTTGTCATAGATAATGCTAAAATCATCTTGAAGTCCTTTTCCGTTTTCATTGGGAATGGCGGTCATCACATAATAATTTTCATTATTCGGATTGACTTTCACCAAAAAATCATATTCCTTTTTAGCTTTGGGATCCAAAAGTGGCAGCAAGTATTTGAAGTTATAATAATTTTCCATGATATCATTCAAATTGTAACCCAATAACTCGCTACTGACGTTTGCATCAATCAATCCGATGGAACGATTTTGTTCGACTAAAATAGTAGAATTGAAATCTTTAGTTTTACTAAGCAATTGGAAATTAATTAAGCCATCATTATAATAGGAGTATTTTCCGTTGAGTTTAAAAAATTCGCGGCAATAGACTTTTAATCGGACTGGAACATTTAGTTTCTTCTTTGAATTGTCAATCAGTGACGCCAGAATCTTTTGAGGATGTTGTTTAGTAAGAATGATCTCATCTAAAGTATTGACGTTACTTTTTATGTAAACAACCGTTTCTTTTTCTTTTAGAATGGCTGATCGAATGATCATCGTCTTATACGAAGTATGCGAAATTTGAATGTTTGAAGCGCCTTTTAAATCGAAGGTCACCTTTCCTTCTACATTACTTAAGAAAATTTGTTTGTTTTTTAGGATGACAACGGTAGCATCTTCGATTGGAAGCTTACTCTCCGCATCCAATAAAATAATGGATTTTTCAGCCGTTTGAGCAGATAGTTTTACACATAAAATTAAAAAAAGTAAGACGACTATCTTTTTCATTTTAAGTATAGCTTTTGAACAAATCTAACAAAAACTTTCAATTAAAAAAAAGAAATAGAATATTTCTTAGCCTTGTAGCTATTGACTATCAGTCAATTCAAGTGATGCCAACGATTTTTTACAACATCAAATGCAGACCAAAAAAAAACCCGCTACAGCAGGTTGATTTGTTATTCGTTGTGTAAAAAAGCTTGTCGGTTTAAAAGCGTTTCTTCGCTTTCTACATGATTGTCATCGGGAACGCAACAATCAACCGGACATACTGCTGCACATTGCGGTTCTTCGTGAAAACCTTTACATTCGGTACATTTACCCGGAACGATGTAATAAATATCGTCGGAAATCGGAGTTTGTGCCGCATCCGAATCGACCTCACTTCCATCGGGTAAAATTACTTTTCCGCGCAATTTGGTTCCGTCTTTATAGCGCCAATCGTCAGCACCTTCATAGATTGCAGTATTCGGACATTCTGGCTCGCACGCACCACAATTGATACACTCGTCTGTTATTATGATTGCCATTTTGTATTTTTGATATTAAATTGTAGATAATAGATTTAAAAAAACTTTAATCCTAAATGATTTGTTTAATTTTGTGCAAAATTACAATCAAAACCATTCATAAACAAGTTACTCATGTTACAAATCGAGAAAAAAAAATGTTTTATTGAATTAGGGACATTTTTAGGTCAATTTTCAGTGGATGCTAACACCAAAAACGAACAGGTGTTGCACAACGATTTGTTTTATGATGCCTTTATTTCTTTGCTCGAATTATCGCAGTCGCACAACGGATGGTTTACGCCCGATCAAGTCTATTTTGCCGTTCAATCGTGGGCCGAAGCATTGACCGAAGAAAACTTAAACAGTTGGCTTTCGAAGTACACCTTCGATTCCAATCAAAATCCAGCCAAAACTGTCGGATTAATTTTAGCCGGAAATATTCCGCTCGTGGGTTTTCACGATTTTTTATCGGTGCTGATTTCGGGTCATAAGGTTGTAGTGAAAACATCGTCCAACGACCAACATTTGATTAAATTTTTAGCCAACTATCTCATTGCAGTCGATTCTAGAATAGCTGATTACATCACATTCACCGATGGAAAATTAGAACATTTTGATGCCGTCATTGCGACCGGAAGTAACAACACAGCTCGGTATTTTGAATATTATTTTAAAGACAAGCCATCAATCATTCGCAAAAACAGAAATTCGGTTGCACTTTTAAACGGAACGGAATCGCATGAAGATTTGGTGGGTTTAGGAGAAGATATTTTTAGGTATTTCGGGTTGGGATGCCGCAATGTTTCGAAACTTTTTGTTCCTAGAGGTTATAATTTTGATGCTTTTTTTAAAGCTATTTACGAGCAACGCGATGTCATTTATTACGAAAAATACGCGAACAATTACGACTACAATAAAGCGGTTTTCTTGATGAGCAACTTCCAATTATTGGATAATGAATTTTTAACCATCAAAGAAGATTCGAGTTACGCTTCGCCTATTTCTTCTTTATTTTACGAATATTATGATGACATCGAGACCATCAAGCAACAACTGAAAAACGACGCGGATCAGATTCAGTGTCTCGTTTCTAACGACTTAGTTGAGAACAGTATTCCGTTTGGACATACGCAGAAGCCTAAACTTTGGGACTACGCCGATAATGTCGATACCCTCGAATTTCTACTTCAAATTTGATTGAATAATTCTTAGAAATTGTTATAAACTAAAACGTTTTCGTTAATAACATAGCCTAATTATTGCCATATTCTAACCGCTTTTTTATGTGCTATTCCCGAAATTTGCATCTTTAATTTTGCATTAATTTAACAATGAAAAAACACAACTACAGCGCGGGACCTTGCATTTTACCTCAAGAAGTCTTTGAAAAATCGGCTCAAGCCATTTTGAACTTTAATAATTCTGATTTGTCGATTTTAGAAATATCCCACAGAAGTAAAGATTTTGTAGCGGTTATGGATGAAGCACGAGCTTTAGTTTTAGAACTTTTAGGTTTAGAAGGAAAAGGTTATCAAGCCTTATTTTTGGCCGGCGGAGCAAGTTTAGAATTTTTGATGGTTCCTTATAACTTAATGAAAACGGATGGAAAAGCGGCCTATTTAGACACGGGAACGTGGGCGAATAATGCCATTAAAGAAGCCAAACATTTCGGAGAAACGGTTGTTGTTGCCTCTTCAAAAGAACAGAATTACAATTTCATTCCAAAAGATTATAGCATTCCAACTGATGCCTCGTATTTTCATTGCACCAGCAACAATACCATTTTTGGAACCCAAATGAAATCGTTTCCAAACGTTGACATGCCCGTGGTTTGTGATATGAGTTCAGATATTTTTTCAAGTACGTTAGATTTTACTCAATTCGACCTAATTTACGCTGGCGCACAGAAAAATATGGGTCCGGCTGGAACTACGTTAGTGGTTGTCAAAGAAGAAATTTTAGGGAAATCGGGAAGATACATTCCGAGTATGTTGGATTACGAAAAACACATCAAAGCAGAAAGCATGTACAATACGCCACCCGTTTTTCCAATTTATGCGTCATTACTTACCTTGCAATGGCTGAAAAATTTAGGCGGAATTCCGGCTATCGAAAAAATCAATCAAGCCAAAGCCGATTTATTGTACGCAGAAATTGACAGAAATCCGCTCTTTAAAGGAACGGCAGCTGTAGAAGATCGCAGCATTATGAATGCGACCTTTTTATTAAACGATGAATCGCATGCATCCACTTTTGATGCAATGTGGAAAGAAGCCGGAATTTCTGGTTTACCCGGTCATCGATCAGTAGGCGGATATCGTGCATCGATGTACAATGCACTGCCATTGGAAAGCGTTCAAGTATTGGTAGATGTGATGAAAAAATTGGAAGTTGCAATTCAAGAATCTGTAATTACAGCATAAAAACAAATAATTAATAAATTAGAGGATGAGATTGCTTCGTTCCTCGCAATGACAAAAAAATGAAAGTATTAGCCAACGACGGAATTTCGAAAAGCGGAGTTAAAGCACTAGAAAAAGGCGGATTTGAAGTAATTACCACCAAAGTGGCCCAAGAACAAGTGGCCAACTTTATCAATACGAACAATGTTTCGGTGCTTTTGGTACGAAGTGCGACTAAAGTGCGTCAGGATATCATCGATGCTTGTCCGGGTTTAAAAATCATCGGACGCGGCGGTGTCGGAATGGACAATATCGATGTCGATTACGCTCGGGCGAACGGAAAGCACGTTATTAATACGCCTGCATCTTCATCTGAAAGTGTAGCCGAATTGGTATTTGCTCACCTATTTACAGGTGTTCGTTTTCTGCACGATTCGAACCGAAACATGCCTTTAGAAGGCGATACCCATTTTGAAGGGTTGAAAAAAGCCTACGCAAACGGAATCGAATTACGCGGTAAAACACTCGGAATTATAGGTTTTGGCCGAATTGGTCAAGCAGTTGCGAAAATGGCACTCGGCCTCGGAATGAAAGTGGTGGCTGCTGATAAATTCGTCAACGAAGCAGTAATTAGAGTCGATTTTTACAACGGCCAATTCATCAATGTTGATATCATCACCGAATCATTAGAAGATGTTTTCAAACATTCCGATTTTATTACTTTACATGTCCCAGCGCAAGAGGGATACGTAATTGACACAGAAGAAATCGCTCAAATGAAAGACAATGTGGGTATTGTAAATTGTTCTCGTGGTGGCGTAATCAATGAAGTGGCTTTAATCGAAGCACTTGAAAATGACAAAATACTTTTTGCCGGATTAGACGTTTTTGAAAACGAACCCACACCCGAAATCCAAATCTTAATGCATCCCCGAATTTCATTAACTCCACATATTGGTGCGGCAACGCTTGAAGCGCAAGACCGTATTGGCACCGAATTAGCAGAACAAGTCATCAGCTTATTAAAAACGGATAATCAATAAAAAAATACTATTTTTGATAGTATAAACTCTAAAACTAAAAAAATATGGCTGGATTAATGGATTTATTAAATAGCGATTTAGGTAAACAAATCATATCAAGTGTCAGCGGACAAGCAGGAACTAGCGAAGGCGAAACTTCATCAGTATTAGCTTCTGTCTTACCTGAACTTGTAGGAGCAATGCAGAATAATGCTTCAACACAAGAAGGACAAGATGGCTTACTGGGTGCATTATTAAGTGGGAAACATGGAGGATTATTGGATAATTTATCAGGTATGTTGGGCGGAGATGTTCAGAACGAAGGTGGCAAAATTTTAGGTCACGTTTTGGGTGGAAATCAAGAAGCCGTTCAAAATCAAGTGAGTCAAAACACCGGTATCAGTTCAGACAAAATTGCCATGATTATGAAAATTGCTGCACCTCTCTTAATGGCATTTTTGGCCAAAAAAGCACAATCAAGCGGTTTGGATTCAAGTGGTCAAAATTCAACCGGTGGCGGATTATCAGATATCCTTGGCGGACTATTAAGTGGCGATCAAAACCAGCCATCGTCTGGAGGAATGGGCGGAAGCGTTTTGACCTCTGTTTTAGATCAAGATGGTGACGGTCAAATCGGAATTGGAGATGCGGTAACCGCTATGAATGGCAAAGGAAAAGGCGGCGGATTATTAGGCGGACTTTTCGGAAAACTATTTGGAGGAAAATAATTTAACTCGCTCTCAACTATAAAATCATTCGGATCCGCGCATGATTTTTTTTTGTTAAAATTTTAATCGATTGCGCCCAAATTAGTACCTTTAATAAAAAATACAATGAAAAAAATACTAGCATTTCTAATTGTAGTAGTATTATTTTTAAGTTGTACTACGACTAAAAACCCATCTATTTCAAAAGATGATGTGTCAAAAAAAATGTCAGACACGGTCCGAATTGCTAATGATGACATTGAATATGAAGTCATCATCATCGATCCCGGTTTTAATTCGTTTTTATATGGCAAAGCGATGCCCAGAGGTCATTACTCAGAAAGTTTTTTAGAACAACGCAATCAGCTATTTGTAATGGAATGGAACAATAGAGTGAGACAACCGCACCTGTACAATCCGAATTTATACGAAATGATCATTAATTATGATTCTAAAATCCGCTACGGATATGAAGTAAATTATCTTATCTATAACTACTTTATTTATTTTCAATTGAATTATAATGAACGCTTGTCTGGATTTGTACCTCGTATTTAATGTAAGCATTTGAACTAATTCAACAAATCTTTTATTCACGAAATAGAATTTACTAAATTTGTGTGCAATCCTTTTTTATGAACAATTTTAAAAAGCGCTGGAACATTACCTCCAATTGGCAAGTATTCATCATCTTGATCGTTTTTGCCATTACAGGTTCAAGTTCGGCGTATCTATCCAAACCCGTTTTATCTCTTTTCGGAATCGCAAAAGAAAACGTTTCGGGATGGATTTACTATCCTTTATATATTATATTGATTTTTCCGATCTACCAAGTTCTTTTGGTTTTTTTCGGATTCGTTTTTCGACAATTTGATTTCTTTTGGGCTTTTGAAAAAAAAATGCTGAGAAGTTTAAAATTAGGCTGGATTGGCGATTTTTTTGATTCCAAATTCAAAAAATAGATCCGTTCAATTTCTTTAATTCGGAAAACAGCGAGCATTTCACTAATTGTTACTAGTTCTTTTTCCTTTATTAATAAGCCTTTTCAGCTTAGTTAATAATAAAAATACTATGCGCGCATAAAAAAATTAAAAATAGTATGCGTGCATAATACATTTTTTATATCTTTGACTTTCGAAACTAAAACGTTATCGTATTTAATGAAAGAAAAAACGATAGATTATACGCTCAGAGCGACGTGGCAAGCGGTTTCCCGAATGTACAACGAAGAAGCGTCCAAATTCGAAGGTTCAATGGCCATCGGATTTGCCCTATTGAGTATCGATAAAGAAGAAGGAACACCATCTACCTATATCAGTAACCGAATGGGTATGGAAGCAACAAGTTTAACACGCACCTTAAAAACATTAGAAGAAAAAGGCTTAATCATCCGTAAAAAAAATCCAGATGACGGTCGTGGTGTACTCATTTATCTAACCGATTTAGGCAAACAAATGAGAGAACAATCACGTAATACAGTACTTAAGTTTAATGAAGTAGTAAAACAAAATATATCTGAAGAAAAACTCAAACATTTTGCGGAAGTCGCTGACGTGATTAATGATTTGATTACGGAGAAGAAGATTTTTTAAGAAGAAAGACCGCTTCGCTGAAAGAATAAAGACCATTTCATTGCAAGATTGCTTCGATAAGCCGAAGCTGAGCCAAAAGGAACAAAGTAAAAGTTATAAAAATACGTAAAGAACAAAAAAATATAAACATGAAGAAAGTTAGTCTTGCCTCTAGCAGCGCAGCGGTCTTTCTTCTTTCATCTAAAAAGAAATGAAACGAACAATCAAAAAAGTGGCAGTAGTCGGATCCGGAATTATGGGTTCGGGCATTGCATGTCATTTTGCCAATATCGGCCTTGAAGTAGTGCTTTTGGATATCGTTCCGAATACACTTACCGAAGCCGAAGAAAAGAAAGGTCTGACACTCGAAAGTAAAGTCGTGCGCAACCGTTTGGTTAACGAACATTTGGCAAACGCTTTGAAATCGAATCCGTCGCCGATTTACAACCAAAAATTTGCGAACCGAATTACCACCGGAAATACAACCGATGATATGCCAAAAATTGCTTCGTGCGACTGGATCATCGAAGTAGTTGTGGAACGTTTAGACATCAAGAAATTGGTTTTCGAACAAATTGAAAAATTCAGAAAACCTGGAACTTTGGTTACCTCAAACACCTCTGGAATTCCGATTAAATTCATGAGCGAAGGCCGAAGCGAGGATTTCCAAAAGCATTTCTGCGGAACGCATTTCTTTAATCCAGCGCGTTACTTGAAATTATTCGAGATCATTCCGGGTCCGCAAACTACTAATGAAGTTTTGGATTTCTTAACGGATTACGGATCGCGATTCCTCGGAAAAACATCGGTAGTTGCCAAAGACACTCCAGCGTTCATCGGAAACCGTATCGGAATTTTCGGCATCCAAAGTTTATTCCATTTAGTAAAAGACATGGGATTAACCATTGAAGAAGTGGATAAACTAACTGGACCAGTTATTGGCCGACCAAAATCGGCTACCTTCCGTACTGTTGACGTGGTGGGATTGGATACTTTGGTTCACGTGGCCAACGGAATTTACGAAAACTGTCCAACCGACGAAGCCCACGAACTATTCAAACTTCCTAATTTCATCTCTAAAATGATGGAAAATAAATGGCTTGGAAGCAAAACGGGTCAAGGATTTTATAAAAAAGAAGGAAAAGACATTTTGTCATTAGACCTTGATACATTAGAATATAGAGCGGCGAAAAAAGCTTCGTTTGCTACCTTAGAATTAACTAAAACCATCGACAAACCGATTGATCGTTTTAAAGTTTTGGTGAAGGGAAAAGACAAAGCGGGCGATTTCTATCGTAAAAATTTCTCTGCTATGTTCGCCTATTGTTCGAACCGAGTTCCTGAAATTTCTGATGAATTCTACAAAATTGACGATGCCATGAAAGCCGGATTCGGCTGGGAAAATGGGCCGTTTGAAATATGGGATGCCATCGGAGTGGAAAAAGGAATCGAATTGATGAAAACCGAAGGCTACGAACCTGCAACATGGGTAACCGAAATGTTAACTGCTGGAAGTTCGAGTTTCTATATAGTTAAAGAAGGTGCCACTTATTTTTATAACATTCCTTCAAAATCACAGGAAAAAGTTCCTGGACAAGATAGTTTTATAATCCTGAACAACATCCGCGAAAGCAAAAAAGTATGGAGCAATAGCGGTGCCGTAATCCACGATTTGGGAGACGGAATTTTAAATCTCGAGTTTCAGTCGAAAATGAATACCATTGGTGGCGATGTTTTAGCAGCCATCAACAAAGGAATTGATTTAGCCGAAAAAGAATATAACGGATTAGTCATCGGAAACCAAGCTGCGAATTTCTCTGTCGGAGCGAATATCGGAATGATATTTATGATGGCAGTCGAACAAGAATATGAAGAATTAAACATGGCCATCAAATATTTCCAAGATACGATGATGCGCGTGCGCTACTCTTCTACTCCAGTTATCGTTGCTCCACACGGAATGACTCTTGGCGGCGGTTGCGAAATGACCATGCACGCCGACCGTGTAGTCGCAGCAGCTGAAACCTATATTGGTTTGGTGGAGTTTGGAGTTGGTGTGATTCCGGGTGGCGGTGGATCAAAAGAAATGGCGCTTCGTGCTTCTGATTTGTTCCATAAAAATGATGTTGAATTGAATGTTTTACAAGAATATTTCCTAACCATCGGAATGGCAAAAGTGGCAACATCTGCCTACGAAGCCTTCGATATGGGTGTTTTACAAAAAGGAAAAGACATTGTGGTGGTGAATAAAGACCGACAAATTGCAGTTGCGAAACAAATCGCACTACAAATGGCCGAACAAGGTTATACGCAACCGATGCAACGTAAAGACGTAAAAGTATTAGGAAAACAAGCACTCGGAATGTTCTTAGTAGGAACGGACCAAATGGAAGCCGGAAAATACATTTCGGAACACGACAAAAAAATTGCCAACAAACTAGCTTATGTTATGGCTGGAGGCGATTTATCTGAACCTACACTCGTAAGCGAACAATACTTATTAGACATAGAACGAGAAGCGTTTTTGAGTTTGTGTACCGAAAGAAAAACGTTGGAACGCATTCAGTTTATGTTGACGAAAGGGAAACCGTTGAGAAATTAGAGTAAAGACCGCTGCGCTGCAAGAAGCAAGATCGCTGCGCTGCAAGAAATAAAAAGTATAAAAATAGAATTAAAGAATAAAGCAGACATAAGTCTTTCAGCAGAGCGATCTTTCAGCAACGCGGTCTTTCTTCTTTCTTCTAAAACTTAAAAAATATGAAAACAGCATATATAGTACAAGGATTCAGAACCGCAGTCGGAAAAGCACCCAAAGGAGTTTTTCGTTTTAAACGTCCCGACGAACTAGCGGCTGAAACAATCGAGCATTTAATGGCTCAGTTTCCGGATTTCGACAAAAAACGAATCGACGACGTAATGGTAGGAAATGCCATGCCCGAAGCCGAACAAGGCTTGAACGTAGGCCGTTTGATTTCTCTTATGGGATTGAAAGTAACCGATGTTCCTGGGGTAACCGTAAACAGGTATTGCGCATCGGGATTAGAAACCATCGGAATGGCGACGGCGAAAATTCAGAGTGGAATGGCGCATTGCATCATTGCAGGCGGAGCCGAAAGCATGAGTTTTATTCCCATGGGTGGATATAAACCAACTCCCGATTACGCTGTGGCAAAAGAAGGAAACGAAGACTACTACTGGGGAATGGGTTTAACAGCCGAAGCAGTAGCCAAACAATTTAACGTTTCGCGTGAAGACCAAGATGAATTTGCCTATAACTCGCATCAAAAAGCCTTAAAAGCACAAGCAGAAGGTAAATTCGACAAACAAATTGTTCCGATTACCGTAGAGCAAACGTTCTTAAACGAAAACGGTAAAAAAGAAACCAAATCGTATGTAGTCAATAAAGACGAAGGTCCGAGAGCCGATACTAATAAAGAAGCCTTATCCAGATTAAAACCCGTTTTTGCTGCTGACGGAAGTGTAACAGCAGGAAATTCATCACAAATGAGTGATGGCGCCGCATTCGTATTGATTATGAGTGAAGAATTAGTAAAAGAACTAAACATCACTCCTATCGCGCGATTGGTCAATTTTGCATCCGCTGGTGTGGAACCAAGAATCATGGGAATTGGTCCGGTGAAAGCCATTCCGAAAGCCTTACAGCAAGCAGGTTTAACATTAAACGACATCGATTTAATTGAACTCAACGAAGCATTTGCCTCACAATCATTGGCCGTGGTACGCGAATTAGGATTGAATCCAGAGATCGTAAACGTAAACGGTGGCGCGATTGCACTCGGTCATCCACTAGGTTGTACAGGCGCAAAACTATCCGTACAATTATTTGACGAAATGCGTTTGAGAAAAAGTAAATACGGAATCGTGAGTATGTGTGTGGGAACTGGGCAAGGAAGCGCGGGTGTGTTTGAGTTGATATAGAAGAAAGATCGCTGCGCTATAAGATGCAAGACCGCTACGCTGAAAGAAGAAAGAAAAAAGAGAAAAAATAGTACAAACCAATTAAAATAATTATAAGCCATGAACCATAATTTTAAAAATCTAAAAATCTGGAGTTTATCAATGGAAATTACAGCAGACATACATAAAATTTGTTTAGGATTTCCTAAAAATGAAATGTATGGCTTAGTCAGCCAAATGAATCGTGCATCCGTATCTATTCCATCAAATATTGCTGAAGGTTCAAATAGAGGGAATACTCATTTTATCCATTTTTTAAATATAAGCCTTGGATCTTCTTTCGAATTGCAGACGCAACTGCTAATTGCAAACATGAATAAATACATTGTAACTGAAAAAACTGTAGAACTAGAAGATAAAATCATTGAACTTCAAAAGATGATTGCAGGATTTATTGCCAAACTGAAGTAGTCTTTCTTCTTTCAGTGGAGCGATCTTTCCTCTTTCTTCGAAAAATGTAAAAAAATCAAAATTTAAAATAATATAAAATGGAAGATATCACTCGTGGAGGACAATTCCTCGTAAAAGAAACCAAATGTGAAAATGTCTTTACACCCGAAGATTTCTCAGAAGAGCAAATCATGATGCGTGATTCAGTAAAAGAATTTGTCGACAAAGAAATTTGGCCTAACAAAGATCGCTTCGAACACAAAGACTATGCATTTACCGAAGAAATGATGCGCAAAGCTGGTGAAATGGGCTTTTTGAGCGTTGCTGTTCCTGAATCGTATGGCGGAATGGGAATGGGATTTGTTGATACGTGTTTAGTGTGCGATTACATTTCGGGTGCAACAGGTTCGTTTTCAACGGCTTTTGGCGCACATACCGGAATCGGAACCATGCCCATTACTTTATACGGAACCGAAGAACAAAAGCAAAAATACGTTCCGAAATTGGCTTCAGGCGAATGGTTTGGTGCGTATTGCTTGACTGAACCAGGCGCTGGATCGGATGCTAATTCCGGAAAAACAAAAGCAGTTCTGTCAGAAGACGGAACACACTACAAAATTACAGGACAAAAGATGTGGATTTCTAATGCTGGATTTTGTTCGCTTTTTATTGTTTTTGCCCGAATTGAAGACGATAAAAACATTACGGGTTTCATTGTTGAAAATGACCCGAGCAACGGAATCACCATGAACGAAGAAGAGCACAAACTGGGAATCCGGGCTTCTTCTACTCGTCAGGTGTTCTTTGCTGATACTAAAGTTCCGGTTGAAAACATGTTGTCGGAACGAGGAAACGGTTTTAAAATTGCAATGAACTCGTTGAATGTAGGCCGAATCAAATTGGCTGCCGCTTGTTTGGATGCGCAACGACGAGTGACTTCGAATGCTACCAATTATGCCAACGAACGAATTCAGTTTGATGTGCCCATTTCAAGTTTTGGTGCCATCCGATATAAATTAGCCGAAATGGCAACATCTACTTATGCGGGTGAAAGTGCGACCTATCGTGCGGCTAAAGACATAGAAAACCGAATTAAATTACGCGAAGCGGAAGGAAATTCACATCAAGAAGCCGAATTAAAAGGTGTGGAAGAGTTTGCTATCGAATGTTCGATTTTGAAAGTTGCGGTATCGGAAGATGTCCAAAATTGTTCTGATGAAGGAATTCAAATATACGGTGGAATGGGATTTTCGGAAGATACACCAATGGAATCTGCTTGGCGTGATGCTCGTATTGCACGAATCTACGAAGGAACGAACGAAATCAACCGAATGTTGTCGGTAGGAATGTTGATTAAAAAAGCGATGAAAGGTCATGTCGATTTACTCGGACCAGCTTCTAAAGTGCAAGAAGAATTAATGGGAATTCCGTCGTTTGACACGCCCGATTATTCAGAATTATTTGCCGAAGAAAAAGAACTCATCGGAAAATTGAAAAAAGCATTCCTTATGGTTGCCGGTGGTGCCGTTCAAAAATACGGTCCCGATTTAGAAGGTCACCAACAACTATTAATGGCTGCAGCCGATATGTTAATAGAAATTTACATGGCAGAAAGTACAGTATTGCGTACCGAAAAAATGGCTAAAAAACAAGGCGAAGACAAAGTACAAGAGCAAATTGCAATGGCAAAACTATATTTGTACAAAGCAGTTGATGTGGTTACTCAAAAAGGGAAAGAGAGTATTATTTCTTTTGCCGAAGGCGATGAACAACGGATGATGCTTATGGGCTTGCGCCGATTTACAAAATATACAAATATGCCTAATATCGTTGGATTAAGAGAAACAATCACAACAAAATTAGTAGCGGAAAATAGTTATTGTTTTTAATAGTTTTATTTAATTAATTGAAAATCATCCGCGTAGGCGGATGATTTTTTTTTATTTTTGTAGTAACCAAAACCGAAATAGTCATGAAAACAAAATTAGTCCTTCTCCTGTTGTTGACCCAATTTCACTTTTCAAATGGGCAAAATATCCAAATTGAGTCGATTACCCCAACGGCTGTTAGTGGCGGAATTAACGTAAATGTTTTAGTAACCACCTTTAACGGAGCGGGATATTTAAGTCATACGTATTCAGTATCGGGATCCACTATAAATATATCTGTTTGTTATTGGTTTAACTTTACTTTGCCAGTCTATCAAATCAGTACCGATTTTTTGATTCCGGTTTCCAATACGACCAGCTACACGATAAACGTATCCACAACGCATTCAACTTCTGCTACGGTATGTGATAATTTTTCATCTGGACCATCGGGTACAACTAATTATTTATCTTCGGATGAATATGAACTTGAAAAAGAAAATTTTAAACTAATTCCAAATCCATCCAATGGTTTAGTTGCCTATTTGGGAAGTGATATTGTCGATCAAAAACTCCGCTGCTATTGGGGTTGGTAGCATATTCATAACCAAATACGTTTTGAGTAGCTAAAACATTGTTCACCGATAGGTAAAGTATTTTTTGTGGCGTAAGCAGGTAGGCCCAACTGAAGCTCAAATTGTTAAACATTTTGGTTTTCCCATTCATAAAACTAGCTTCGTTCGGATTGTCAAAAGGTCGTCCAGAGTTAAAGCTATGCGTAAAACTGACCATCGATTTCCAATCGTCAATCCAATATTTTCTAACCACTGATATATTGTGCTTGGCTACAAAACTCGGCGTCACTTCATCCTCATAATTTCGGTAATCGCGCTGCGTATCGATGAACGAATACGACACCCAATACTCCAAATTTTTGAAGGTTTTTCCGTCTCTCCAAAATATATCTAGTCCTTTTGCATATCCAAATCCGTCGTTGGTATACTGCGAATTGAACGCAGCCATATCTGAATCGTATTTTACCAAATCACGGTAATCTTTGAAATAGATTTCACTTCGAAAGGTGCGTTTGTTCTGGTTGTACTGATAATTCAAAATATAATGCGACGCTTTTTCATTGATGAAATTGCTGTTATACTTCAAATAGTCCTGGCGTGGCGCTTGCTCAAACTCGCCGTACGCGAATGAAAACTGACTCGCCTTACTCACTTTATACGCCAATGATGCTCGCGGCGAAACGGCCGTTGCATCTAACAAATCGTTATTAGCCGCACGTAATCCTGCTTTAGCTGCAAAATTTTTAGAAAAGAAAATATCAACTTCAGTATACACGGCAGCGATGTTGGCATCGTAACCACTTTTGAAAGTTGCATTAAAATTTTCATCAAATTGGGTGATAAAATAATCAGCTCCAAAAGTTAGTTTGGCTCGGTCGGAAAATGATTTTCGAACTTTTAATTTGAGGTGAGAAGCGTGTTCTGCATTTGCAACTTGATCCAAATCCAACCCTACTTTGGTATCGCCATATCCGTAACTCAAACCCGTGCTCAACTGCCATTTGCGCATCAAATTCACTTTATAGGACGCATTCAAATAAAAGTTGTTGTTTTCTAAATTTACTCGGGTTTTGTTGACCGTGTTGATGCTTTCTTGATTGATATCAAACCGCGAAGCATCAAAAGCCGCGTAGACTTTCAACAAACCTTCTTTAAAATTATGACGGTATACTGTTTCACCCGATAGCGATTGAAACGCTCTGTTCCAATCAACATTTTGGGGCACAATTAGTTGATACGGGGCCAAATCGATGTATGCGGTATTGAAACTGATTGAATTATTTTTCCACTTTTGCGTATTGGCAACCCCTAATCCAACGGTCATGAACGAAATATCGGTTTTTTCTTCGGTCACTTCATCAATCGTATTCAGCAACAACACACTCGATAAAGCTTCGCCGTATTCAGCCGAATAACCACCGGTAGAAAACGAGATTCCACTGAACAAAAAAGGAGAAAACCGTCCGCGCGTCGGTAAATTCTGAGTCGTTGCGCCATACGGTTGCGCCACTCTGATTCCGTCTACATACGTTTGCGCTTCGTCGCTTTCGCCACCACGTACAAACAAACGTCCGCTCTCGCCTACCGTTTGTGTTCCGGGTAAAGTTTGTAAGGCAGCTACAATATCTGCGTTGGAACCCGCTGTCGTCACAATATCCAACGGTTTTAAAACCGTTACTTTGGCTTTGTCGCCCGCTTCAAAAGTTCCGGCGTTTATGACCACGGTGTCGAGCATATTTGCGCTTTCTTTCATTTTTACGGTTACGTATTTGTAATTCGAAAGATCGATGGTAAGGGTTACCGTTTCGTAAGAGAGGAAACTGACTTTCAACGATTTTTGTCCGGTTTCAGTGGTTGTGAACAGGAATTCTCCTTTGTCATCAGTCGAACCGCCATCGTACGAACCCTCTATAAAAACGTTAGCACCTGGAATTGGATTATTTTTTTCGTCCGTAACTTTACCTGAAATTTGGGTTTGAGAGAATCCTAAAAGAGAAAAGAACAGAACGATGAATGTAGAAATTTTCATGATTTTTGTTATTTGATGAAGCAAATTTGATTCTAATTCGTCATTACATAAATTTAAGTTTGCCGAATTGTCGAATTTTAAGGATGAATCGTATCTTTGGGGTAAAGCGAATCCATTATGAAAAAAACTATTATAGCAATCATAGCACTGTTTTCAATCGAATATGTCGTTGCACAGGAAAAATCAGTATACAATGAAGAATTGGCGAAAGAAGTCGGTGCCGATGAGTACGGCATGAAACAGTATGTATTTTGCATTTTAAAAACTGGAACCAATACTAAAGCAACCCAAGAAGAAAGCGCTGCGTATTTCAAAGGTCATATGGACAACATTAATCGGTTGGCCAAAGAAGGAAAATTGGCTGTGGCTGGACCTTTTATGAAAAACGATAAAAACTACCGTGGAATTTTTGTTTTTAATGTGGTTACAGTAGAAGAAGCCAAAGCATTGGTTGAATCGGATCCGGCGGTGACTGCCAAAATATTTGAATACGAATTGACTCCATGGTATGCTAGCGCTGCTTTGATGAAAGTTTCGGAAATTCATGAAACTATCGCTAAATCGAAATTCTAGTTATCCAATATCAATGAAAAAAGGAGTTGCTGCAACAGGTCTTTTAGGCGTTTTTTTATTCGTGTCAACTACGATTACAGGTGGGTTTTCTTATCCTAATTACAGTCATATTTCACAGTTTATAAGCGAATTGTATGCGGTCGATGCTCCCAATGCTGATGTACTTCGGTTCTATGGTTACATTCCTAGTGGCATTTGCATCGTAGTTTTTTCGTTCTTTTTACATGCTATTTTGCCAAAATCTACGGGAAATACCGTCGGTTGTGTTTTGTTTGGATTTTTCTACGGATTCGGCACTATTCTCTGTAGCATTTTTAATTGCGATACCGGTTGCAATCCTAAACTGATTGATCCAAGTCTGTCGCAACTCATCCACAACGGAATGGGAATGTTGACGTATCTTTTTGTTCCAATTGCATTGCTGTGCATCGGAATCAGCAATCGTTCGAAATTATTTTTCTCTAATTATACTATCGCAACTGCGGTTTTTAGCTTTTTATTAGTCATAATGATCGATATTCAAAGTCCGTTGAAAGGACTCATCCAACGACTCATCGAAGGAAGTTTTCTATTATGGATTTTGTATTGTTCGTTGAATGTGTCCAAAATCGAATAAAAACCAATTCAAAAATAACTCAGAATTATCTGTGTACTACGGATGCAAAAAAAATTGGTTTCACCTTTTAATTTCTTTGCAAAATCTTATCAACAATTCGCAAATCCGATTCGTAAATCGTAATTAATATTTTACCTTTGGCACTTTATTAAAATTCAGATTATGGTTTACAAATTCAGAGTAATTCTCGACGCCGAAGAAGACGTTTTTAGAGACATTGCTATCCTTGAAAATGATACATTAGAAGACTTACACAACGCTATTGTGAACGCTTTTGGCTTTGACGGAATGGAAGTTGCGTCGTTTTATACGTGCGATGATACGTGGAATCAGGAAGACGAAATTCCGATGTTTGATACTGGCGATATTCCGGGTGAAAACAAAATCATGAGCGATTATCAATTGAATGATATTTTAAACGAAGAAAACACCAAAATCATTTATGTATACGATTTCATCAATATGTGGACGTTCTTAGTAGAATTGGCTGCAGTAGAAGACACAGTTGATCAAGGATTGATTTATCCTTCGTTGTTGTTTTCCCACGGAGAAATGCCTGCCGAAGCATTAGAAAAACAATTTGAAGCCGATGGTGATGAAAACGCCTATAATGAATTTGAAGACGAACTCGACGAAGACGATTTGGATGCTTTTGGTTCGGATGACAGCTTTGAAGATTATGGGTTTGAGGAGAATTGGAATTAAGCTTCAAGAAATTAGAAAATAGAGAAAAGAAAAAAGGCCAAAAAAACATAAACAAAGAAAAATTAAAGCTTGTAGAGCCATCTATGTTCTATATTCTATTCTCTTTGTTCTAAAACAAAATCATGATTAATTTATTCAACACCCATATAGAATCGTTATCCATCCACAGAGTGGGAAACAAAAGTCGGAACGAAGCCGTTTTCTTATCTGAAAATCCATACGGATTAAATGACGAAATTGTACCTCTCTTGAAAGAATATTTCTTTAAATCGTTTCGAGAAAAAGAAGAAAACTATTATCAATTTGCACACGAAGTCGATTTGGAATATAACGAAATGTTCAATTTGGCGACCGAAATCTTTACCAATCCGTCGAGTGTTCACGAAGTTTCTAAGAAAATCACGAAACACTTGTTCGAGCAGTCGAATCATCCGCATATTAAAAACGGTGAAGTCTATGTGACCTATTTGACCAACATCTCCATCGACAATAACGTAGTCGATGCCGTGGGCGTTTTTAAAAGTGAATTGCGCACCGATTTTCTTCAATTTGAAGAAAACGAAAGCGACCTAAAAATGATTCTTCAAGAAGGAATCAATTTAAATAAATTGGACAAAGGCTGTATTATTTTCAACTATAAAAAAGAAGAAGGCTATAAAATCTTGACGGTCGACAGTAATCGATATGACGCACGCTATTGGTTAGAGCATTTCTTGTCGGTTGATGCGTTTCAGGATGAGAACTTCATGACCAAAAAATACTTGAAATTCTGCCAAGAGTTTGCCAAAGAAGTGGTTTTTCCTGCCGAAGATAAAAAGCAAGAAGTTTTGTTTATGAATCGTGCCGTGAATCATTTTGCTAAAAACGACGAATTCGAAGAAACAGCATTTTTAAATGATGTAATGGAAAATCCCGATTTAATTCCGGAATTCAAAAGCTACAAAGCCGATCGAGGTGAAAAATACAGTATCCAAGACGTAACCTCGTTTCCCATTGCCAATGCAGCGGTAACCGACGCTCGACGTTCGATTAAAAACGTGATTAATTTAGATACGAACATTCAGATTAAATTGGATTTCATCAATCCGGAAAGTGCTGAAAAATATGTAGAAAAAGGCTGGGACGAAGAAAAACAGATGTATTATTATTTGGTGTATTTCAATAAGGAGAACAAGAGTTAAATTTAAGTACGAAGTACGATATACGAAGTACGATATACGAAGTACGAAGATGGCTGAGTTCAAAAGCTATCTTAAAATCCTATAATCTTACAATCTAAACAGTCTAACTATCTAACATTCAAAGCAGTCCAAAAATGAACATCAAACTGCTCGCCATTGGCAAAACCGATAATAAAAATTTACAAGCGTTAATCGACGAATATACGAAGCGATTGTCGTTTTATATCAAATTTGATTTGGAAGTGATTCCGGATATCAAAAACGCCAAAAACTTATCGGAAGCGCAGCAAAAAGAAAAAGAAGGTGAACTGATTTTAGCCAAACTTTCTTCAACTGATCAGTTGATTTTGTTGGATGAAAACGGAAGTTCGTTGAGTAGTGTAGGTTTTTCGGATTATTTGCAGAAAAAGATGAACGCCGGAATCAAAACTTTGGTTTTTGTAATTGGCGGACCGTACGGATTTAGCGACGATGTGTACAAAAAAGCACAAGGAAAAATTTCGTTGTCGGCCATGACGTTTTCCCATCAAATGGTGCGGTTATTTGTGATTGAGCAACTATACAGAGGATATACGATTTTGAAAGGTGAGCCGTATCATCATCAGTGATTTCAGAAAGCAGAAGGCAGAAATTAGAAGGCAGAAAAATCTGTGCACATCAGCGTTTTGCTTAAGCAAATCAGTATTATCCGCGTTCCAAAATCAGATAGTTCTAAAAAACAAATTCTTCGGTTGTTACGGTATACGCTGGAATTTGCTGTTTGAATTCCGTGATAAAAATACTGTTTTGTAGGAATTGCTCGTAGCTAGAATTTTCATCATGACAAAAGTAGAATTTATTGGGTTTGCCGTTCTCTAACCCAAGTAAGTAGGTAAGCAATTCGGACTTGACTACTTCTTTAACCGTTTTGGTTGAACTGTCTATAACTACAATTCTTTTATCTTTTCTAAAAAATACATGAACTCCATTTTTTGGTTTTTCAAGTTTATATTTAACTTTCGTGAATGGCAAAAAAGCTAAATTTTTGCCAATGCTGTCTGCGTAGGAAAAATAATTTTCGGCTTTATCGTTGGTGTGCATTCCTTTTTTTCGTTTTTCTTGCATGAATTGCAGATGCGGAATCACCAATTTCACCGGCAAACGTTTGTCAATATTGAAAATCCAGTTGGATGTTCCGATGGCGTTTTTCCGATTTAATTCGGCCACCGTATCTTTATCCTTAACTCGAAAAAATAAATAAATCGGCGAATGATCGAACACCTCTTCTATTATGGTTTTGTCGGCTTTCGGCAGTAACATTTCTTCTTGATTGTTACAGGAAATCAACACTATAATAAACCCTAAACTTATAATTCTTTTCATTTTACTACCGTTAATTTTTGATACAATTTTACGCATTCGACTGCTTCTTTTACATCGTGCACACGAAGAATTTTAGCACCTTTCATTAAGGCAATCGTGTTTAATGATGTCGTGCCGTTTAAAGCAAATTCAGCTTCTGTTTCTAATGTTTTATAAATCATAGATTTTCGCGAAACACCAACAAGCATGGGCAAATTGAGCATGTCAAACAATTGTAATTTATTTAAAAGTTCAAAATTCTGCTCAAGGGTTTTGGCAAATCCGAATCCGGGATCGACAATTAGGTCACTGATTCCGAAGCTTCGTGCTAAGGCGATTTTTTCTGAAAAATAAAATAGTATTTCTTTCAACAAATCGTCGTACTGTGTTTGAGTTTGCATGGTTTGCGGAGTTCCTTTCATGTGCATCATAACATATGGAACGCGAAGTTGCGCAATGGTTTGCATCATATTGTAATCCAAACTTCCAGCCGAAATATCGTTGACAATTGCCACTCCGCTTTCAACACTGTGTTTAGCAACCTGACTTCTAAAAGTATCAATAGAAAGCAGTGCATTTGGAAACTCTTTTACAATACTTTTAATGATGGGAATAACACGTTGCAATTCTTCTTCTTCCGATACAAATTCGGCCTTGGGTTTACTTGAATAGCCACCTACATCGATGAAAGTTGCACCATCAGTGAGCATTTTTTCAACCTGAAACAACACGCTTTTCTCATCGGTTAATTTACCTCCATCGTAAAACGAATTAGGTGTAAGATTAACAATTCCCATTACTTTGGGTGTTGTTAGGTCGATGAGTTGCCCGTTACAATTAATTGTCATTGTTTTTACTTCGTATTTCGTACATCGTACTTTGTACTTCAATCATAATTCTTTACTTTTGACCCAATACCTATTTATCCGAATAGAACAAAATAAAAAATCCATACAAAGATAAACGAAATGAGTTCAACCTCTCAAGAATATGACCAAGTAATCGCAATTTGTCGAGACCTTTTCATCAAAAAAATGACCGATTACGGAAGCGCGTGGCGCATATTGCGTTTGCCATCCTTGACCGATCAAATCTTTATCAAAGCCCAACGTATTCGTAGTTTACAAGAAAACGATGTCCGTAAAGTGGACGAAGACGAAACCGGCGAGTTCATCGGAATCATCAATTATTGCATAATGGCATTGATTCAATTGGAGTTGGGTGTAGTCGATCAACCCGATTTGGATGTGAAGAAAGCCACTCTTTTGTACGATGAAAAAATTGCACTTACTAAAGCACTAATGGAAAACAAAAACCACGATTATGGTGAAGCGTGGCGCGAAATGCGTGTCAGTTCGTTGACGGATTTGATTCTACAAAAATTACTTCGAGTAAAACAGATTGAAGACAACAAAGGCAGAACCATCGTTTCAGAAGGCATTGATGCGAATTACCAAGACATGATTAATTATTCGGTTTTTGCGCTGATTTTGATGAAGTTTCATCATTAGTTTCAGGTTTCAAGTTAAGTAGTAGAATCTACGAAATCTTAAAATCTTAAAATCATACAATCTTTTGCAATAACATATCATTAACAACAACCCATTCATTTGTAAATTAATTTTGTAAAAAAAATAAAATGAGAAACATAGTCACCCAATTTTCAAGAATTTTTGTCGGAGTACTTTTTATCATTTCAGGTTTAATTAAACTTAATGATCCCGTTGGTTTTTCATATAAACTCAACGAATACTTTGGAGAAAATGTTTTTAACATGCCTTTTTTGGTGCCGTACACTCTAGCATTGGCTTTATTTTTGGTCATTTTAGAAGTGGTCTTGGGCGTGTTTTTATTAATTGGATACAAATCGAAAATTACCATCTGGAGTTTGCTTTTACTGATTGTATTCTTCACCTTTTTGACTTTTTATTCTGCTTACTTTAACGTCGTAAAAGATTGTGGTTGCTTTGGTGATGCACTCAAATTAACTCCGTGGGAATCGTTTACCAAAGACGTGGTCTTATTGTTTTTTATACTCATCTTGTTTTTCAATCAACGTTTTGTTCAACCACTATTCGGATTAAAAGTGCAACGCGTTCTTGCATTATTAAGTATTATTTTAAGTTGTTTCATGGGCTATTGGGTGCTGAGTCACTTGCCACTAAAGGATTTTAGAGCCTACAAGGTAGGATCAAACATTCAAAAAGGTATGGAGATTCCTGAAAATGCTGAGAAGAGCGTAATCGAAATGATCTTTGTATATAAAGTAAAAGGTGTCGACACCGAGTTCAGTGAAGCGGATGTAATGGCAGGAAAAATTCCGAGCGACGCTGTTTTTGTTGACCGAAAAGATAAGATTATTAAGGAAGGATATATTCCACCTGTGCATGATTTTACTATGGAATTGAATGATTCTGATTATAAAGACGAGCTTTTATTGGAACCTAAATTACTGATGATTACCACGTATGATTTGAATAAAGCTGATAGTGATGGACTTCAAAAATTGGAAAAACTGCATCAAGACGCAAAATCTAAAGGATACAAAGTGATTGCTTTAACAGCTTCAGATACAGCTATTTCAAATGCAGTAAAAAAACAATACGGACACACATTTGATTACTATTTTTGCGACGCGACTACCGTTAAAACAATAGAAAGAGCAAACCCAAGTATTGTTATTTTGGAAAAAGGCACGATTACACAGAAGGTACACCACAACGATATCAATCAACTTAATTTATAAGGTTAAACTCTTAACAATAAACGGGTTTACATTTTAAATAACGTAACATTGTATATAAAAACTTTAAATATGAAAAAAATTGCATCGATTATGGCAATAGTTTTAACTACAGTATCATGTAGTAATGCCCAGAAAAACGAATTTTCGAAAGAAAGTTTAACCTATGAATTAACAACTGAAAGCGGTTCAAAAGTAAGTTTTCAAAGTATTTTGGACGCCAATAAAGGAAAAAAGGTAGTTATTGAAATATGGGCTGGCTGGTGCGGCGATTGTGTAAAAGCGATGCCCAAAGTAAAAGAACTTCAAGCCAACAATACAGACGCAGCGTATGTGTTCATCTCTGTGGACAAATCAATGGAAAAATGGAAAGAAGCCGTTGCAAAACACGAGGTAAATGGACAACTTTTTTGGATTGATGATCCGAAAATGATGAAAGGTGAATTTGGTAAATCGATCGATTTAGATTGGATTCCGCGTTACATTGTTATCGATGAAAAAGGTAAAATTATTATCTACCGTGCCATCGAAACCGATTTTGAAAAAATTGATCAAGCACTAAAAAATTAAAGATGAGACAAAAAATTGTAGCCGGCAATTGGAAAATGAACAAAAATGCCGAAGAAACCGAAGATTTATTGAATGAGTTAATTGATAAAATTCCGCACGACCTTAATGTCCAAGTGATCGTCGCGCCTACATTTGTCAATTTGGCTTCGGCAGTAGATCATTTAGAATTTACCAATATTACTGTGGCTGCACAAAATATGAGTCAGTACGAAAGTGGCGCATATACCGGGGAAATTTCAGCTGGAATGCTAAAAAGCATCGGAGTTGATACTGTTATTTTAGGTCATTCAGAACGTCGCGCCTATTTTCATGAAACCGATTCTATTTTAGCTTACAAAGTTGATGCGGCTCTTTTTAATAACATGAGAGTGATTTTTTGTTTTGGGGAAGAATTAAAAGACCGTCAAGACAAACAGCATTTCAACGTAGTAGAAAACCAGTTACGTGACGGTTTGTTTCACATAAAAAACGACGATTGGGAACATATAATTTTGGCCTACGAACCCTTTTGGGCCATTGGAACGGGCGAAACAGCTTCACCAGAACAAGCTCAGGAAATGCATGAATTCATAAGAGAAACGGTTCGTGCGCGTTACGGAACGATTGCCGATGATGTTTCCATTTTATACGGCGGAAGTGTTAAACCAGATAATGCCAGAGAAATATTCTCAAAACCAGATGTAGACGGTGGATTAATTGGCGGCGCTGCTTTGAAAGCAGATGATTTTGCGGCCATCATCGACGGAATAGTATAAAAACTTCAAACCTGATTTATAAATCCTTGATTATGAAAGTAGTTAAGGATTTTTTTTTGTGATTTTCTAATTAGAGAAGTATTTTCTTATATGTATTAAAAAAAAATGCATTTCATCAATTATTTTTAGTGTTTTATCGATAAATAGTATACATTTGAGTTCAACCTACAACTAACTGACTATGAATGCAATTGAAATCAAAAATGCGAATCAAAAGTTGATGTGTTTACTCTTCGGACACAAACTCACTATTAAAAGAAAAATTACCGACCATTTTCAGGAGTACGAATGTACAACCTGTCATCTCGAACTTACCAACGATGATAAAGGTCACAAAACTTTCTTAACATCCAAGCTAAAGGATGTCAACGAAACCTTATTCAATCTGTACTTAAAAAGGCACCACCATTCACTATAAGTTTCTTTTATAAAATAATTTTGCGATGCTTAGTAACAAATAGTAGGTATATTCGTCCTACTATAAACCAAAACTAAGTTATGCTCGAAACTATTTTATCCATCACCAAACTGAACAAACGTTTCGGTCGACTCCATGCGGTCAAAGACGTATCGTTAGAAATTCACAAAGGAAATGTCTATGGTATACTCGGACCAAATGGTTCCGGAAAGTCAACGACGCTTGGAATAGTACTAAATGTAGTCAATAAAACTTCGGGTGAATACAGCTGGTTTGGCGGTACGATGGCCACTCACGATGCCTTGAAAAAAGTAGGCGCCATTATTGAACGTCCGAACTTTTATCCGTACATGACTGCTCAGGAAAACCTTGAGTTGGTTTGCAAAATCAAAGGAATTAATTTTTCAAAAGTCCAAGAAAAACTCGAAATTGTTGGCCTTTTTGATCGAAAAGATAGTAAATTCAGAACCTTCTCACTCGGAATGAAACAGCGTCTGGCTATTGCCTCAGCCTTGTTGAATGACCCCGAAATTTTAATACTAGACGAACCGACCAACGGTCTCGATCCGCAAGGAATCCACCAAATTAGAGACATTATCAAACTAATTGCTTCTCAAGGCACGACTATTTTATTGGCTTCGCATTTATTGGACGAAGTTGAAAAAGTATGCAGTCATGTGTTGGTATTGCGCAAAGGTGAAATATTATATTCAGGAGTTGTTGAAGGAATGTCCAGTAATCATTCGTTTTATGAACTTCAAGCCGAATCCAATTCGGATCTCATCCAAGCGTTGCACAATCATCCGAACATTGAAAAAATAGTGGAAGAAGATGGAAAAGTAATTGTTTACCCTAAAGGGGAATGGACTTCTGGTGAAATAAACAAATACCTTTTTAGTAAGAATATCTGTCTAACTCATTTGAATAAACGCAAAAATTCGCTCGAGGAACAATTCTTAGAATTAACTGGAAAATAAAACTATTCACACACCTATACCTCATTTATAATGAATCGATTACTCTCTATAGAATTGCAAAAAATCTGGAAAAACAGAGCTAGTAAAGTACTTACAATAACCTATTTTGTGCTGCTCACTTTTATTGCTTTGTTCGCCGCCATCAAATTTGATATCGGTCCGTTTAAACTTCATTTGGCGGAAGAGGGAATTTTTAACTTTCCTTACATTTGGCACTTTAACACCTATTTCGCAGCACTTTTGAAGATATTTTTGGCTGTAGTAATTGTTTCAATGATGGCTAACGAATACAGTTATGGCACTTTAAAGCAAAATTTAATCGACGGAATGAGCAAGAAAGAATTCATTCAGTCAAAATTCATTACGGTAGTTGTTTTTGCGGGAATATCTACGCTATTTATCTTTATCGTTTCACTTATTTTAGGATTAATTTATTCGTCGTTTAACGAAGTTTCTATTATTTTTTCAGATTTAGAATACCTTTTGGCCTATTTCGTGAAATTGGTGGGTTTTTTCTCGTTTTGTCTTTTCTTGGGTATTTTAATCAAGCGTTCTGCATTTGCACTGGGCTTTTTGCTTTTTTGGAACATTATTGAAGGAATTATAATCGGAGTATTAAACTTTAGTATTTTTCCCGATGACGATACCGACCGCATGTTTACTCAATTTCTTCCTTTAGAATCGATGTCAAATTTGTTAGTAGAACCAATTACCCGACTCAAAATAGTAAAATCGATTGGTGACCAAGTTGGAATAGAAAACCTAAAAGATTATGGCGTTCATCCTTTGGGCATTACTATCGTTTTGGTTTGGACCGCTATTTTTATCTTCTTGTCTTATAAAATAATAAAGCGCAGGGATTTATAGCGTATATTGAACTAGTGTTAAATATTATTAAAACATCTGTATTTAATAGCTAAAATGTAAATATTTGCTAATTTTAGCACATGAAAAACAGCTTACTATTTATATTTATAACTTTCTTATTATCAACACATTGCTATTCTCAATTTAGCAAGACACATTATATTCCGCCCCTAACGAATTCCACCACTCAAGAACCTCAAGGTCAATATTTGTATATTTCGTGTCCGAGCATTACTCCTATTTCGTTCAGTATTCTTTCTATTGGTGGCGGAACCGTGACGGGAACAGTATCCAGAAGCAATCCGTATATCTATACTATTGGATTCGGATTTGATACACAATTAATGATTGACCACAGCGAAATCAATACGATTAAAAGCAACAAAGGATTCATCGTTGAAGCGGAAGATTTAATTTATGTGACTGTTCGTTTAACCGCCACACCGCAAAATTTTCAGGCAGGCGGTTTAGTTTCTAAAGGAATTGCTTCTTTAGGTACTCAATTTAGAGTTGGTGCTTTTGTAAATACTGGTCTTCCTAACTACTCCAATGTACATTTAACCTTTGCCACTATTCTAGCGACCGAAAACAATACGGTTGTTAGTTTTGATGATATTGAACCTGGAGCTGATTTAGTGAACGATGGAGGTTCCGGAAATACGCCTGCAAGTATTCTGTTAAATGCGGGAGAAAGTTACTCACTCGCGGTCGAAGGGCCGAACAATACCAATCGAGATGCATTAATTGGAGCTTTAATTGCTTCCAACAAACCTATTGCTGTAAATTGCGGGTCTTTTGCGGGAAGTAATGGAGATGCAACAAATATCGATTTAGGTTTTGATCAAATTGTCTCTGTTGAACGAACTGGAAAAGAATATATTTTTATTAAAGGAAGTGGTGTGGATGTTATCGAACGTCCGCTTTTGATTGCTCATGAGGATGGCACCAATATTTTCTTGAATGGAAGTGCAACTCCTTTCAATGCAACTCCGCTGCAAGCGGGAGAATATTTAGTTTTGGACGGGACTTCTTTTTCGTCAAATGGAAATCTATATGTGAGTTCTAATAATAACATTTTTGCTTATCAAGGTATTGGTGGCTCAACATTTCAAGCCAATCAAAATATGCACTTTTTGCCGCCTTTGAGCTGTCAGACGCCTCGAACTATTGATAATATTCCTTTTATTAATGAAGTCGGCGGTATATCAGACTTTTTGGGAACTGTGTGTGTGGTAACAAAAACTGCTGCCACTTTAGATTTTATAATCAATGGAACCAATTACACCTTAGTAAGTTTAGCTGCTGCAGGATTTGTTATCAACGGGCCGTTTTCTGTCCCGGGAAATATCGACTATGTTACGTACACCTTTCCAAACCTAACGGGAAACATCTCTGTTTTCTCTTCCAAACAAATTTATTTATCGTACTACGGAACAAGCGGTGCTGCAACATATGGTGGATTTTATTCGGGTTTTACTTTCAAACCCGAAATTGCCTTTATTGATGTTACCCAAACGAATTGCATTCCCAATATTGAACTTAAAGTAAATTCGCTTAGCGGATTTGATACGTTTCAATGGTATTTTAACAATGCTGTTATTACCGGAGCTACGAATTTCAACTTCTTCCCAACGGTTCCTGGCTACTACAAAGTAAGAGCTACGTTAACCGAATGTGGTATTGATTATTTCTCTGATGAAATTCCAGTGAGCAATTGTCCTTTGGATACCGATTCTGATGGAACAAACAACAATATTGATCAAGATTATGACAACGATGGGATCACCAATTGCACCGAATCATTTGGCGATTTAAATATAAACCTCTCCAATCCATCGGCAGGAATTATTTCGTTGAACACCTACTCGAATGCGTTTTCAGGAACAATTACCAACTCACTTCCTCCTAGCGCACAACCATTTACAAGCAACAATAGTGGTACGATTATTACTGATATTCCAGCCGGAAAAGGTAATTTTGTTACCTATGCGATGTCGTTCAACAATCCGCAAAACATAAAAGTAGATTACCCTGTGACTGCTAGTGCATCCGATTTAATAAACGCCAATGGTGAATTCATTATCAGTTCTGATATCAATCAAACCATCACCGTACTCAATCCGAATAACCAGTTGCTCATCGATACCAATTATGACGGATTGTACGAAAACAATGTTACACAATATTCATCATTTGAAATTCGATTTAGAGTTAATGGCGCTGTTCCTGTAGCTGCTGGAACCGGTACATTTCAATTTTTAGCCAATCAAGCAACCGATTTAAAAATCACCCATAAAAACTTAACTGATGCTGCAGGAAATAGAGCAACATTTAGAATTGTCGCCACCTGCATTCCGAAAGATACCGATAATGACGGAATTACAGATCAAGTTGATATGGATTCAGACAACGATGCGATTCCTGATTTTATTGAATCTCAAGGAAATACTGTAGTTGCTTTATCGAATATAGATGCAAATGGGGACGGAATAGACGATATATTTGGAAACGGAATTACGCCCGCCAGTTCAGATGGCGATGCTCTACCTGATTATTTGGATTTAGACAGTGATAACGATGGAATATTTGACATCATCGAATCGGGAAGCCCAGGAAATAGCACAAATACCAACGGAATTACCATAGGACCTAACTTCGGTGCAAACGGATTGGATAATACACTTGAAACTTTTCCAGATAGTGGTATTCTAACTTATACGCTAGCGGATTCAGATGCAGATGGTATTGCAAATTATATCGAAGCCGATAGTGATGGCGATGGTTGCATTGATATTATCGAAGCGGGTTATACGGATGCAAATGGAGACGGAATTGTAGGTGATGAACTAATAGTGGTTTATAATCCGAATGGAACCGTTTTATCGGCCACTGGATATGGCGTTCCAAATTCAGCTTATACGATTTCGGCACCTATCGCCATTGCCACTCAGCCGCAAGCCTTTACGACCTGTGAATTGCAAACAGCTACATTTACGGTGGTATCTAATCCGGTGAACGGCTACCAATGGCAACTTTCAACCGATAACGGGTTGACATGGAGTAACTTGACAAATAATGGAACCTATTCTGGTGTAACTACCATTATACTGACCGTGTCTAATGTCACACCGGGAATGGTTGGGCATCAATTTAGAGTATTTTTGAGCAAAAATGGCAATGCTTGTGGTTTGTTTTCTGACGCAGCTATTTTGACGACTTACGCACTACCTGTTATTACTACTCCGATAAATCTAGTGCAATGCGATGACGATACAGACGGAATTTCAAATGTGAATTTAACAGTTAAGAATAGCTTTATTTCCGCCAATTCGGTTAATGAGACTTTTACCTATTATACAACTGCGGCTGCAGCTACCATAGAAGATGCTACATTTTTAATTGCAAATCCATTATCTTTCAATACGTCTAACACGATTGTTTATGCACGCGTTGAAAATAGTAACGGTTGTTTCAGAGTGGCGCAAATCAATGTATTTGTTTCGGCAACGCAAATTCCCGCAACTACCTTGTATTCATTTTATACTTGTGATGATTTTGTGGATGCAGCCAACGATGATTACGACGGAATTTCAACCTTTGATTTTAGTTCGGTTACACCCGCAATTGAGGCACTATTGCCTATAACAGCAACCTATACCATTACCTATTACCGCAATAATGCCGACGCTTTGGCGGAAGTAAATGCCATTACAAATACCTCAGCGTATCGAAACATAGGTTATCCAAATCAGCAAACTATTTGGGTTCGTGTTGATAGCACATTAGATAATGCCTGCTTCGGACTCGGACCGTTTGTGCAATTGACTGTGGAAGCATTGCCAATTGCGCATTCTGTCAACGCAACTAATATCATTCGAGAATGCGATGACGATGAAGACGGTATTTTTGATTTTGATACTTCAACTATTGAATCCTCCATCCTGTTGGGACAAACCAATGTTGACGTCATTTATACCGATGCGAATGGAGTAGTTTACAATCCGCTTCCGAATCCTTTTCCTGTAACAACGCAATTAACCATAACAGCAAGGGTAATTAATAATTCAACACAAGCGAGCAACGGTCCGTGTTTTGACGAAGTCACATTTCAATTCATCGTTGACGATAGACCACAAGCTTTTACTATTTCACCTGCTGATTTAATAGCTTGTGACGACGAACAAGATCCGCTTACACAAAATGGACAAGTTGATTTCGACACTAGCTCTTTTACCAGTCAAATTCTTAATGGTCAAACCGGAATGGATATCACGTACACCTTATCGGATGGAACAGTGGTAAATCAACTTCCTAATCCGTTTCCAACAGGAACACAAAATATTTTAGTTACGGTAACTAATCCACTAAATAGCAGTTGCCCAGCTACGACGACCTTAAGTTTTATTGTTCATCCTGTTCCAAACATCGACTTAGAAGGAAGCGAATTGGTTTGTACCAACTTACCCACTTTTTTAGTCACTTTGGATGCTGGACTTTTGGATGGATCGAATCCGACTGATTATACTTACACCTGGGCATTGAACGGATCAACTATTGCGGGCGCAAACGATTATTCACTTCAAGTCAATAGTGAAGGAATCTATACGGTTACCGTTGAAAATAGTTTAGGTTGTCCGCGAACTCGAACAATTACGGTTGTTTCGTCCAATAGTGCGACCATCGAAACCATTTCAATCGTTGACTTAGTAGATAACAACACAGTTACCATTAATGTGACCGGATCCAGTACAGGCGATTATGTCTATGCCATAAATGATGGCGCTTTTCAAACTTCCAATTATTTTACTAATGTTCCTTTCGGTATTCATATCGTCTATGTCAAAGATTTGAATGGATGTGGAGAAGAACAACAAATAATTCATGTTTTGGGAGCTCCTGATTATTTTACACCGAATGGCGATGGCATTAATGATTATTGGAACATCAAAGGAATAAGTTTGGCTTCTAATCGAAATTCACTCATTACTATTTTTGATCGATACGGTAAATTATTAAAGCAATTTTCAGCCTTGAGTATCGGCTGGGACGGAACCTTCAATGGAGCACAAATGCCAGGTGATGATTATTGGTATTCCGTTCAATTTGAAGATGGGCGCAGTGCAAAAGGTCATTTTGCTTTAAAACGTTAACCATGAAATACCTTGTCTCTTTAGTGTTATTTAGTAATTTCTTAATAGGGAATGCACAAATTACAACTACAAGTGGCACCGTACAAGTTTTTGAACAATTCAAATCGAAGTGGATTGAAGCGCGAACCGTTGCTGTTTGGCTACCAGATGGTTATAGTACACTTCAAAAATATGCAGTGGTATACATGCACGACGGACAAATGCTCTTCGATCCGCAACAAACGTGGAATGGACAATCATGGGACGTGGATGAAACGGCCGGAAGATTAAACGCTACTGATAGCCTTAAAAAGTTCATTGTGGTAGCGATTTGGAATAATGGTGCACAACGCCATCCCGAGTATTTTCCGCAAAAACCATTTGAACAATTATCTAAAATCCAACAAGATACTATTTCTGAACGACTCAAAAAAGCGGGTCGAATCAAGGTTGCCTTTCGATCGAATTCGGATTTGTATTTGAAGTTTTTGGTCAAAGAACTGAAACCTTTTATCGACAATAACTTTTCGGTCAAAAAGGATAAAGACAATACGTTTATTGCGGGTTCGAGTATGGGCGGATTGATTTCAATGTATGCAATGTGTGAATATCCCAAAGTATTTGGAGGCGCGGCTTGTTTATCGACGCATTGGACTGGAACGTGGTCGGCAGCCAACAATCCCGTTCCTGAAGTACTTCGAATCTATCTAAAAAGTAAACTCTCAAAAATTAAGAAAAATAAAATTTATTTTGATTACGGCGATCAGACCTTAGACTCCTTGTATCCACCGTTTCAGAAGAAAGTTGACCAATTATTACTTGAAAACGGCTTCACTTCTGCTAATTGGAAGACCCAATTCTTTCCGGGTAAAGGCCATTCGGAGAAAGCATGGGCGGAGCGATTGGAGATTCCGTTGGTGTTTTTATTAGGTAGATAAGTTAGATTTTTAGACTTCTTAGACTTCTTAGACTTTTTAGACTTTTTAGACTTCTTGGATTTTTGGACTGTACGATTGTAGGATTTTATGATTGTAAACTAGGCATTCGCTTTGCTCAATTTTTTAAACACAGACCTGCCTGCCGGCAGGCAGGTTACACAGATTAAACGGATTTTACTTCGTCAGTTCTCCGCCAAGGCGGATCGTGTAGCAGATTCCTTTTTTAGAAACTGAAAACTGATTACTGAACACTGACAACTAACAACCGACAGCCTTCCAATCAATGGCTTGCAATAAAATCGTTGAACGCTACTTTAGCGTTGGCATTTTCAAATAGTGCGCCGTGACCTGAACCGGCTAATTCTAAAAACTGGCTGCTTTGACAATTGGTGCAATTGGTGACTTGCTGTTTAAAAGTTGGCCACGAATACATTTGAATGGGCGTATCGTTCATTCCTTGTACAAAGAGAATATCCGATTTAAATCCGTTTGTGAAATTCAGCAATGAACGTTCATGGTAGGCATTCGGATTGGCCGCTGTGGTTCCGTATGCATTCTCCAACAAATTGCAGGTTATTCCGTTTGGAATTTGACCCGTTTCTTCTAATTGGCAACGGTAGACGAGATTTAAAGGTCCGGGACCATTAGCAATCACACCATTTGTTACGTGCATCGTATTCAATCGGGTAACCAAATAACCACCTTGCGAATGACCAGCTAGAAATATTTTATTAATGGTAATTCCGAGTTCGCTGCTCGCGTTGTTTTTTACCCAAAGTAACGCAGCTTCTGAATGTACAATGTTGTCGCCCATCAATAAGTTTTCTTCAGGATAGGCAACGCTGACAATCATCATGTCAGTTCGGTTGAGTATCGTTTTAAACGCATCTAATGTGTTTTGGGCGGCTGTAAGAATTTGGTTGTCGAACATAACAGTTCCGTGATAAACGATCAACACATCGACCGTGTTGTTTTCGGGCTTGTCAATGATTACGTTGACATTTACTCCGTTATAGGAAATATTTTTGGTGATTTTATAAGCATTGCTGGTCGGCATAGTTGTTTGCGCATCGTCTTTACCGCATGAAATGAGTAAAAAGAAGAAGGAGAAAAGAAACTGAGGATAAAAAATTTTCATAAAAGAAGTGCAAAATAATTAGACAAAAGTTTCAGTAAAAGGTTTAATGCACAAATTTAAATGAATTTTCTTTCGAAATTGAATACTGATTATTCGCTTTGCTCATTTTTTTGAACACAGACCTGCCTGCCGGCAGGCAGGTGACACAGATTAAACGGATTTTACTTCGTCAGTTCTCCGCCACGGCGGATTGTGTAGCAGATTCCTATTTTTGGAAACTGAAAACTGAGAACTGAAAACTGAGAACTGAAAACTCTTTTCTTAGCATTTCAAAACATCATTTTAAATCTACTGCCCTAGCCCAGATTGGAATGGAAAACATTTTGAAATTGAAATTTAGTTTTTCTTACTCTAAAAAAGCGACCAAAGGAAGCTGTTTTTAGGGTTTAGGAAAACAAATTGAAATGAAAAATTTTGAAATGAAAAGCTGGAAATAGCTTCAGGTTACTGAGATTGCTGAGATTGCTGAGATTGTTGAGATTGCTTCGCTAAAAAGCTCGCAATGACTAGCTCGCAATGACTAGCTCGTAATAACCAAAAAACCACCAACTTTCGTTAGTGGTTTTTCAAGTATAGATTAAATAGAATTAGATTTTGAATCGTTTTCTATCGTTTTCATTTAAATAAATTTTACGCAAACGAATTGATTTTGGCGTAACCTCTACATATTCATCTTTTTGGATGTATTCTAAAGCTTCTTCTAAAGAGAAAATGATTGGTGGAATGATTCGCGCTTTTTCATCATTACCAGACGAACGAACATTCGACTGTTTTTTTGCTTTAGTCACGTTGATACTCATATCATCGCTACGCGAGTTTTCTCCGATTACTTGACCTTCATAAATCTCATCGTTTGGATTTACGAAGAATTTACCACGATCTTGTAATTTATCGATTGAATACGGAATGGCTTTTCCGTTTTCCATAGAAATTAGCGAACCGTTGTTACGACCTGGAATTTCTCCTTTGAATGGTTCGTAACCGATGTAACGGTGCGACATGATGGCTTCACCAGCAGTAGCTGTCAATAAAAGATTTCTCAATCCGATGATACCACGAGATGGAATGTTGAATTTTACAATCATACGTTCGCCTTTGGCTTCCATAGAAAGCATTTCTCCTTTACGAATCGAAACAAATTCTACAGCTCTTCCTGATAAATGCTCTGGTAAATCGATGGTTAACTCTTCAATCGGTTCACATTTAACACCGTCAATTTCTTTGATGATTACTTGTGGTTGACCAATTTGCAATTCGTAACCTTCTCTTCTCATGGTTTCGATTAAAACCGACAAGTGAAGTACTCCACGACCAAAAACCATGAATTTATCAGCGGAATCTGTATCACCTACTTTTAGCGCTAAATTCTTCTCTAATTCTTTTGCCAAACGGTCTTTAATATGGCGTGAGGTAACGAATTTACCTTCTTTACCAAAGAATGGCGAATCGTTGATGGTAAATAACATACTCATCGTTGGTTCGTCGATGGCGATGGTTTGCAAGGCTTCTGGGTTTTCAAAATCGGCGATGGTGTCTCCAATTTCAAATCCTTCCACACCTACAATCGCACAGATATCACCTGCTACCACTTCTTGCACTTTTTTACGACCTAAACCTTCAAAAGTGTGAAGTTCTTTGATTCGAGATTTCATTATTTTGCCGTCTCTTTTAACAAGCGAAATAGGCATTCCTTCTTTCAGTACACCTCTTTCTAAACGACCAATTGCAATACGACCTGTGAAGGAAGAGAAATCTAACGAAGTAATTAACATTTGCGGTGTACCTTCGGATACTTTTGGTGCAGGAACGTGTCCAATTACCATATCCAATAGAGGCTCGATGTTTTCAGTTTGGTTTTCCCAATGATCTGACATCCAGTTATTTTTGGCAGAACCATACACAGTTGGGAAATCAAGTTGCCATTCTTCTGCACCTAATTCAAACATCAAGTCGAATACTTTTTCGTGTACTTCTTCTGGTGTACAATTCTCTTTATCTACTTTATTGATTACTACACATGGTTTTAATCCAAGATCCAAAGCTTTTTGCAATACAAATCGAGTTTGCGGCATCGGACCTTCAAAAGCATCTACTAGTAAGCAAACGCCATCGGCCATGTTCAACACACGTTCAACTTCCCCACCGAAGTCGGCGTGGCCTGGAGTATCGATAATGTTAATCTTTGTTCCTTTATACGTTACCGAAACGTTTTTTGAAGTAATAGTAATTCCTCTTTCACGTTCCAAATCGTTGTTGTCTAGAATTAAGTCACCTGTATTTTCGTTTTCACGAAACAATTGACAGTGGTACATAATTTTATCAACCAATGTAGTCTTTCCGTGGTCAACGTGGGCAATAATAGCGATGTTTCTAATCGATTCCATGTGTGTTTTTTATTGGGTGCAAAGGTACACTTTATTTTGATTAAAAAAACATGTAAGTAACTTAGTTTAAACATTATTTAAATTGGATTGTTTATAAAAATAAATGAGCATCATTTAAATATTAATTTATTTTTCTATTTTTGAAGTAATGAAAAAAAATTCGAGGAAAATAATACTTATCTATTTCATCGTTACCTTTTTATTGGTATTCACAAGTCAGCTCATTATCTTTTTATTTTTCGACCATTACAGTTTAGTAGCTGTATTTCTAGTGGCTTTAATTACTTCATTAATTCTGACGTATTTTCAAAAATACCTCATTAAAAAAAACACCACAAATAGCGTTAAAATACTGAAAGAATTGCGGCTTATTAATGAGGATTTATCTAAATCCAATGAACGCTATGACATTGTTTCAAAAGCGACTAGTGATACGATTTGGGATTGGGATTTAAGTTCTGGTGGATTCATTTGGAATAAAGGAATTTATGGAGTTTTTGGATATAAAAAGGATCAAGTTGGAGATAATTTTCAATGGTGGTTTGATAAAATTCATCCTGAAGACAGTTTGAAAATGTCGGTGAAAGTGTACAACAACATTGAACAGAAGACGGAGAAATGGCAAGATTACTATCGATTTCAATGCGCTAACGGCACCTATAAATATGTATATGATAGGGGATTTTTAGTAATGGATGAAAACAAAAACCCAATTCGAATTATCGGTGCGATGCAGGACATTACTAAACTAAAAGAAGAAGAGCAGCGATTGAAGCTATTGGAAACTGTAATCACCCAATCAAAAGATTCTGTCATTATTACAGAGGTGAATAGTGCATCGAAAGGAATACCGAAGATCATTTACGTCAATCCAGCTTTTACTCAAATAACTGGTTATGGAGCCAATGAGGTAATCGGGAAAACACCTGAAGTTTTCATGAATAAGAATTCGGTAAAGAATGACTTTAGGCGAATTTCTGAATCGCTAAAGAAGAAAATAGAATTTAGATTTGATGTACTCAATCTGAACAAAAAGAAAGAAGAATATTGGGTAAATTTTACGACTATTCCGATTACCAATAAAGACAACGAGCATTCGCATTGGATTTCAATTCAGAGGGACATTACTCAAGAGAAAAAACGTGAAAAGGAACGCGAACAACTCATTAATGAATTAACCATAAACAATAAAGATTTAAAGCAATTTTCGTACATCATATCCCATAATTTAAAAGCACCGCTTTCCAACTTAACGGGATTGCTCAATTTGATTGAGGATACCGACATTCATGATCCAGAGTTACTAGAATTGATTAACGGATTTTCAAAGTCGACTCATTTATTAAATGAAACCATAAACGACTTAGTAAAGATCATTGTCATTAAAGATAGCACTTCAATTGAGCGTGAGGAAGTCAGTATTTTAGAGGTTTTTGAAAATGTATTTAACCAATTGAATTTTTTAATCAATTCGAATTCCCCTATTTTAAAAATCGCTTTAGATAAATGTCCGACACTTTTTATCAATAAATCGTATTTAGAAAGTATTTTATTAAATTTGACTACAAATTCACTAAAATATAGAGAGTTGAGGCGCCCACTAAAAATTTCAATATCAAGTTATTCAGACAAAGAACATTCTTATTTGGTTTTTAAAGATAATGGTATGGGAATTGATTTAAATCGTCACGGCGAAAAAATATTCGGCTTATACCAGCGATTCCACAGCCACACTGACAGTAAAGGGTTGGGTTTGTATTTGGTTAAATCTCAAGTAGAAGCCATGGGTGGAACCATTTCTGTTGAAAGCAAAGTAAACGAAGGAACAACTTTTACGCTACAATTTAATAAAGAACAACAAAATGCTTAACAAAATTCTTTGTGTCGACGATGATCCCATAACCTTGATGCTATGCAAAAAGGTAATCGCAAAGGCGAATTTCTCATCAATAATCGAGTCAGCTAAAGATGGTAGTGAAGCGTTGAAGTTTTTTGATTCTAATAAAAGTGAAACAGCAGATGGCGATTATCCTCAAATTATTTTTTTAGATTTAAATATGCCCATAATGGACGGCTGGGAGTTTTTGGATGCGTTTAATAATTTCAAGGACTTGTTTCCTAATACGAAGATTATCGTGCTATCGTCATCGATCGACCCGAAAGACATCAACAAATCCAAGAACTACTCAATGGTATTGGATTTTTTACCCAAACCCATTACCGTGGAAATGCTTAACAGTATAAAATACGAATAATAAATACAAAAAAAAGCTTCTGCATTGCAGAAGCTTTTTTATATAATTAGGTAACTCAATTATAATTTAGCTACGTGTTTTGTTAACTTAGACTTTAGATTAGAAGCTTTGTTATCGTGAATGATATTTTTCTTTGCTAATTTATCAATCATTGAAATAACACCTGATAATTTTGCAGAAGCATCCGATTTATCTGTAGCCAATCTTAATGCTTTAATAGCATTACGAGTAGTTTTGTGTTGGTATTTATTTAATACTCTTCTTTTCTCGTTACTTCTAATTCTTTTTAAAGCTGACTTGTGATTTGCCATTTTCTTGTGGTATTATTTTTTTTATAAATTGTAGCCCGTAGGGGAATCGAACCCCTCTTACCAGGATGAAAACCTGGCGTCCTAACCGATAGACGAACGGGCCATCTTCTTGATTGCGGATGCAAAAATACAACTATTTTTTATTCACACAATAGTAGAAGTTATTTTTTTACGTTTTTTTTTAATATGCTTTCGCAAACAGCACTCTGCCAGCGGATTTAGCGCCAGAAAAAATGCAATTTCCTTGTTCTTCTTTTCTGTCTAAAGGAATACATCGTATGGTTGCCTTTGTCAATTCTTTGATCTTCTCTTCAGTTTCTGCTGTTCCGTCCCAATGCGCTGCGATGAATCCGCCTTTAGTTTCGAGAATTTCTTTGAACTCTTCAAAAGAATTTACTTCGGTTATGTGCGTATTTCGATAATTCAACGCTCGGTCAAACAAATCAATCTGAATTTGTTCAAGTAGTTCCTTTACGTAGATAACTATTCCTTCTTTAGGTTTAGTTTCTTTTGTTAAAAGATCTCTTCTAGCAATCTCAAACGTTCCGTTTTCCAAATCTTTCGGACCAATAGCTATTCGAACTGGTACACCTTTTAGTTCCCACTCGGCAAATTTGAATCCGGGTTTCTGAGTGGTACGTTGATCAAATTTAATAGAAATACCCATTTTCTTAAATTCGGATACCAACTCAGTTGCAACATTTGTAATAGCTTCTAGTTCTTCTTCAGTTTTATATATCGGAACAATAACAACTTGAATAGGAGCTAAATTTGGCGGCAGTACCAATCCGTTGTCATCCGAATGTGTCATTACCAAAGCACCCATTAAACGAGTTGAAACTCCCCATGAAGCACCCCAAACGTATTCCTGTTTTCCTTCCTGATTCGCAAATTTAACATCAAAAGCTTTAGCAAAATTCTGTCCCAAGAAATGAGATGTACCAGCTTGTAACGCTCTGCCGTCTTGCATTAATGCTTCAATACAATAGGTTTCTTCTGCACCTGCAAAACGCTCAGTCTCGGTCTTCAATCCTTTAATAACAGGAATAGCCATGAAATTTTCGGCAAAATCGGCATATACATTCATCATTTTTTCAGATTCTTCGATAGCTTCTAATTTAGTAGCATGAGCTGTATGTCCTTCTTGCCATAAAAATTCAGCCGTTCTCAAAAACAAGCGGGTTCTCATTTCCCATCTAACTACATTGGCCCATTGATTAATAAGCAATGGCAAATCTCGGTAGGATTGAATCCATGTTTTATAAGTAGACCAAATAATCGCCTCGCTAGTAGGTCGAACAATTAGTTCCTCTTCCAGTTTAGCATTTGGATCAACCATTAATTTACCTGGTTTATCAGGATCATTCTTTAAACGATAATGAGTAACAATGGCACATTCTTTAGCAAATCCTTCTGCATTTTTTTCTTCAGCTTCAAACATGCTTTTAGGTACAAAAAGCGGAAAGTAAGCATTACTATGACCCGTTTCTTTAAACATTCTGTCTAATTCTGCTTGCATTTTTTCCCATATAGCATAACCATATGGCTTAATAACCATACAGCCTCGAACACCTGAATTCTCAGCCAAATCGGCTTTGACTACAAGTTCGTTATACCACTTGGAATAATCTTCTGCTCTCGTTGTTAAGTTCTTACTCATAATGAATAGTTTGGCACAAAAATTGTTTAACTTATTTTAACTAAATAGTTCGGCAAAACTAACTATTTTTGTATTGACCAACAATAAAAAAAGCTATAGTTATGAAAACAAATGATTTTTGTAGTAGAAAATTTTCCATTTACGGCGTATTTGGATTATTGGCATTGGTGTTAACTTCTTGTGGAACAACCTACCAAAACAAGTCCTATTATGACAACGACGGAGTATATTTAAGCGAAACTCCGAAAAAAACTGTTGATGAGGACCGTAAAAACAACGAAAAATACCAAGATTATTTCGCTGCTTTAAATCTGGAAAATCAAGACTTATTCACCGAAGTTGAGAATTATAAAACAAATGACAGTATTGAAAACACTACCGAAAATCAAAATAGAAGCTATTCAGGTTGGGGATCCAATTCAACAGAATCAGTGGTTATAAACGTATACGACAATAGTTGGGGCTGGGGTGGCTGGAACAACTGGGGTTGGGGCGGCGGCTGGAACAACTGGGGTTGGGGTCTCGGCTGGAACAACTGGGGTTGGGGCGGCGGCTGGAACAACTGGGGTTGGGGTGGCGGCTGGAACAACTGGGGTTGGGGCGGCTGGAACAACGGCTTCTACGGCAATCACTATGCATTCGTAAATGGTCCAAGAGGTGGAAGAAATTATTTCCCTGCTGGACCTGGAAGGACTGCTACCGTTAATAGAGATTCTCGTTTTAACGGATCTCGAAATGCAACAAATCCAAGAAGTTTTTCCACCTCAAACACACGAAATAATACTTCCGGAACTAGAGCAACTACTCCAAGCGGAACTCGATCTAATACTAGTGGAACCCGAACAAATACCAGCAGTACAAGACCTCAAAACAGCGACGGCGGAACTCGAACTAACACCACACGATCAAACACTACAACACGATCATATAGTGATACACCTCGTTCCTACTCTCCTAGCCCATCAAGTTCGGGTGGCGGAAGATCTGGCGGGTATAGCGGAGGCGGAAGCAGTGGCGGAGGCGGAGGAAGATCTGGCGGCGGTGGTGGAAGAAGATAATTCAAAATAAAATTCTATGAAAAAGTATATATTATTTGTATCTCTATTAAGCTCGTCTTTAATTATTGGGCAGAACATTACTGATGCCTTGCGTTTTTCTCAAAATGACCTAACCGGTACGGCCCGATTTACTGCCATGAGCGGTGCATTTGGCGCCTTAGGTGGAGACTTTTCTGCATTCAATTTAAATCCTGCTGGTTCAACCGTTTTCTTAAATAATCAAGCGGGGTTTACGGTGCGCAGTTTTAATGTGAATAATAAGGCAAATTATTTTGGAACTAAAAGTTCACAAATTGAAAGTAGTTTAGACATCAATCAAGCAGGAGCTGTCTTTGTATTTGAAAGTACAGAAAAAAGTGATTGGTCCAAAATTGCCATAGGTGTAAACTATGAAAATGTGAACAATTTCGACAATTCTGTTTTTTCTCAAGGAATAGGCAGCAACTCATTAGGCAACTATTTTTTAAGTTATGCCAACGGAATAAGACAAGATGTTTTGCAAAACTTCTTTTTTGAAGACCTTAATTTTGCCGAGCAACAAGCATTTTTAGGTTATCAAGGATTTGTTATTGATCCTATTACTGATACTCCTTCGAACACTGTTTACCTCTCAAATGTTCCAAACGGAGTAAATTACTTCCAACAAAACGAATACGTAACTAATGGATTTAATGGGAAGCTTACTTTAAATGGAGCCGTAAAGTATAAAGATATTTTTTCCGTTGGATTGAATGTAAATACTCATTTTGTGGATTACAGACAATCGACTAGTTTTTACGAAAGAAATGATTTTAACAATACGACAACTACCTATAACGTGGAACAATTGCGTTTTTCAAATGATTTGTACACGTATGGTTCCGGACTATCCTTACAAGTTGGTACAATCATCAAACCTACAAAAGAAATTCGAATTGGATTGGCATATCAATCGCCAACATGGTATCGATTAACTGATGAAACGAATCAACGATTAACTGCAGTTAGTGGTAACGTGAATGAAGTCCTAGCACCCGACTTTGTTGACCCTAATATCACCTTGATATATGAACCTTATAGGGTGCGAACCGCTGGTAATTTTACGGGAAGTTTGGCCTATGTCGCTGGTAAAAAAGGATTGATTAGTTTTGACTACATCTTAAGAAACCACGGTGATATAAGTCTTGGTCCTAATCGTAATTTTGCTGATCAAAATGCGGTGATTTCAAACACGTTAAGAAATGCAGCAGAATACCGCGTTGGAGGTGAATATAAAATTCAGAAATTCAGTTTACGTGGCGGATACCGTTTTGAGGAAAGTCCGTATAAAAATGGTCAAACCATTGGTGATTTAACTGGATATTCAGGCGGAATAGGTTATAACTTTGGTAGAACCAAACTCGATGCTTCGTATTCGTATGCACAACGTTTTTATAGACAACAATTTTTCAATCAAGGATTTACTGATTATTCTTCGGTGAATACTAAAAACCATAGTGTTGCCGTTTCTTTATTGTTTGAATTGTAGTACTCAATATCATTAAAAAAGCCATCCGATCGTGTGAATGGTTTTTTTTTGCCTAATGCTGACCGACTAGCCCTGACAGGAACGGCATCTTTTTTCGCAGAAAAAAATACAGTGGATGGCAGGAACACGGATTACAAAAATGCGAAAGCCATCTGCTACAAAAAAACTACTTGAAACAATTGAAAAGAATCTCAAATAAAATCCGATTAAATATCGTAATTTTGCACTCCAATTTTATATAACTCTATGAGAACCAAATCGGTAAAGAAAAATACCATCAACGTAATCACTTTAGGCTGTTCTAAAAACACTTATGATAGTGAAGTTTTGATGGGACAATTGAAAGCAAGCGGAAAAGATGTTGTGCATGAACAGGAAGGCAATATTGTAGTAATAAATACTTGCGGATTTATCGATAACGCCAAAGCTGAATCAGTGAATACCATTCTGGAATATGCCGATAAAAAAGAGCGCGGAATTGTAGATAAGGTTTTTGTTACCGGATGCTTATCCGAACGATACCGACCTGATTTAGAAAAAGAAATTCCGAATGTGGACCAATATTTTGGAACAACCGAATTACCGTTGTTACTCAAAGCACTCGGCGCCGATTACAAGCATGAGTTACTAGGAGAACGCTTAACTACAACTCCAAAAAATTATGCTTATCTAAAAATTGCAGAAGGATGCGACCGACCATGCAGCTTTTGCGCCATTCCCTTGATGCGTGGAAAACACGTTTCGCAACCCATCGAAAAATTGATCAAAGAAGCAGAAGGACTTGCCAAAAATGGTGTCAAAGAACTGATTTTGATTGCGCAAGATCTGACTTATTACGGGTTGGATATTTATAAAAAAAGAAATCTTGCTGAGCTATTAGAAGCGTTAGTCAAGGTTGATGGAATCGAATGGATACGCCTACATTATGCATTTCCAACCGGATTTCCAATGGATGTTTTGGAGTTGATGCAACGCGAACCTAAAATCTGCAATTACATTGATATTCCGCTACAGCATATTTCGGATCGTATATTGAAAGCAATGAAACGCGGAACAACCTACGAGAAAACCACCCGATTGCTGAAAGATTTCAGAGCAGCTGTTCCAGGAATGGCCATACGAACTACATTGATTGTCGGTTTTCCAGGTGAAACTCAAGAAGATTTTGACATCTTGAAGAATTGGGTGCAAGAAATGCAATTTGATCGTTTGGGCTGCTTTACCTATTCACATGAAGAAAATACCACGGCATTCGATTTAATTGACGACGTTCCCGAAGAAGTTAAGCAAGCACGTGTTACCGAAATAATGGAATTGCAATCGCAGATTTCTTGGGATTTAAATCAGACAAAAATTGGTAAAACATTCAAGTGCGTAATCGATCGAAAAGAAGGTCAATATTTTGTTGGAAGAACCGAATTTGATAGTCCAGATGTTGATAACGAAGTACTGATTGATGCTACAAAATTTTACTTAAAAACAGGCGATTTTGCGTCTATTACAATTATCGATGCCACCGAATTCGATTTATATGGTGAACCACTAACTAATTCTAATTAAATTAATAGTTCAATTATGAGAAATATAAAAATTGTATTTGCAATGTCCTTTTTATTTTCTGTAAATGCTTTTTCACAGATGGGACAAATGGGGCAAATGGGTAATAATAGGATGACACCAAACAACCAACAGCCCATCCCAAATAATCCGGAGCGTGACAAAGAAGAAATGGAAAAAGCTCGGAAAGAAAATTTAGAAAAATTAATGTCTCGCTTAACAGTCGATTTGAATCTAGATGCGCTGCAACAAGTTGCTATCAAACAGATTTATGATGATAACATGAAAAAACAGGGAATCATTATGAAAAAAGAAATTACAGAGGAAAGTAAAATTGCACTGCTGAAGTCGCTAAACGAAAGCACCGAAATAAAAATTATCGAACTATTTAATAAAGAGCAGAAGGAAAAATATGAGCAGCTCAAAAAAGATAAACTAGAGAATGCCTCTTCATCCAAAAAGAAAAAGAAGAAAAAAGACTAATAAAAAAAACTCCTAATCAAAATGACTAGGAGTTTTTAAGTTAACCAACCTTTTATTGATTTATGCTTTTTCTACAACTGTACCTTTGAAAGTCAATGTTTTTGGCGTTTCTTCAGCATTAGTTGTTACGGTAACTGACTTAGTGAAAGCTCCAACAGCAGCAGCATTATAAGTAGCTTTTACATATCCTGTTTTTCCTGGAGCAATTGGCTCTTTAGTATAGTCTGCAGCCGTGCAACCACAAGCAGGTTTTACATTTGTAATTAAAACTGCTTTATCGGTGTTATTTTTAAATTCATACTCAATTGTTTTTGGAGTTCCTTGTGGAATTTGACCTACATCAATTGACTCTGATTTCCAAACAATACCACCCGCTACTGCTACTTTAACTGCTCCGTCATTTTTCACTGGAGTTCCTGTAAAAGACATTAATCCTAACGTTAATGCCAACATTGAAATTTTAATTGCTTTCATACTTTTATTTTATATTTAGTTAATTTGATTTTATGTGAACTTGAACGATTAATCAAATTCAACATGACAAATATAAATGGATTGTAATAAGGGCGTTGTTAAGTGATTTTAAATGTTTGTTAACGACTTGTTAATAGCTCTATATACAAGATATTTTAAGTATTTTTGAAGTAATATGATGTACGTTTATCCCATAAAAGAACACCTTTGAATACCAAAAATCTCAACATAATTATTGTACTCGGACTTGTAGCAACCATCGGTATACTGATTGCGCAATTGCTTTGGACTCGCGAAGCCTTTACCGTTGAAGAGCAGAAGTTCTCTCAAAAGACGCACGTCGCACTTTTGGAGGTAGTGAAAAAACTCTATAAAAGTTCCAACAGTGAATTACCTGTGAACAATCCAATCAAAAAAGTATCAAACGACTATTATATTGTCAATGTAGAAAATGATTTTCAACCCGATATTTTAGAATATTACTTAAAAACTGAATTCGCAAAATTCAACATCAATACCGACTACGAATATGCTATGTACAATTGCGAAAGCGATGAAATGGTATATGGAAATTATATTTCTGTGACCAACAAGAGCGAAAATCAAAAGCAAATTAATTTTCCTAAACACGAAAATTTAGTGTACTATTTCGCTGTGCGATTCCCAAATGAAACCTCATATTTGCTGAGTTCCCTTCGTTTTTGGTTTTTGCTGTCCTTGGCATTGCTAATCATTTTAGTAATTTACGTATATTCTATTTACACCATCATACAACAAAAAAAATACTCCGAACTCCAACGCGATTTCATCAATAACATGACGCACGAATTCAAAACACCCTTGTCTTCCATCCTACTCGCCTCGACGTATTTGAACAAACAAGACGTGATTCAAAAAGATAACAAGCTAGAAAAATATACCGAAATCATTATCAGTCAGAGTAAAAAACTAAATAGTCATATTGAGCAAATTTTGAATATTGCCAAATCGGATAATGCTCCGATGAAAATGACATTGACCGAAGTATCCATTACTCCTATACTCAAGGAAGTCATCGAGAGCATTCAGCTGCGCAATCCAAATAGCAAGGTAACCATTCAAGCAGAACGCGACTATACCATTCAAGCAGACGAATTTCACTTTACCAATATCATCTATAATTTACTTGACAATTCAGTAAAATACTGCGATGACAATCCAGAAATCACAATTTCCATTGCCAAAGAAAAGAATCAAATGACATTGAGTTTCACCGACAACGGAATTGGCATTGCAACTAAAAATTTAAACTTTATATTTGACAAATTTTACCGCATTCCTAGTATTAAAAGCAATGAAGTAAATGGCTTCGGACTTGGTTTGTACTACGTCAAGAAGATTTGTACGGAACACAACTGGAAAATTGCGGCTACCAGTAATGCTGAAAAAGGAATTACGATTTCGATTGCTATTCCGATTTAATTTTAATTGAAACACATAGAAACCGAAATAACCTACTGAACTAAATTCAGCCTGAATGATAAAATATAAAATTCTGTACGCCGAAGACGATGAAACGCTTGCCTTTCTAACCAAAGACAACTTGGAAAATCAGTACGATGTGACGCATTGTTCTGATGGTGAATTGTGTTTGGAAATATTTAAAAAAGAACCATTTGATTTGTGCATTTTTGACATCATGATGCCAAAAATGGACGGATTTGATTTGGCCGAAAAAGTACGTCAACTCAATTCCGACGTGCCAATCATTTTTCTATCCGCCAAAACATTAAAAGAAGATCGGATTAGAGGATTGCGAATCGGTGCCGATGATTATTTGGTGAAACCCTTCAGCATTGAAGAATTGCTGCTTAAAATTGAAATCTTCTTAAAGCGCTCACAGAAAAGCGTGGCGACAGATAAAAGTCAGTATACCATTGGAAAATACCAATTCGACCATAAAAATTACTTAGTATATACCGATAGTGAAAAAATAAGTCTCACGCAACGCGAGGCTGAATTGCTGAAATTATTTCTCGACAATAAAAATGTTGTAATGAAACGCGAAGAAATACTCAAATTACTTTGGGGCAACGATGATTATTTTATGGGAAGAAGTCTGGATGTTTTTATTTCGCGCTTGCGAAAAATTCTTGCGAATGAACCAGGAATTTCGATTGAAAACCTGCACGGAATCGGATTCAAATTCAACGTGCAATAATTACTCCACTAATACACGATTGACTTTTACAAAGCGTTTGGCATAATATGCCTCCTTAGTGGAAGAAATAATAACACCTGCCTGAATTGAGGAGTGAATGAACTTTATTTCATCATCTAGAATTTCGGTTATCATACCAACGTGATTGATGTTTCCTCGACCATTTGTTGTAAAAAAAATCAAATCTCCTTTTTGGGCCTGCGATTTATCGATAGTTATTCCCACATTAGATTGCTCGCCAGATGTGCGTGGTAAACTCATTTCAATTTCTTTAAAGGTAGCAATCATCAAACCCGAGCAATCAAAACCTCCAGTCGAACTTCCTCCACTACGGTAACGTGTACCTATGTGTTGCGATGCTTTGGCAATCAAAAAATCGGCCTTGTTCATGTTATCCGTCGACAGTGGCTCTACTTGAACAACTTTTATTGGCGTATCTTCTGTTTGTTTTGGCGTTTCCACAACTTGATTGGCACCTTTTTTCACCACCAAATCAAAACCTACTGGAAAGCCCGAGGGCAGTGTCGGATTCAACCGTTGTAATTCGCTCACCGAAACGCCATACTTTTTTGAAAGGCGATACAAGGTCTCTTTGGGTTGTACTTTGTGGATAACATCTGCAGCTGCAACCGCTGGCTCATAAGTAACGGGGATTTCAACTGATTTTGGTGCTTTTATTTGACCGTTAGAGTCAACTATTTTAATCGTATTGGGAAACTTCAACTTGGCCCCTTTTTTTAAATTTCCGGTTTTCAATTCTGGATTCAGCTCACAAATCGCTTCCATAGAAATACCGTATTGCTTCGACAAACTATACAAGGTTTCTTTAGAACTAACAGTGTGTATACTATAAGGTTCATTAGAGTCAGACAAAGCGGGAACGATCACAACTTCTTCTTTTTTCTTTTCCTTAGGCTTCGTCTCTTCTTCTTTGTATTTTTTATTCGGAATCTCAACAATTGTTTTTAAGCCCAAAACTTTTCCTTTTAGCCTCGGATTCAATTCATAAATGTCGTCGTCTGTCACATCGTATTTTCTAGCAATTGAATAAATTGATTCACCCGATTTCACCTTATGCTTTATCACTTTCTGAGCGAAAGCAGTACTACAAGACAACAACAGCAAAACGATAAAATACTTACAAAACAACTTCATTACAATGGGATTATACCGACCTAAATCGGTCTAAAAAGTGCCGCAAGTTACCAAAAATTGCCCTTTTTAACCCAGTTTTTAACTTAAAATTAAACTAAAAGCTTTTAAACTAATGGTTCTCAATAGATTGTTTGAAGCGAATGGCTTGGGCTTTTTTGGTTTCCGCTTTCCCGCTTTCCGCACTATCTCTTCGAGGATAGTTGCTGCAACCAGCCTACCGGCAGGCAGGTCGGGCTAATGAGCAATCGTCGTACACAAAATTCCAATTTTAAACAAAACTATCTCAAGAAACTGTTAATCCGATTCCAACTCCAACGCAAAAACCACTACCTTTGTTAAGAATGACAAGCGGGAATTCATCGCTCCTATTTTCAACTTTTACCTATTCTGTTACAATCTAAATTTTATAGTATGAAAAACAATTCAGTTCTATTTTTATTACTCGTGTTCAGCGCATCTGTATCGGCACAATTTACCCAGAAACCATTACCATATGCGTATTCTGCCTTGGAACCGTTCATCGATGCTCAAACTATGGAAATCCATTACAGCCGACATCATGCCGCGTATATCAAAAACTTAAATGCGGCCATTGTTGGCACGGAAGCCGAAAAAATGAGTATCACCGAAATTTTTTCTAATGTGTCAAAATTGAGTCCGGCTATTCGCAACAATGCGGGCGGACATTACAACCACGAATTATTTTGGACTATTTTAACTCCAGAAAAAAACACCAAACCATCGGTTGATTTGGAAAAAGCAATCAACGAAACATTTGGTTCTATGGAAGTTTTAAAAGAAAAATTAAACGCAGCGGCAGCCACACGATTTGGTTCGGGTTGGGCGTGGTTGTCTGTAAGTCCAGATGGAAAACTAGCCATTTCTTCGACTGCCAATCAAGACAATCCGTTGATGGACATTGCCGAAAATAAAGGAACGCCAATTTTAGGTATCGACGTATGGGAGCACGCGTATTATTTAAAATACCAAAACAAACGCGCGGATTATCTGGCCGCAATATGGAATGTGATCAACTGGAATCAAGTAAGTATTTACTGCGAAGCCGCAGTGTCAAAGAAAAATAGGTAAACTTGTAAATTATTTTTTTTACTAACATAAAAAAGCAGGAACGTTGTGATGACGTTTCTGCTTTTTTATTTTTGTGTCAATTTGAAAAAACACCTAATACAGGTTTGGAAAAAACCAGTTTCAAACTGAAAGATACCTAACAGGTTTGGGAAACCTGTTAGGATATTACAACGGAATATTCCCGTGTTTGCGTTTCGGTGTATCGACTACTTTATTTTCGAGCATACTGAATGCTTTGAGTAATTTTCTCCGGGTATCGTGCGGTAAGATTACCTCATCGATGAATCCGCGCTGCGCCGCCGTATACGGATTAGCAAATAACTCGGCATATTCGGCTTCTTTTTCCAACAATTTTGCTGCGGGATCGGCTGCTTCACTAATTTCCTTTTTAAAGATAATTTCCGACGCGCCTTTGGCTCCCATAACCGCAATTTCGGCACTTGGCCATGCAAAATTCATATCGGCACCAATGTGTTTAGAATTCATAACGTCGTAAGCGCCACCGTAGGCTTTTCTTGTAATAACCGTCACACGAGGAACTGTTGCTTCGCTGAACGCGTACAACAATTTGGCCCCGTGAACAATAATGCCGTTCCACTCTTGATCGGTTCCGGGTAAAAATCCGGGTACGTCTTCCAAGACCAATAACGGAATATTAAAACAATCACAGAAACGCACAAATCGTGCACCTTTGATGGAACTTTTCACATCCAAACAACCCGCCAAATACTTCGGATTGTTGGCTACAATTCCGATGCTTCTTCCACCCAAACGTGCAAAACCAACAACTATATTTTCAGCAAAATCTTTGTGAATTTCAAAGAACGAATCTTCATCAATAATATTGGCAATCACGTCGTGCATATCGTATGGCTTGTTGGCATTATCAGGCACAATCGAATCGAGTTTTTCACGCACTTCATCGCCCAAAATGTAGGCCAATTTTGGCGTTGTTTCGCGGTTATTTTGAGGTAAATAACTCAATAGTACTTTGATGTCTTCCAAACATTCAACTCCATTTGGCGAAGTAATATGAGCAACGCCAGATTTAGTTGAATGGGTACTTGCACCACCTAATTCTTCCGAAGTTACTTCTTCATTTGTAACGGTTTTTACTACATTCGGTCCTGTTACAAACATATAACTGTTGCCTTCGACCATCATAGTAAAATCGGTCATGGCGGGCGAATATACGGCACCGCCGGCACACGGACCCATAATCGCGGATATCTGCGGAATCACGCCACTCGATTGTACGTTGCGGTAAAAAATATCGGCATATCCACCTAAAGAGCGAACTCCTTCTTGAATACGAGCACCACCCGAATCGTTCAAACCAATCATCGGCGCACCACTTCGCAAAGCCATATCCATTACTTTGCAAATTTTTTCAGCGTGAGTTTCAGACAAGGCGCCACCAAAAACGGTGAAATCTTGTGCAAAAATATAGACTACTCTGCCATTGATCGTACCGTAACCCGTAATTACTCCATCTCCATAATAAATTTCTTTTTCCATGCCAAAATCGGTTGTTCGGTGGGTAACCAACATACCGATTTCTTCGAAAGAACCTTCATCGAGTAAGTAAGTGACACGTTCGCGCGCAGTTAACTTCTTTTTTTCGTGCTGTTTCGCAATTCGTTTTTCGCCTCCACCTAATTTGGCTTGCGTAATTTTATCTTGTAATATTTTAATTTTGTCTTCCATGATTTTTTTTTAGAAGAAAGACCGCTTTGCTGAAAGAAGCAAGACCGTTACACTGCAAGACAGGCAATGTGTTATTATGTCTTTCTTCTTTCTTCTTGCAACGCAGTGGTCTTTTTTCTTTGTTCTTTTTTCTTTGTTCTATTTTCTTTGTTCTATTTTCTAATTTAAACAGGTAATCGCACGATTTTCTTATCTTCAACGTACTGCCGCAAAGCCACTAAAGCAGCGATTTCAGCTTCTTTATCCAAAGATGATTTCAGTTTTTGCGCATCGTAATACGTTTTCACAAAACCTGTGTCGAAATCGCCCGAGCGAAACGCTTCATGTTCCATTACAAATTTTCCGAATGGTAAGGTCGTCGCCACGCCTTCAACATGATAATTGTCGATGGCTTTAATCATCAATTCGATGGATTCTTCGCGTGTTTTTCCGTAGGTCACTAATTTGGACAGCATTGGATCGTAATAAATCGGCACATCCATTCCTTCTTCAATTCCATTATCCACACGGATGCCTTCGCCTTCAGGCAATTGGTATTTGCTTAAAAATCCGACATTGGGCAAGAAATCATTCATTGAATCCTCAGCATATACACGAAGTTCCATAGCATGACCTTTTATTTGTAAATCTTCCTGTTTGATTTCTAACGCTTCACCACGAGCTACGCGAATCTGCAATTCGACCAAATCCAAGCCTGAAATCATTTCCGATACTGGATGTTCTACTTGCAAACGTGTATTCATTTCGAGGAAGTAGAAATTAAGATCTGCATCCATCAAGAACTCAACTGTTCCAGCTCCAAGATAATCGCAAGCACGAGCTACTTTTACAGCAGCTTCGCCCATTTCTTTCCGTTTATGCGGAGTTAAAATACACGAAGGCGCTTCTTCCACTACTTTTTGGTGTCGACGTTGAATACTGCATTCGCGTTCAAAAACGTACACTATGTTACCGTGACTATCGGCCATAATTTGGATTTCGATGTGACGTGGTTTGGTCACGTATTTTTCAATAAAAACCGAACCGTCTCCAAACGCATTGGTTGCTTCCGAAATGGCTCGTTCCATTTGCGACTCAAAATCTTCTTCGCGTTCTACGATACGCATTCCTTTTCCACCACCGCCAGCTGAAGCTTTAATTAAAATTGGGAAACCAACAACTTTGGCAGTTTTTTTAGCTTCCTCAACATCAATGATTGCGTGGTCCACACCCGGAACCATCGGGATGTCATATTTCATTACGGCTTCTTTGGCCGCGAGTTTGCTTCCCATCATTTCGATGGCTTTCGATTTCGGTCCGATGAAAATGATGTTGTTTTTTTCACACGCTTCGGCAAAAGCAGCATTTTCACTTAAAAATCCATAACCAGGATGAATTGCATCCACACCCAATTCTTTAGAGACTTCAATAATTTTATCATCTCGTAAATACGACTGACTGGAAGCGGCTTCTCCAATCCAAACGGCTTCGTCTGCATACTTAACGTGTAATGCATTTCGATCGGCAGTAGAATATACTGCTACTGTTTTGATGCCCATTTTCTTGGCGGTTTTCATCACACGAATGGCGATTTCGCCGCGATTCGCTACTAATATTTTGGTTATTTTTTTTATCATTACCTATTTCTTTTTTTAGCGGTTAAAACCGCTTATTTTTCTTGCGGTTAACACCGCTTATTTTTCCAACGATTAAAACCGTCGGCTATTCAAATTCAACTAATAATTGTCCTTTATCAACGGCCATTCCTTTTTGAACTGCAATCGACTTGATGGTTCCGTTTCGCGGTGAAAGGAAGCTGTTTTCCATTTTCATGGCTTCCAAAATCAACAAAGGATCGTTTTCTTTTACTTCTTGTCCAACTTCAACACTTATTTCTAATATCAATCCGGGCATTGGTGCTTTAATGGCATTGATTACTTTAGTTCTACCGCGCTGAATTCCCATGCTTTGAATTAGGATATCTAGAGCATCTGCTATGGCTACTTCATAGGTGTTGTTATTGACTTTAATGGTATATTTTTTGGCAATAAAATCAGCAGAAACAATTTCAACCTTGTACGATTTATTGCTATCCAGAACATGGAATTGACTCGAATTTAACTGAATAGCATCCAGCGTTTTCAAATCACTTTCATTCCAATCAAATGTAGTTGTTTGGTTAACTGACAACTTGTATGAGTTACTCATAAGGCTTATTTTTAATTGGACGTAAAATTAAGAAAAGAAATCGTTTTCGTATCTGATAATTATCATTAAAATTGGTAAATTAGTTATTGATTAACTTTTAAAATAGCTGTTTAGCAAGAATCAAGTCCGAAAACTTTAGTAATAAAACTGGTAGTTACTTCTAAATATTAATAAACAAAACGGCTGAAAATCAAGAAAAAATGTAAAAAAGTATGTGCTCCAGAGTAGAAATTGAAAAGTGTAAATCATACATTTGGTTTAATTTTTTTTACGGAAATTTGTATCCTAAAAAACCAATAATCCGTTCTCACGTAATTTAAGAATGGATTTCGAATACCAAAACAATTCAAAATCTTCAAAGTGGGTTTCAAAATCGGTCTTTAATTGGGATAATGAATGAATTGAATTGCTTTCCGTAATCGCAATTTTTTCTAATATAGCTAAAAGCCAATCGCCTTTGTCTTGATCCAACAGCACATCAAAAGTAACGGTTGCATTGTGAAAAGTAAGCTTCATTTTTTCGTAGGTAACTCCTTTTTTATACGTATTAAAAGAATTTGTAATCGGCTTTCCTCCTATCCAAACAATTTTTGCAGACGATTTAATGCGGTCTACTTTTCCGTCGTATAAACTATTGGCGATAAAATCGGGATGGATTTTAGTCTTTGGAATTTTAAAATCAAACCATTCTTGCAAGGGAAAATCGAATCCGATTCCGTGCATAAAATTAAACAACGATTTTTTCAATCCGAAGCTGAATTGGTCATGATTGATTCCGGTTTTGTCTTTAAAATCAATATCGTTATTGGCAAAAGTAATGGGTTTTAGCTCTGGAATTACACCAAATTCATCGGGAAACATCCCGACAGGTGAATGTGCCGTCATGGCAAATTGATGCCAAAAGCCACTTTGTAACACACATAATTCAAATAATTGGCGCACCATTTCCAAACTATCAATGGTTTCTTGAATCGTTTGCGTCGGATAGCCATACATTAAATACGCATGAACCATAATTCCTGATTCGGTGAAGTTGGCTGCAACTTGCGCAACTTGTTCGACCGTTACTCCTTTTTGAATTAGTTCCAATAATCGATCCGAAGCAACTTCCAATCCACCCGAAACCGCAATACAACCCGACGCTTTCAGCAACAAACACAAATCGGCCGTAAAGCTTTTTTCAAATCGAATGTTTGTCCACCAACTCACCACTAATTTCCTACGTATAATTTCCAAAGCTACTTCGCGCATCAATGTCGGTGGTGCGGCTTCGTCTACAAAATGGAATCCGTTTTCACCCGTTTGAGCGATGAGTGTTTCCATGCGATCTACCAAGGTTTTGGCAGCTATGGGTTCGTATAACTTAATGTAATCCAACGAAATATCGCAAAACGTACATTTTCCCCAGTAACATCCGTGTGCCATGGTGAGTTTGTTCCACCGGCCGTCGCTCCACAAACTGTGCATTGGATTGGCTATTTCAATTACTGAAATATACTTGTCCAATAACAAATCGGAATAATCGGGTGTACCGACTTCACTTTGCTTGTAGTCGGGTTGAGTGGCATTGTTGATATAGGTTACCTCGTTGTTTTGAAGCACCAATGTTCGTTTAAATTCAAGATTCTTTTCCTTCAAAGCACCTCGACTGCCCTCGGTGTGACAGACCTCATTGTAGAGTAATTCTATAGGAAGTTCGCCATCGTCTAACGTAATAAAATCGAAGAATTCGAAGACACGTGCATCTTTTAAGTCACGCAATTCGGTATTGGGAAAACCGCCTCCCATTGCAATTTTTATAGTCGGAAAATGTTTTTTTATAAATTGAGCACAACGAAAAGCACTGTATAAATTTCCGGGAAACGGAACTGAAAAACAGATTAATCTGGGTTGAACGGCTTCGATTTTTTGGTGTAGAATTCGGAGTGTGATTTGATCGATGTAGGTCGGTTGATTGCTCAAATGAGTATACAATTTGTCAAATGAATTCGCACTTCTGCCGAGACGTTCGGCATACCGACTAAAACCAAAATTTTCATCGACACATTCCACTATAAAATCAGACAAATCTTCTAAATATAATGTAGCAAGATGTTTGGCTTTGTCTTGCATGCCCATCGTTCCGAATGCCCATTCCATATCGTCTAATTGGGCAAAACGCGATGCTTCGGGCAGAAAATTTCCGCTACAAATTTGACGCGCCAACGACGGATTTTTCCCTTGCAGAAAAGTCATTACAGCATCGATAGTTTTGATGTAGTCGTTTTGTAATGAACTAATTCTTTCTGAGTTGGAAGTGGGAAGCTGGAGGTTGGAGGCAAAAATTTGACGTAATCCATCTTTAGAAAACAACTCCAAAATCACTTCGATTCCCAAATCCATTTGAAAAGCTGAAATTCCTTTGGTATTCAGAAATCCTTTTATATACGCAGTCGCTGGATAGGGCGTATTCAGTTGGGTAAATGGTGGCGTAATGAGAAGAAGTTCTTTCAAGAAAATGATTTTTACAAAAGTAAGCGAAAATTACTAGTAAGTTTTGAGGTACATTAAAAAACTAAATCCAAATCTCTGATTCAGTATACTTCTCCGGAAAATAAGTCAGATACTGCACCATGCGAGGAGTTTTCCCATAATTTGCCGTAGCGCAATGCGGCAAGGCTTGATTCCAAATAATTAAATCGCCCGCTGCTCCCACAATCGGAATAGGCTGTAATGTTTGCAAAGCATATTCTCTTGGATTAACATTTTTGGGCAACGCATTCATCCAGGTTTCAATTTGATGATGAAAACCCGGAACGCAATGAAAACAACCTTCATTTTCTGTACAATCCGAAAGGTAAATTAATCCTTGTAAACGATATGGAATAGGCAAATGCAGACTCACATCCCAATGTAAATCGCTTCCTTTAAATGAGTAATTGTTGGTGATTGGCGGATTAAAACTAACTTTATCAATCGTTTTGTAGATATCTGAAGATTGATACAATTGTTCGTAGGCTTTCTTAATGCGCGGTGAATTTCGATTGGCGTTGAGCGTGGGATGATCGGAAAACTGAACCATCATGCCGCTTTGTGCAAGATGTTGCGTATACCACGATTCTTCGTCTTCTAGACTTTTTCCTAAAAACTCCCAAATCGCAGTTCGAGTGCGTGCACACTCTTCTTTTGAAATTGCGTTTTTTAGGACAATATAACCGTTGTCATTCCAAAATTGAATTTCTTCTACTGTAAAAACATCATCACTACAACTTTCATCACCACTGATTTGAATGGAATTTATAGCAATCCATTTTTCAAAATCAACTAATTTAGGTTGATTGGAATACAAAAATTGCAGTGCTGACTCCATACTGATGCCCAATTTATATAGAAACTGAACTTCTTCATCCCAAGTGGAATTGATTACGGTAGAAGTATCTCCTTTATGTAATGTTCGGTTCCAAAAGTTCTCTGCTAAATTAGTTTCCATATTCAAATTGATTCAACTCAAAAATAATAAAATTGCGCTTTAAATATCAAATCAAAATGTATAAGAATGGAATTTATATTTTTCTCTTACAGTTTTTAACTATTATTTGGGAAATCAAATGTGTAGAATGAATTTGATTTTTGAGTATTTTTACATCCGAAACAGTTTAAAATGGAACTGTTCGACGTAAAAAGATAATTCATGCCAAGCGACTGTATTACGTATCAAAATTCGGGTTATTTCTCTAAATTAATTGTAGATTATTTAGATGAAAAACAAGACCTTAAACCGTTATACCTTCGTTTTCCTAAGCTTGAAAATTTCAAAGCACAAATCGAAGAAAAAGCGGCACACTTTTCAAACGAATCGCGTTCAATTTTGGTTGCTGAATTGGAAAAACAATACATCAATTTTGAAATTTCTGAAACCACTTCAAACAATCTTAAACTCCTAAATCATCCTAATACGTTTACCATTACGACGGGACATCAGTTAAATTTATTTACCGGACCACTCTATTTTTTATATAAAATTGTTTCCACGATTAATTTGTGTAAAGAATTAAAAAGTACCTATCCAACGTATGATTTTGTACCTGTATATTGGATGGCAACTGAAGATCACGATTTTGAAGAAATCAATTACTTCAACTTTAAGGATTCTAAAATTAAATGGAATAGGCAAAGTAACGGACCTGTCGGCCGACTTTCAACAAGCGGATTACAAGAGGTTTTTGAACACTTTTCATCCCAATTAGGAAGTAGTGAAAATGCTGATTATTTAAAAGAGTTGTTCAGGAATAGTTATTTGAATCATGATAATTTAGCAGATGCAACGCGTTTTTTAGCGAATGAACTTTTTAAAAAGGATGGACTGGTAATTATCGATGGCGATTCGAAAGAATTAAAAAAACTGTTCATTCCGTATGCCAAAGAAGAATTGCTACATCAAACTTCGTTCAAAAAAGTTTCCGAAAGCAATTTGTTATTAGAATCTTATAAAATTCAGGTAAACCCGAGGGAAATAAATCTGTTTTACATCGAAGATAATTCGAGAGAACGCATTTTATTTGACAACAACCGCTATAAAATAAACACTACTTTAACCGAATTTTCAGAAGCTGAACTTCTTTCTGATTTGGAAAATCATCCTGAAAAATTCAGTCCGAATGTCATTTTACGACCACTTTATCAAGAAGTTATACTACCAAATTTGTGTTACATAGGCGGTGGCGGCGAGATTGCCTATTGGTTAGAATTAAAATCAAACTTCGATTACAACAAAGTGCCATTTCCGATTTTACTATTGAGAAATTCAGTGGTATTGGCTACCGAAAAGCGATTGAAAAAAGCAGCTAATTTAGGACTAACGTGGGCAGACTTATTTTTAAACCAAGATGATCTCATCAATTTAAAAACCAAAGAATATTCTCAGTTTACCATTGATTTCTCAGAGCAAAAAGATGCCTTAAAAAAACAATTTGAGAAATTAGAATCCATAGCTCATCAAACGAACACTTCTTTTCTCGGTGCCGTAAAAGCACAAGAAACAAAACAAATAAAAGGATTAGAAAATTTAGAAAAAAGACTTTTAAAAGCTGAAAAAAGAGTCCACTCGGATACATTGGAACGAATTACTCTTCTTCAAAACGAACTCTTTCCCAATCAAAGTTTACAAGAACGACAAGTCAATTTTTCAGAATTTTACGAAGCATTTGGAGCGGACTTGATATCGAAGTTGGGTTATGAATTAGATCCATTACGTACTGATTTCACTATCATTAAATTGTAACTTATAAACATTACAACGTTTTCGTCAGTAAAGCACTTGCTTTGGCTTGATTTTTTTTTATAATTTAGTTTAAATTTAAATCCTAACTTATGAAAAAACAACTACTTACATTTTTACTTTTTGTGCTTTTTTCCCTGTCAGCTTCATCACAGGTGGTATCGATTATTGGCGATACCGGACCAGCGGGAAGTTGGACTATTGATACGAACATGATTACTTCCGACAACATTACGTACACGCTAAATAATGTAGTCTTGACCACTGCAACTGGACCTTCAACCGGTGTAAAATTTAGACAAGACGCCGATTGGACTATCAATTGGGGGTGGAAATTTCCCCAACGGAACAGGAGTACAGAATGGTCCAAATATTCAAACAGTTGCTGGAACGTATGACATTACCTTCAATCGCATCAATGGAACGTACACATTTATTTTGCTAGTTGGTTTTCCTAGTGTGGGAATTTGGGGTCCAGCGGTAGACTCTCAAAACGGATATGCCGGACCCGATGTCAATATGGCTACCAACGACGGAGTAAACTACACTTTATCTGGATTTACTTTCAGCAGTGGTAATGCCTATTTTAGACAAGATGATAATTCGACTATTGTTTGGGGAAGCACAAGTTTTCCGACGGGAACAGCAACTTCAAATGGACCTTCATTATTTATTCCGGGTGGTGAATATTATGTAACATTCAACCGAACCACCGGTGCTTATAGTTTTTCGTTTCCAAGTGTGGGTATTTTAGGAACAGCGCTGAATGGCTTTAATGTACCCGACACCGATTTAACTACAACTGATGGTTTTACGTATACTATTAGTGATTTAACTCTAACCGATGGTTTAGTTAAGTTTAGAAAAGATAACAGTTGGGATATCAATTGGGGTTCTCTTGATTTTCCTGTTGGAACCGGTACTCAAAATGGAGCAGATATTCCTGTAACTGCCGGAACATATACTATTTTCTTTGATAAATCAACTGGAGCGTATCAATTTAATCAATTGTTTAGTACGACTGAATTTACATCAACTAATTTCAAATTGTATCCGAATCCGTCGAATCAGAATTGGACAATCACTTCCAAAGAAACAATCGAATCTATTCAGTTGTTTGATGTTTTGGGGAAAACAATGTACAGTGGGAATCCACAATCAACTTCGTTTGAAGTTCAAGGAACCTATTTGAATACAGGTATTTACTTTGCTAAAATAGAAACGCTATCAGGATCTGCTACTTTAAAATTGATAAAAAACTAAAATAGTCGTTCCTTTTTTTTACATGAAATACTCGAGAAATTCTTGGGTATTTTTTTTTAGTTATTCAGAATTGATTTTCTTTTTCGGATAAGAAACACTACTTTTGCACCCGAATTAAAAACAAATAAATTAAAATGGCTACAAATAGAACATTTACAATGATTAAACCAGATGCTGTTGAAAACGGACATATTGGTGGAATTTTAAACATGATTACCGAAGGTGGTTTCAAAATTGTTTCTTTGAAATTGACTCAATTAACAATTGCTGATGCACAAGCATTTTATGCAGTTCATGCTGCAAGACCATTCTTTGGAGAATTGGTTGAGTTCATGACTCGCGGACCAATCGTTGCAGCAATCTTAGAAAAAGAAAACGCGGTAGAAGAATTCAGAACATTGATTGGAGCAACAAATCCTGCTGATGCCGCTGATGGAACTATCCGTAAAAAATACGCTACTTCAATCGGAGAAAATGCAGTTCACGGATCAGATTCTGATGAAAACGCTGCTGTTGAAAGTGCTTTCCATTTTGCAGGAAGAGAGCAATTCTAAACTGTAGAAAAAATTATACACCATAAATTACAAGCCTAAAGATTTATCTTCTTTAGGCTTTTTTTATTGATTTGACTGATAGTTTAACAACACTCTTACAACTAACTTTAACACTGTTAACTTTGACTCAAATTTTCATCCTTCCTTTTTTTTTTCTACTTTTGGTCTTTATATAAACTAACAACTACATTTTCAATGAAAAAAAAAATTATTACATCTTTTTGTTTTAGTTGTATGGTCGAGTTTTTCTTTTGCCCAAAAATCGAATTGGCAAAAAATTACTCCTTCGCAATTAGATCGCTCTACCAGCTTAAGTAGTCTTAACAAAGACCACTACGAAACCTACCAACTTAACTTAGAAGCGTTCAAATTGGAACTAAACGGAGTTGCTTTAAGAGGCTCATCCGCAAATGGAACGCAAACTATTATTACTTTCCCCAATGAAACTGGAGAACTAGAGCAATTCAGAGTTTACGAGGCTCCCGTTTTATCTCCTGAATTAGCACTTGAATTCCCAAATATCAAAACATACGTTGGTTTTAGTGTTGACAATCCTGGAACACGAATTCGTTTTTCGGTTACACCACAAGGTGTTCAAACGTTAATCAATCACATTGATAAACCCAACACCTATTTAGTGCCTTTAAGTAGAAACGGAAACAATCAATACATCGCTTATAATGCTCAAAGCAGAGCGAATTTTGTAAAACAATTTTCGTGCTCAACTGTTGAGGAATTGGTTAAGAATGAAATGACAAACAACAGAGGTGTCCTCGATGCAGATGATCAAATTTTGAGAACCTTTAGAATTGCAATTTCTACAACAGGAGAATATACTAACTTCTGGAATGACGGAATTGCAGGTAATGGAAACGCGCAAGCAGACGCATTAGCTCAAGTAGTATCTACATTAAACCGTGTCAATGAAGTTTTCGAGGTAGATATGGCTGTTACTTTTCAATTAATCTCAGGCACTAGTATCATCTACCCTACTGCAGCATCAGATCCTTACACAGGAAATCTAAATACACAATTACAAGCAACTTTAACTGCGCAAATTGGCGAAGCTAATTACGATGTTGGACATTTATTTGACTATGACGCTAACAATGGTAATGCTGGGTGCATCGGTTGTGTTTGCGTTAACGGTCAAAAAGGGAGTGGTTTTTCTGCGCATACTTTCTTAGACAATGATGGAGGTCCTTATTTAACTGACTTCTTTGATATCGATTATGTGCCTCACGAAATCGGTCATCAATTAGGTGCGAATCATACTTTTGCATTTAACACAGAAGGAGCAGGAGTAAATTCTGAGCCTGGAAGTGGTACTACTATCATGGGTTATGCAGGAATTACTGGTCCAAGTGATGTTCAGGACCATAGTGATCCATATTGGCATTATCATAGTATCAATCAAATTTTAAATAATTTAGTTACCAGAACATGTTGGACGAGCACACCTATTGCCAATAGTGCTCCAGTAGCTGAGGCAGGAGTCAATTTTACAATCCCGCGAGGAACTGCTTTCATACTAAAAGGCGCAGCGACAGATGCAAACCCAAGTGATGTTCTGACTTATTGTTGGGAACAAATCAATAGCGGTGGTACAACTAATGCTAACTTTGGACCTAATCATACTGGGCCAACTTGGAGATCACGTCCACCTAGTACTTCACCAAATAGATACATGCCTATTTTTTCTAGAGTTTTGGCTGGTCAGCTAACGCAAACTAACCCAACCGTTACTGCAAATAATAGTTCTTGGGAAACCGTATCTAATGTTGCTCGAACTTTAAATTTTGCATTGACAGTAAGAGACCGTTCTGAAACAGGTGGAACTGGACAAACTCCACAAAGTAGTTTTGATACGATGACCGTAACTGTAAACGGTACTGCTGGTCCGTTTACGGTAACTTCACAAAATACAAATGTATTATGGAATGTAGGCACAACTCAAACAATTACTTGGAATGTCGCCGGAACTGATATTGCTCCAGTGAGTACACCAACGGTAAATATTTTACTATCTATCGACGGTGGAGCTACTTTCCCATTCGTATTGGCAAGTAATGTGCCTAACGACGGTTCTCAAACAATCACCGTACCTGCAATTGGTGGTGATACAACGACGGCTCGTTTGATTGTAGAAGGAAATAACAATATTTTCTATGCTGTTAATACTACTAACTTCTCAATTCAAGGTTCAGAATTTGTATTGAATGTTCCAGTAACTTCAGTTAATGTTTGTGCACCTAATACTGCATCTTATAGTTTTACATACAACACCTTTTTAGGGTTCACTGGAACAACAACTTTCTCTGCAACTGGCTTACCAGCAGGAGCGTCAATTGCTTTTAGTCCAGCTACAGCTGTTACTGATGGAACTGCAGTTACAGCTATAGTTTCCAATACAGGTAGTTTAGCGCCTGGAACGTATAACTTTAATTTGGTTGGTACTTCTGGTTCAATTGTGAAAACAGTTGGAGTAACCTTAAACGTTTATAATTCAACTATTGCTGCCGCTGTACTTACTACGCCAGCAAATGGTGCTACAAATGTAAGTGCAGCTGTTAATCTGACTTGGAACTCGAATCCGAATGCGCAGAGTTATTTTGTTGAGATTGCAACTGATCCTGGTTTTGCCACAGTTGTAAGTTCTGGAACTGTAACCGTTTCAAATTACAATGCAACTTTAAGCACTAATACGGACTATTTCTGGAGAGTTACCGCTTCTAATAATTGTGCCACAGCTACTTCATCGGCCGTATTCAGCTTTACCACTGCAAATATTAGTTGCGCCTCATTCAGCGCTACTGACTTACCTATTGCTATATCAGCAACTGGAGCCACTGGTGTTTATAATTCGATCATCAACGTAGGACCTAATTTAACCATTACTGATGTTAATGTAACGGTAAACATTACCCATACTTGGAATGAAGATTTAGATATATCTTTAATTAGTCCATTAGGGACAATCATAGAATTATCAACGGATAATGGAGGCCAAGGCGACAACTTCACAAACACTGTTTTTGATCAACAAGCTACAACCTTAATAACTGCTGGAACATCTCCATTTACAGGTTCATTCGTACCAGAAGGAAATTTAAGTACTCTTAACGGACAATTATCAGGAGGAAACTGGACTTTGAGAGTTGCAGATGATGCTAATTTTGACGGAGGTTCTATTACCGGATTTACTTTGGAGATTTGTGCAAATGGTAGTCTTTCGGTTACTGAAAATCAGTTTAATGATTTCTCCATCTTCCCGAATCCGAATAATGGTGAATTTACTATTCGTATGAATTCAGATTCTGGCGAAACAATTAAAGTGGCGGTTTATGATATCAGAGGACGTTCTATTATGGAACAAAGCTTCAGTCCTGCAACTTCATTTGAACAACCAATTCAATTGGATAACGTAGAAGCTGGAATGTATTTAGTAAACGTAACCGATGGACAAAAACAAATCACTAAAAAGATTATTGTTAAGTAATTAAGATACTACAATGTACTTAATAAAAAACCCATTCATTTATTTGAATGGGTTTTTCTTTTATGACGAAATTATCTTAACACTAACTCTTTAACCACTTCTTTTCGGAGTTCTTCGTTCAACATTGCAATTATTTTTTGTTTGCCGTAACTCAACTCTTCCCGTAAAACAGCCGAAGACAATTTCACATACAAGGTCGTTCCTTTTAAAATAACATCCGTTGTATAATTGTTCACTCCATTTCCCATCAGTCGTTTCCAAGCCTGCTCTACATCAATTTTATCCATTCCCGCCTCGAGTTTATTGTGTTGGATAAATTGCTGTAGCACTTCCGAAATGGAACCTTCATTACCTAATCGTTTGGCCATAGTTGTTGAATTTTCTGGTACTGACTTTTACTATTATTTTACTGAAAAAGGAATTTGTCTTTTATAATGATACTCTAAATTTTGCTTGTTTTTGAGCACTAAAACAGAATCTTTTAGCTCAATAATTTCTTCTTTCCACTGAGCAAAATTGGTACTGTAATTAAGGTAGAAATCGCCGTCATTGTTTGAAATTTGAATATTTTCTTTTAAGTTGTTCGTCAGATAAGTACCATTCAATTGTGGCATTACTTTCTGACGAAAACCCTTTTTATTGGCAATTTCAAAATAATCAATGGTCGAATTCACTTTGTAATCTTTGGTTTCACCTCCAGGCATTTCCACTTTAACTATTTCCCAATATCCGTTTAATTTTGATAAATCCTTATCGTTCAAAGATGGGGTACACGAAACCAATACTAAAAAAAACACACTACTTATAATTACTTTTTTCATACATCAAATAAAATATAAAATTACAATTATTTTGATGGAATAAAAAATGTATTTTTGATTAAACCATTTGAGTTTTTTATCGTCTAATTTCAAAACCTACTATTTATGAAAAACTATTTTGTGCTTTTATTTGTTAGTTTTCTTTTGTTGGGATGCAGTTCGGATGATGCTCCTACAGAGGAACAAATGTATTTTCCACCGAATGATGGCAGTACAACCTGGCAAACCAAATCGATAAGCGACTTGGGTTGGAATCAAAGCGCAGTGCAACCACTACTGACATTTTTAGAAGAAAAAAATTCCAAATCATTCATTGTTTTAGTCAATGGACGTATTGTAATGGAAAATTATTTTAATGGACATTCCGCCACAACGCCCTGGTATTGGGCTAGCGCAGGAAAAACATTAACGACAACCGTTACCGGAATTGCCCAAGACGAAGGCCTACTCAACATCAACAATAAAGTATCCGACTATCTTGGAACGGGTTGGACGAGTGCACCATTAGCCAAAGAAAATTTAATTACTTGTAAAAATTTATTATCGATGAATTCAGGATTGAATGATGCCTTAGGCGATGATGTTTCTCCTGCAAATCTTCAATATGTAGCTGATGCCGGAACACGATGGGCGTACCACAATGTTTACGTAAAATTGCAAGATGTAGTTGCTCAGGCGAGCGGTCAATCGTGGTCGAGTTACTTCAATACGAAATTAAGAGACCGACTTGGAATGACGGGTGGCAGTTGGATTAATTCGGGTGACGGACTCAGTGTTTATTGGAGTACCTCTCGCAATATGGCCCGTTTTGGATTGATGGTTTTGAACAAAGGAAAATGGAACGGAACCACTATTGTCAACGAAAATTATATGAATCAGGCTACCACTACTTCTCAAGATTTAAACCAAGCCTATGGTTACATGTGGTGGCTTAACGGAAAGTCCTCCTACCGTTTACCAGGCATTCAATTTCAATTTAACGGAACTTTAATTCCAAATGCGCCTATCGACATGTATTGCGCGTTAGGAAAAAATGATCAAAAAATCTATGTGGTTCCCAGCATGAAAATGGTCATTATTAGAATGGGGGAAGTTGCTAATCCAGATAATCCGACCTTCGGTCTGTCCGGCTTTGATAACGATTTGTGGTATAAAATTAAAGCATTATATCAATAAAAAAAGGAGGCGTAACGGCCTCCTTTTTTACTTTTAACCAACTATTTTTTCTTTTTCTCTTTAGTTGTTGCCGTTGTTGTGGGATTCATATTTCCCTGAATAGACCATGCAAAATCCAATTGAACTTGATTGACAAATCGTGCGTCTTTCATGTCAATATATTGATCAGCGGAATATCCCAAACTTGACGATGATGTCGCCAAAGCATGACACGTCATACAATTAGTTTGCACTCCGTATTGATAATCCTGATTCAATGCATTCGTATTATTAAATTTTGGTAAACCGGCTTCCAAATAAGGGTTAAACCCAATAATTGGAGTTACACCTGTATTCGTTCCACCCGAAATCGGTTGGTTGGGCCAAACCATTGCATAAGTAGTGGTAACGGCATAATGAGAAGCCGCGCCTTGTAGTTGACTCGGACGCAAACTGGCTGCAAATTTTGAACTCGGAGCCAATGGCGCATCGGGATTTGGAGTCCAAAAGAAACTTTGCCATGTCCAATTACTGATCTCTTTGGAAGTTACATGCATTGCCACTAACAAAGCTAAATCGCCATCGACAAATCCGCTTGAACTTCCCTTATCTAGATGCTGATTCATATACGTAGCCATTTCGGCATCTACAGAAAAGTTAATAAAATCGCTTACATTACACGTTGCTGCCTGAATTTGTGCAGCCGTTGGATTGGTCACAGTAACTGGAACTAACTGTTTATTTTTGGGTTGTTTATTGGATGTATCGGCATACACATACGTTTTCCAATCGGAACTCGGATATACTTTTGCCGGATTCGGAATTCCGGGCCAAACGGGCACTTGAATCAATCCACTTGCGTCGGGCTTACCCGCAAAATAGACCGGCTTTGTGGTAATCGCATCGTTGGGAAAAGAAGGTATTTTACCGATGCCGTCTTTTACTTGGTAACCGTCTAGGGTAGACTGATTGAAAATCAAATTTGAAGTGGCGAAACAAGCGGCAGGCGGACTGTACGAAACCGTTTCAAAAAGTGAAAACGTAGTGTCGACCACTGCATTTCTGTTGGCGAAAAGCTGACTGTGAACGAACTGTTTCGGAATTTTTAAAGAGGTTTGTTTACTCTTTTTCATTTGGTCGCAACCGCCTTGTTTATTTCCGGCACCCGACATGATAGATAATTCATCTACACCAAACCAAGTTTCATACACTAATAAAGAATCTCCTTCAAAAACTTGTCCAGATGGTGAAGTTAACCCGGCCCAAATTCCCCATGCGTGTTTGGTAATACTTACCGTATCTTTCTTTTGAAGCCAGCCATAAATTGCTGTAGAATCTTCTGGAAATTTGAATCCATCAATTCCCAAATCGGTTGGGAAATTAACCGGAGTTATTTGCTTTACAGAAAGATAGGTTACACTTTCTTCACTTATTTTTTCGTCTTTGCACGAATACACGATTAAAATTGAACTGATGAACAGAACATAAATGACTACATTTTTTAGAAATTTCTGAGTTTTCATGGTAACATTGGTTTTGGTTGGACATTTATTTACACTTCCTACTACTTGACTAAAAAGTACATCCTATTAGGACAAGGCTAAATTATACCATTTTAAAATCTCAGACACGAGTAGTTTTACGGGTTTTACAAAAAAAAAGCACCACTATTGTGATGCTTTATACTATTTATTCGGTTGATTAACCGTTGATGTACTGAACTATTTGAAAAACGAATCTACAAATTCATATTTGTTAAACACTTGTAAATCTTCAATGCCTTCGCCTACTCCGATGTATTTAACTGGAATTTGAAACTGATCGGATATGCCAATTACTACGCCGCCTTTTGCTGTTCCGTCTAATTTGGTAACGGCCAAGCACGACACTTCGGTGGCAGCGGTAAACTGAGTCGCTTGTTCGAATGCATTTTGTCCGGTTGAGCCGTCTAGCACTAATAGAACGTCGTGTGGTGCGTCTTCTACAACTTTCTGCATGACGCGTTTCACTTTGGTAAGTTCGTTCATTAAACCTACCTTATTATGTAAACGACCTGCGGTATCAATGATGACGATATCGGCATTTTGTGAAACCGCACTTTGTAACGTATCAAAAGCTACCGATGCCGGATCGCTTCCCATTTGTTGTTTTACAATCGGCACACCTACACGATCTGCCCAAATTTGCAATTGATCAATGGCTGCAGCACGAAAGGTATCGCCGGCACCCAAGACCACACTATAACCTGCTTTTTTAAACTGATGCGCTAATTTCCCTATGGTGGTAGTCTTACCCACGCCGTTTACACCAACTACCATAATGACGTACGGCTTCTTGTTAGCTGGAATTGAAAATTCAGTTTCTTCGCCCGTATTGGTTTCAGATAATAATCCGGCTATTTCATCACGAAGGATTTGATTCAACTCGTCGGTCCCAAGATATTTGTCGCTTGCTACGCGCTCTTCGATGCGTTTAATTACTTTCAGTGTGGTATTTACTCCGACGTCAGAAGAAACTAAAATTTCTTCTAAATTGTCCAACACTTCCTCATCGACTTTTGATTTTCCAGCGATGGCTTTGGTGAGTTTGGAGAAAAAACTAGTTTTTGATTTCTCGAGACCTTTATCCAAGGTTTCTTTTTCCTGTTCGTTAAGAACGGGTTCTTTCTTTTCGGATGAAAATATTCGTTTAAAAAAACTCATAGTTATAGAATTGTATGGTTTGCTTACTAAATCTTTAATTTTTTAGCCACGGATTTGCACAGATTTTCACAGATTTTTTACGCTTTTTAAAAATCCTTATAATCTTTTTAATCTGTGGCAAAAAATAAAAAAAACTATACATTATAAACCTCAACCCATTTTTATTATAAAAGTTGGAGCCAAAATGCCGTTTGAATTACAATTTTTCTACTCTAGCCCCGATTGAAGCGGTTGCCGCGCAAAAGCGAAAAGCGGGACGAGGTGACCTAAAAAAAGAAAAGTTGTGCTCCTAAAAATTATACAGGCAAATATAAAAATAAAAAAGCTACTTCCGAATGAAAGTAGCTTAGCTATAATGTATTTAATGAATTATTTCTTTTTTAGAAATGTATCTACTTCTTCTGGAGTCATAATGCTTTCCATAAAAGTATAGGCACCTGTTTTAGGAGATTTAACCATTTTAATTGCTTTGGTTAATCTTTTAGAAGATGTTTGTAAGGTTGCTACGGTTTTCTTTGCCATGATTTAAATGTGTATTAAAATTCAAAATTCATCTCGTAAGGATTTTTTGAGATGTTTCAAATCTCTAATCATTGGAGATGTTTCAAATCTCTGATTATTTAATTTCTTTATGAACAGTCATTCTCTTTAAGATTGGATTAAATTTTTTAATCTCTAATCTGTCTGGAGTATTTTTTTTGTTTTTGTTTGTGATGTAACGAGAAGTTCCTGGCATACCAGATTCTTTGTGCTCTGTACACTCTAAAATAACTTGAATTCTATTTCCTTTCTTTGCCATTGTGCTTTTATTTTATGGATGGGAATTATTAAATAAATCCGTTAGACTTTGCATCTTTCAATACAGCGGCTAATCCTTTTTTATTGATTGTTTTAATTGTAGACGCGGCTACTCTAAGAGTTATCCATCGGTCTTCTTCTGCAAGATAGAAACGTTTTTTAACTAAGTTAACAGAAAATTTTCTCTTAGTTTTGTTCATAGCGTGAGAAACATTATTTCCTACCATCGCTCTTTTACCTGTAAGGTCACAAACTCTTGACATTATGCTTATCTTTTATCGTTATTCAAAATCAGGGTGCAAAGAAACAAAAAAGAAACCATTGTAGCAAAAAAAATTAGTGATTTTTTAAAATTTCTTTTTGCAGGAGTTCAAGTGCTTTATTTACAGTCCTATCGATGACTTTTCCGCGGGGTTGCCCAAAATTAAATTCTTCAACAATTGTTCCCTTTGGCGTTGCTAAAGCAATAAACACCGTACCTACTTCGGCCTCGGCGTCGCCTTTTGTTGGTCCGGCATTTCCGGTTGTTGCGATGGCGTAATCCGTTTTCATCAGTCGCTGTACACAAACTGCCATTTCTTGAGCGACCTCTGCACTTACCACTGAGAATTTTTGAATGGTTTCAGGACTAACACCGAGTACGTTAATTTTGGTTTCTGTAGCGTAACTGACAATACTACCCATGAAATAGGCTGATGAACCGCTCACTGATGTAATCACTTGGGCAATTTTTCCACCTGTGCAACTTTCTGCTGTAGCAATTGTTTTTTGTTGTTGAATGAGTTGTTTTCCCAGCACGACCTCGATAGTTTCATCTTCATCATATCCGACAATAATATCGCTGATAATTTGTGATAACGTGTGAACGTTTTCGGCTATATTTTTTTCAAGTAGCTCTTTGTTTCTTCCTCGTGCTGTAAGGCGTAAACGCACTCTTCCTGGCGCAGGCAAATAGGCTAATTTGATGAATTCGGGCAGGTTGTTTTCCCAGTTTTCGATACGTTCAGCGACTAAACTTTCACCTTGACCGTAGGTCATAATAGTTTTATGAATGATGTAGGGTCGCTCGTATTCTTTTACGATTTTTGGAATGATTACCTCATCGATTAAGTACTTCATTTCATACGGAACTCCAGGGAGTGAAATATACACTGTATTTTCCTTTTTCATCCACATGCCAGGTGCTGTTCCGACTTTATTGAACAACACTTCACATTTAGATGGAACAAGCGCTTGGTCGCGATTCATCTGAGTGATAGGACGTTTAAAAATGCCCTCAATAAGCTCTTTAACATGAACTAAAACGTCTTGATTTTCGACCAACTCATCATCAAAATAGGCACAAAATGTTTTTTTGGTGATGTCGTCTTTGGTCGGACCTAAACCACCCGTTATCAATACAATATCGACTTTGTTTTGCAACGTAGCGAAGGTTTGTAAAATGTGGCTCTTATCGTCGGAAATGGACAGCATTTCGTGGGTTTGTACTCCGATTCTATCCAATGCTTTGGCCATATAACCCGAGTTGGTGTCGATGATTTGCCCGATTAGAATTTCGTCGCCGATGGTTACGATGGCTGCTTTCATATTTGCGTTGATGTGGTAATTTTAGATAAAAGTTCTATTGAAAACAGTTTTAGCCCGGACCTGCCTGCCGGCAGGCAGGTTGGAGTGAATAGCTGGATGAGCTACACTTCAAAATCTTTTTTAATTTCTTTAATTGCCTCTTTCACTTGGCTTTTAATGCTTTCGAACGTAGCTTCTATTTCGCTTTTTTTGCCTTCCCGTTTGGTCCACGCTTCGACTTCAAGAATTTCTTGATGTGCGACGGTCATTCCGAGTAAATCAAGTGTAGGTTTAATTTTATGTGCGTAGGCATACGCCAGTTTATGGTCTTTTTCTTTGATTCCGTTATCAATCTGTTTTAAATCATCTGGAATTTCGGTAATAAAAAGATTAATGATTTGAAGTACAAATTCAGGATCATTGTCTGATAATGCATAAACTTTTGCGAGGTTGTAGTGTAAAGCCATTTATTTAACTTGTATTTTGAATAGTAGTTTGTTTTCTATATAACCTTCAAGGACATCATTTGGATTTACTTTGGCTACACCTTCAGGCGTTCCGGTAAAAATAATATCGCCAATTTTAAGCGTGAAATACTGCGAAACGTGTGATATAAGTTCGTCTATTTTCCACAACATTAAGCTAGTATTTCCTTTTTGAACAATTTCTTTATTTTTTGTTAACTCAAAATTAATATTTTCTAGTGAAGAAAAAAGTTTTTTCGGTAAAAAGTCACCAATTACCGCTGAACCGTCAAAAGCTTTTGCTTTTTCCCACGGTAATCCTTTTTCTTTTAGTTTATTTTGTAAATCTCGTGCGGTAAAATCAATTCCCAATCCGATTTCGTCGTAATAATTATGGGCAAATTTGGGTTCGATGTACTTCCCTACTTTGTTGATTTTTACTAGAATTTCGACTTCGTGATGGATATCATCGGAAAATTCGGGAATCACAAACGGATGTTGTTTAAGCAAAATTGCAGAATCCGGTTTTAAGAAAACTACAGGCTCATCAGGACGTTCATTTTGAAGTTCCTGGATGTGTTTAACGTAATTTCTACCAATGCAAATTATTTTCATGAGAACTAAAACAAGTTACAATTAATCTACCCTACTTTTATGACAATTTATTATTTAATTTCCGTAATTTAATTCCGGTTAAAACCTTTTTTGTATACAAAGGAAAATCCGCTCCTTGAATCCATCCATAATAACCAGGCTCTTTTTCTAAAACCTCTTCTACCAGTTGTCCTTTATTTTTCCCAAAAGTAAAAATCTCTTGTCCTTTATCATTAATTGCTATAAATCCGGCAAAATCGACTGATTTTTTACGAGTTGTAAATTCAGAAAGTGATTTCATATCATTATCCAAATCTTCGTAACGATCTAACTGCGCTTTTAAAATTTCGTAGGTTGCCATTGTGTCGGCTTCGGCTGAATGCGCATTTTCAAGGCTTTTTCCACAATAAAATTTTAAAGCCGCACTTAACGTTCGTTCTTCTTTTTTGTGAAAGATGGTTTGCACATCCACAGAAACTCGGTTTTTCATATCAAAATCGACTTCAGCTCGGAGTAATTCTTCGGCCAAAAGCGGAATATCAAAACGATCGGAGTTAAAACCCGCCAAATCCGAATCTTTAATCATGTTGTGGATTTGTGAGGCCAATGCTGCAAAAGTCGGTTCGTTGGCTACCTTTTCATTGGTGATTCCGTGTACAGCCGTCGCAAAGGCCGGAATCGGAATGGTTGGATTGACTAACCACGTTTTGCTTTCTTTATTACCGTTCGGATAGACTTTAAACACCGAAATTTCGACGATGCGATCTTTGGCAACGTCGATTCCGGTAGTTTCGAGGTCGAAAAAGCAAATCGGTCGGTTGAGTTTTAATTCCATTTGTAAAATTTATGCGACAAATATAAAATTTTGCATGTACTGTTTATCGATTTATGGGTAAAGTTTAACTTTTAAAGTAATTTTATTAGATAAGAATAAGTACGTGACGAGCTAAGTTTTTGATTTTTACAACTTTGATTTCGAATATTTATTAGATGATTGTGTAGTAATTTTGGCTCGCAAAGGCGCAAAGTCACAAAGTTTTTTTCTTTGCGGCTTTGCGTCTTTGCGCCATTTATATCAGTGAAATCAAATTAATTTCAACAGTAGAATCAAGTATAAAAAAACCCTTTCGAAGTGGAAAGGGTTTGAAATATTTATTTTTTAGTATTCTCTATTTACATCAAATGCTTCCAAGTACTCTGCTACTCGTTTGACAAAACTTCCACCTAACGCACCATCTACAACACGATGATCGTAGCTATGAGACAAGAACATTTTCTGACGGATTCCGATGAAATCACCTTCTGGAGTTTCGATTACCGCAGGCACTTTACGAATTGCACCTAACGCTAAAATTCCGACTTGCGGTTGGTTGATGATTGGTGTTCCGAAAACGGATCCAAACGTTCCCACATTCGTCACGGTATACGTTCCGCCTTGTGTATCGTCTGGTTTTAGTTTTCCAGCTTTGGCGCGGTTTCCTAAATCGTTTACCGCTTTGGCCATTCCGACCAAATTTAACTGATCGGCATTTTTAATTACAGGAACAATCAAATTCCCGTTGGGTAAGGCAGCTGCCATTCCGAGGTTGATGTTTTTCTTTTTGATGATGAAATCGCCATCTACCGAAATATTCATGCCAGGGAAATCTTTTAATGCTTTCGCCACAGCTTCCATCATAATCGGTGTGAACGTCAATTTTTCGCCTTCACGTTTTTCGAATGCCACTTTTACTTTTTCCCTCCATTTTACAATGTTGGTCACGTCGACTTCGATGAACGATTGCACGTGCGCAGAAGTTTGTACGGATGCCACCATGTAACCTGAAATCAGCTTGCGCATACGATCCATTTCGATGATTTCGTCGCCTCCGTTTACGGATACGGGAACGGCTTGGGTTGACGGTTGATTGTTGTCAGTTGTCGGTTGTCGGTTATCGGTTGTCGGTTGTCGGTTGTCGGTTGTCGGTTGAGAAACGACTTGTGCAGGACTTGCGACTTGTGACTTGCGACTTGCGACAAATTTTAATATATCTTCTTTAGTTACGCGTCCGTCTTTTCCGGAACCGGCAATGGTTTCCAATTCGGATACCGAAACGCCTTCTTCTTTAGCAATGTTTTTTACTAATGGTGAGAAAAATTTATCAGACGTACTGAAATCAGCTGGAGCAACTGATTCTTTAGCAACTTCTATTGTTTTCTCAACATCCGCAACAGCTGGAGCAGCAACTTCGGCTACTTTTGGCGCTTCAACGTTGCCACCTTCAGTTTCGATAATGGCGATGGTTTGACCTACTTTTACGACATCATTGACTTGGAATAAAACTTCGACTAAAGTTCCCGAAACTTCACTCGGTACTTCGCTGTCTACTTTGTCGGTTGCGATTTCCAATACCGCTTCATCAGCAGCTATGGATTCACCTACGTTTTTCAACCAATTGGTGATGGTTGCTTCTGCAACACTTTCACCCATTTTAGGTAATTTTAATTCAAACTTTGCCATATCTTTAAACTAAAGTTGTGTTTTTATAATTCGCTTGCAAAATTAGGAAAAGTATTTAGGTTTTACCACGAATTCACTAATTTTTATATTTTTTTTTAACGCTGTAGCCGAGAAATAACTTAAATTTTTTTGGCCACTGATTACACAGATTATCACAGATTTTTTATCATCTCAACACAAAATCGTACAATCCTACAGTCGTAAAATCTTATAATCTTACAATCTCAAACTCTTACAATACTTTAACTAATCCAACACAATTATCTCTCCTCTATCATTACTCGAATTACTGCCAATGATGAAATTGCTATTTGGCGGAAGGATTTTGAACGTATGTGATTTGTTTTTGTTTTGTTCGATGAATGAAATAATGTCTTTAAACGAAACATAATTGGCATCAAGGATGATTTCGGAAGATTTTGCAATTTCTGAATCTAGTGAAGCCAACCGAACTTCTTTTTGCAGCTTTGCCTCTAATCGTTGCTTTAGTACTTCATTATCGGAAATAAACACATATTTTTCGGGTACTTTTTTTGGCTGACTTTTGCCTTGAAACATTTTTAGGAACGAAAAAACAACAATTCCGATTTTCATAAAAGCTGAGAAAAATACCGAGACTTTGAAGTGTTTTTTATAAAAGAAATTCATCGCTTCCTGAAACCGTTTCATGTACGTTCCGTCTTTAACCGTACTTTCACCTTTATAATGAATTACGGAAGTTTCGTGAACATAATAGTTGGTTTTTCCTCTTTGTAACGCCATATAACTCAGATCGATATCGTCGGAATACATGAAGCAATTTTCGTCAAATCCGCCCATTTCAAGATACAATTCGCGCTTCATCACCATAAAAGCACCGACTAATATTTCTACTTCACCCGATTGATTTTCTGATAGATGTTGCGCATAATATTTTCCGAATACATTGGATAATTTATACAATCCGAAAATCTTGGTAAAGGCTACCCATGGAGTTGGAATGCCACGTTTGGATTCGGGTAAAAAATTTCCGGTTCCATCGACTAATTTACAACCGATAATTCCGGTGTTCAGTGACCAGTTTTTAGTGTTCAGTATTGTAATAAACGTGTCTTCTGCGACTACGGTATCGGGATTTAAAATACACAAATAGTCGCCTTTTGCTTGTGCAACCCCAATATTATTTCCTTTTGGGAAGCCCGTGTTTTCTTTGTTTTCGATGAGTTTGATGTGCGGAAACCGCTGCTTCATCATGGCGCAACTGTCATCGGACGAATCATTATCGATCACAATAATCTCACCGTCAATTCCTTCCAGTGCTTTTTCTACGCTGAGGACGCACTGCTCTAAAAAATAGCGCACGTTGTAGTTGAGAATGATGACGGATAGTTGCATGAGGCAAATATAATGGATTGTTAGATTATTAGATTGTTAGATTATTAGATTTTTAGACTATTTTATTCTAGAGCTCTTATGAAAACTATTGCCCTAGCCCCGATTGAAGCGGAAATCTTTTTTAGGATTACCCCGCAGCCTGCGAAGGGGAAATCCTAAAAAAATTGAAGTGAAAAGCGGGATTAAGCTCCTAATCAAAAAAAGAAAAGATTGCTTCGTTCCTCTCAATGACGTACTTTTGCGGACTATCAATTTTCAAATTGATTCATTTTCAAATTTTCAAATTAATTTATGAATTACCTTTCAGTAGAAAATATATCCAAATCATTCGGTGAACGCACCTTGTTCAAAGACCTTTCGTTTGGCATCAACAAAGACCAAAAAATTGCCTTTATCGCCAAAAATGGTTCGGGAAAAACCTGTATCATGAAGATTTTATGTGGTGAAGACGAACCCGATACGGGGCAAGTTGTAATCCGGAAGGAAATCAAAATGGCGTTTTTATCGCAGGTGCCGCAATTGCAAGACGAATTGACGGTGGAAGAAAGCATTTTTGCTTCGGATAACGAAATTCTGCACGTAATTGAGCGTTACGAAAAAGCATTGGAAAATCCGGATGACACCGATGCCTACGAGAAAGCGTTCGACGATATGGATCGTTTTAATGCTTGGGATTTTGAAACGCAATTCAAACAAATTCTGTTCAAATTGAAGTTGGAAGATTTCAAATTGAAGGTGAAGAACATGTCGGGTGGACAAAAGAAACGCTTGTCGTTGGCCATCATTTTGATCAATCGACCCGATTTATTGATTTTGGATGAGCCTACGAATCACCTTGATTTAGAGATGATTGAATGGTTGGAAAGTTATTTTGCTAAAGAAAATATTACCTTGTTTATGGTGACGCACGACCGTTTCTTTTTGGAGCG
>CAIUWH010000045.1 GCA_903902795.1 uncultured Bacteroidota bacterium
CACGAGCATTTTATCACCTTTTTAATTAAACAAAAATTACTGATACAAACAGAACAGCTTCAGGTCTTGAAACCAAGAAAAACAGATAAAGTTTTTGTTTTGTCTTTGCCAATGAATGAAATTCACGAATTGGGATTGATGTATTTGAATTATGAAATTCTTTCCAAAGGTTACAAAACGATTTATCTTGGCGAAAGTATGCCGATAGAAAATTTGAAAGATTTGAAGAAACATTTCGACTCCATTGTTTTTGTTTCGTACCTTACGGTTCAACCTGACAAAGACTCAATTAACGATTATGTTACTAAAATGAAACAGGAGTTAGAAGACAATACTACCCAATTATGGTATATCGGACGAATGGTTGAACACATTGAAACAAATACTATTTCAAAAAGTATGTTGGTTTTCAATTCCATAGATTCTTTAGTATCGGTTATTAAATAATAAACAGAAATAATAAGTAAATGAATCAACCCAAAACAATTACAATAATAGGTTCTGGATTTTCTTCTCTGGCGGCAGCTAGTTATTTGGCTCAAAGTGGCCATCAAGTAACGGTTTATGAAAAGAATGCTACCATAGGAGGTCGTGCCCGACAATTAAAAAGCGATGGATTTACTTTCGATATGGGGCCAAGCTGGTATTGGATGCCCGATGTGTTTGATCGTTTTTTTGCTGATTTTGGTAAAAAAACGACAGATTATTATGAGTTGATTAAGTTGTCTCCAGCCTATAGAGTGTATTTTGGGATCAACGAATTCATTTCGATTGCCGATAATTTACCTGAAATTATAGCCACCTTTGAATCAGTAGAAAAGGGGAGTGGTGCTATTTTAGAACAGTTTATGGCTGAGGCCCGATCCAACTATGATATCGCAATTAAAGATTTGGTGTACCGTCCCGGAGTTTCTCCTTTGGAATTAATTACTTTGGAAACTGCCAAAAAAGTAGGTCAGTTTTTTAGTAACATAAGCCGTGATGTTCGCAAGAAATTCAAAAACGAAAAATTGATTCAAATCTTGGAATTTCCGGTTTTGTTTTTAGGAGCTAAGCCTTCAGATACACCATCGTTTTATAGTTTTATGAATTATGCCGATTTCGGTTTAGGAACCTGGCATCCAAAAACGGGTATGTTTGATGTAGTGCGCGGTATGGAAAGTTTAGCTACCGAATTGGGAGTTACGTTTGTTACTAATGCGGCTATTGAAAAAATTATCGTTGACAATAAAACCGCTAAAGGAATTGTAGTCAATGGTCAAACCATCTATTCGGATGTTGTTTTAAGTGGAGCCGATTACCATCATACAGAAACTTTATTGGAGGAACAACACCGCGCTTATTCTGAAAAATATTGGGATAGTCGTGTTTTTGCGCCTTCTTCTTTATTGTTCTATGTGGGTTTCAATAAAAAAATAGAAAACATTTCGCACCACGCTTTGTTCTTTGACACCGATTTTAATCAGCATGCTGTAGATATTTATGACAGCCCAAGGTGGCCAGCAGAACCTTTATTTTATGCTAATTTTCCTTCATTGACAGATCCATCGACTGCTCCTGAAGGTATGGAATCCGCCTTTTTTTTAATACCATTAGCTCCTGGAATTGAAGATACTGAAGCATTGCGTGAAGAATACTTCCATAAAATCA
>CAIUWH010000046.1 GCA_903902795.1 uncultured Bacteroidota bacterium
CACTTGACTGATAAAAAAGAATTTTATCAACTTCTCACCTATACAGACGACGTTAATTTAAATGAAAAACTACAAGAATGGGAACAGTTTTACAACTTCAATCGGCCACATGGCTCGTTCAAAGGAAAAACACCCTATGAAGTGTTAAAGTGTAAATTAAATATTTAACTTTGGTGTCTACGAAACTCTGAAGAACGACGCAAATAGACATACAAGAAAACCACCAATGGACAACTTTAAGAGTTCTTGAAAAATATTCTGTAAAATTGAAAACAAATGTGGAGACCAGAAACCACAAAAAAACGGGGCGTATTCCGAAAAGCCAAATGAGTAGGGAAATTTAAAATCGTAAAAATGGATAATAACAATCTCAAAGTACTAGCAAACAGAAGGTTCCAACATACAAACTTTGTTGGCAGCAAAACAACTTGGACATTCAATGAAGATGGAAGCAAGGTTAATGTAAAAGCTGGATGGCTAGGGGCAAACACCGTAAACGCTACAATCGATGTTGAAAGTTTAGGTGATGGTAAATATGTGGGAAAAGGCTTTATTTCTCAGAAATTTACATTAGAAGGAAATCGTATAAAAAGTGGGCCAGTTTCTTTAACTGAAATATTTGAGTAATAATGAAAGTGCCCCTACCACACCCTAAAAACAATCATTGCTCGTAAACCCAATGATGCTTACTACAAATCTTTAAACAAAAATACTGCATAATACAGCTGAAAATATTGACTTAGTATCACTAACCTTTTGGTCCAACAACTGGGGAGTATTATAAGTGGAGTCCAGAACCCACTATAAAAAACGGGGCGTATTCCGAAAATCCTTTAGAGTAGGAATAAAATTAAAAATAAAAAAATGAAAAAAGTAAAGACAATTTTTGGGGCAATCTTTTTAGCCTCAACGGTTTTGATAAGCTGCGGTGGTGGGTCTATTGAAAGTGATGCTATTGAAGTAGCAGAACCTCATCCGTTGTTAATAGAAGCAAGAGAAAAAATAGTAATTAATCAATCTGAAGATTTTTACTTTAGAAAAGCATGGGAGTATGTAAGAAATGAAGGTGAAGGTAGCTGGAATGCTGTTGCAAATTTTGAAAAAGCTATTGAAATTAATCCATCAAGAGCTGAATATTATAATGATATTGCGAATTGTTATAGAGGCGGGATAAAGGATTACAAGAAAGCTTTAGATTATTATAATAAATCTATAGAAAAAGGATTTAATAAAGGTTTTGTATTTTATAATAGAGCAATATGTAAAGTTGAGACGAATGATTTATCGGGTGCCTGTTCGGATAATCAAACAGCAATTAGCAATGGATGGTCTAATGATCATTATAATATTACAACAAAGGCTAAATGTAATAGTTCAAGCAATAAAACAAGTAGCAGATCGGATTCGAAAAATCCCAAAGTTACATTTTCAGAAGCTGAAACATTTATGCAAAATCGATGCAATTCAGTTAATCAAACTTTGATGAAAAAAAAGAGTGTAAATTTTAATGGAACTATATTGTATATGTTTTTATCAGTCGCAGAAAATGGTTCTGTCTGTATAAGCAGTGTTTCAGAAAATGCACTTGAAGTCTTAGCCTCAGACTGCGGTCCTTCAGAAATAAAAATTGAAGAATGGAATGCCGTGAACTAACCAGCATATAACAGCACATTGGCGGAGATGGCGGGTTTAGTGATAATTGAAACATTCTACTTCTAATAAACATTTTAGGTTCAATGAAAGATATCGCTTCTAAATCCGCCACATCGCAAATCTGCAACCCGTTAGCGGTAAGCATAAAAAATAGTCGACAATGAAAAATAGACAAAATCAAAAATTAAAACTCCTTCTGACCTTAATAGCGATTATGTCAACACTTCTGTCATTTGGGCAAGAGCAAAAGAATAAAAAGCCAACTGTATTGCCAATTAATGAAGCAATCGAAAAAGGACTCTTAGAGATAAAAATATCTGGAGCTGGCGACCCTAGAATATTTGAAGAAGTTGTAGATAGAGATGGTCTAACTAATAAATAAATGGTAGTTGTCAACAGTAGTAAAACCAGTCAAAAGTTAATTTATGTCTGTCACATGGAAAATTGAATTGTTTGCGACAGTACGTAATGCCTTGTTATTACTGGGTGCGATCTTTCTACTTTGCCATTCAGCTGAGGTGTTCCTGCTTTGCTCTCAGGATTACCAAACGTCAAGCCCGCATAACCAACACCCAACCAAGTTCCCCTTTGATTTTACGGAAAATCGCAAAAATCCACATGATAAATCATACCACAAATCTGATTTTAAGTCGCATTCGGTAGCCCAATCCCAGACTGGATTTAGCCGGATTTGATTCAATTTTTACATCACGAATGTGACAAATTTTTACAAACTCATGTCACCCCCATTAAAATCAAGCCCTGAGGGTAAAAATCACTGATTTAATACTTGAATTCGCTCATCGACAATAACGCAACAAAACAGGCCAAAAAAGAAGCAGATGTAACACCAATCACCGCTTTAACCGCTGTTCTTAGTTTTCGCTTCGGAAGCTTTACCAAATAGGTATCGCCATTGCCTTCCGTCTGTATAGAAAAGGAATGATTAAACGGCTCAGTGTAAAAACCCTTTCGATCCGTTGATACAACAAAATGATGATCCCCTGCGGGGACATTTTTGAATGTAAATCGATTAGATCGAGTGAAACCAATTACTGTAAGGTCAATGGAGTCGTCCATTACAATTTGAAAATTGTTTAAACGGTTTGTGGTCAATTTAACCTTGGAGGTATTTTCTCGGCTCTCTTGGCATTTATAACTTGGGAACATACCCCAGACAAACTGTGCACCAGCACTATTCACTCCCAAAAGGAATAATACTGTCATTAATTTTAGTTTCATCATAGATTTCTATTTATAGGATTTTCAACAACGCAGCTAAACACAGTGCTTTTAGGAAACCATTCACTGCTTACCTCCAAATGTTAACATTAAAAGAAGACCAACGACTAATATGCCTTGAATAATCTTATCTCCATTGCCGCG
>CAIUWH010000047.1 GCA_903902795.1 uncultured Bacteroidota bacterium
GAAAAAGCGTAAAATCTATTCTCTATTTTCTATGTTCTATTCTCTTTTTCTAATTGTTCGTTGCTCAATTCTTTTTTCAAATTTTTCTCCTTTGAAGATACGTTGTATCAATATTCCGGGAATGTGTATTTGATTTGGATCTAGTGAACCTACGGGTAATAATTCTTCTACTTCAGCTATGGTAATTTTTCCCGCACCGGCCATACAAGCGTTAAAGTTTCGGGCGGTTCCTTTGAAAATCAGGTTTCCGGCCTCGTCGCCTTTCCATGCTTTTACGATGGAGAAATCCGCTTTGTAGGCTAATTCCATTACGTGCATTTTTCCGTTGAATTCACGCGTTTCTTTTCCTTCTGCAACTTCAGTTCCGTAACCTGCAGGGGTAAAAAAGGCAGGAATTCCGGCTTGAGCGGCTCGACATTTTTCGGCTAATGTTCCTTGCGGAGTAAGTTCTACATCTAATTCTCCGGAAAGCATTTGGCGTTCAAATTCAGCGTTTTCTCCAACATAGGAAGAAATCATTTTTTTAATTTGTCTTTTTTGCAAAAGCAATCCAAGTCCAAAATCATCGACACCGGCATTGTTTGAAATGCAGGTTAATCCGGTGGTTTCTTTTTTAACTAATTCAGCAATACTGTTTTCTGGAATACCGCAAAGACCAAAGCCGCCAAGCATGATGGTCATATTGTCTTCAATGCCTTGAAGTGCCTCTTGAACGGAATTTACTTTTTTGTTAATCATGATTTATTGGCAACTATTATAATCCAAACTCTTCTGTGTTTTGTTCTTCTTCAGGAGAAAGTGCAGTCGAGTCGGTTTCTACTTTTCTTGGCGACCAGCAATCAACTTTTATAGATAAATTATCAGGTCTTTCAAACGGATCTTTTGAAATCAGCAAATCTTTATCTTTGTAACATTTTTTCATCATATAACCCCAAATTGGTAAAGCAGCTGTTGCGCCCTGACCATAGGTGATTCCTTTGAAACGAGCCGAACGATCTTCGCAACCCACCCAAACTCCGGTAACTAAATTGGGCACCATTCCGATAAACCAGCCATCAGATTGATTTTGGGATGTTCCTGTTTTTCCGGCAATTGGATTTGTAAACATGTATGGATAGCCTGTCCAGCGATTGTCGCCACTTCCACCGCTTTGTGTACGCAAACGCACTCCGGAACCTTCTTCTGTAACACCTTCGAGAAGTTTAATTACAGCATAAGCAATATCTTTATTCAAAACATCATGCGATTCAGGAACTGTTTCATAAAGCACTACGCCATTTTTATCTTCAATTCGGCTGATAAATTGTGGTTTGATGTAAACACCCTGATTAGCAAATGTGCTGTAAGCGGCAACCATATCTTCTACTGTAATTTCCACCGCACCAAGTGCAATAGATGGTTGTACAGGAATATCTGATTTTACACCTAATTTTTTGGTTAAGGCAACTACCGCTTCGGGACCAACTTTATCCATAAGTTTCGCCGAAACAGTATTTATGGAATTGGCTAATGCTCTTCTTAAGGTCACCATTCCACGGTATTGTCGGTCCGAATTTTTGGGTTCCCAATCTTCGGTAACATTGTGTCTTCCTTTATGAATCATAAATGGGCTATCGATGATCGAATCACATGGAGACATTCCTAATTGTTCGATGGCTGTTGCGTAAACAAACGGCTTGAATGTTGAGCCCACTTGTCGTGCGCCTTGTCCAACGTGGTCGTATTGAAAATATTTATAATCAATTCCACCAACCCAAGCCTTGATATGACCAGTTTTAGGTTCCATTGACATTACCCCGGCTTGAAGAAAATGTTTGTAATATCTAATAGAATCCGTAGGTGTCATCAAAGTATCGATTTCGCCTTTCCATGAAAAGATTTTCATTTTTGTTTTGACCCCAAATGAGGCAATAATTTCTTCCTCTGATTTGTCATCTTCCTTCATGATTCGCCAACGCTCAGATGATTTCATAGCTTTATCCATGATTCTACTGGTTTCTTCCGGAGTAATTTTTAAAAACGGAGCGTTCTTATTATCTTTTTGTTGTGCAAAGAATTCTTTCTGTAAATTTTTCATGTGTGCCTGAACCGCTTCTTCGGCATGTTCCTGAATCTTTGAATCTATAGTGGTGTAGATTTTTAAACCATCACTATAAATATCCCAATCACTTCCGTCAGGTTTTTTATTTTCTTTAGCCCAATTTTTCATGTATTCGCGAAGGTATTCTCTAAAATAAGTAGCTGTTCCTTCTTTGTGACTTTCGGGGTGAAAGTGTAAAACGATGGGTTTGCCAGCTAATTTATTTTTAGTAGCCTGATCTAAAATACCATTTCTAACCATTTGACCCAGAACCGTATTTCTTCGCAAACGTACTTTTTCTAGTCGGCGTAACGGATTATATAGAGATGGATTTTTAAGCATTCCAACAAACATTGCCGCTTCGTCTATGGTCA
>CAIUWH010000048.1 GCA_903902795.1 uncultured Bacteroidota bacterium
AAGCGGAGAATGACGATTAACAACTCTATTTAATGAAACAATATAACCCAAAATTGAATTAAATAGTACTTTTCAATTTTGGGTTTTTTGTTATTAATAGTTCAATTATGAAACAAAGTATAATAACAAAAGACTTGATTCCATTCGTGTTGTGGTTTTCAACATTGATTTTAGGAGCACTATTCGTCGATCTGATTCTTCATTACTTCGACATTGTTTTTGTAGGAAGATATTTGGGCTATTTAGGAACAGCAACCATTTTATGTTCTTTTTTATATTCATTGAATAAGCGAAAAATCATAAAAATCAGTACTCCCAAAATTCTCTTGGATTATCACGAATATTTGGCTTTGTCGGGTTCAATAATGATACTAGTTCATGCAGGAATCCATTTTAACGCTGTTTTACCTTGGTTGGCTGTTTTGATGTTGCTGATTAATGTAATCAGTGGGTTAACAGGAAAACATTTGTTAGCTAGAGCCAATCAAACGCTAAGAGAACGAAAAAAAGAAATGAAAGAACTAGGAGAATCTGCAGAAGAAATAAAGAGCGATGTTTTTTTGGATGCTATTATAATGGATAGCATGAGAAATTGGAGGAAAGTGCATTTGCCAATCACGTTTTTTCTTGGTTTGTTGTCAATAATTCACATAATTTCAGCACTATTTTTTAACTAATGAAAACATCTATATTTATCGTTTTAACATTAGTAATCATCGGATTCGTGATCGTCTATCCGCATGTAATGATTGCGCCCGGAAATGTGTATCAAGCTCACTCAAAAATTGAAAATAACTGCTTGGCTTGTCACCAACCATTTTCTGGAACTCCAAATGAAAAGTGTATTTCATGTCATAAAGTTGCCGAAATCGGAATGAAAAGCAGTAAAGCACAATTTCATCAAAAAATTGAAAGTCAAAATTGTATTTCATGCCATTCAGAACATAAAGGTTTCAATTCGAGATTGGCATTGAATAAATTTGACCATATTTTACTGCCCGAAAAAGACAGGAATTCGTGCGTCAGTTGCCATTCACAACCCAAAAATAATCTTCACAATCAAGTTTCTAATTCGTGCGTGAGTTGTCATTCAACAAGAAGTTGGACCGCAATTTCAAATTTTAATCATGATGCAATAGATGCAAATTCTAGAAACAATTGTGCTTCTTGTCATCAATCTCCAAAAGATAAAATTCACAGCATTTCATCAGCTAATTGCATTTCATGTCACAGTAAAGACAAATGGAAACCTTCTACATTCAATCATTCCAAGTATTTTGAACTGGATAAAAATCATAATGTAAGTTGCACCAATTGTCATAAAACCAATGATTTCAAAGAGTATACTTGTTTCGGTTGTCATCAACATACAATAGCAAATATTAGAAGTGAACATTTAGAAGAAGGAATAACAAATTTTGCTAATTGCGTAAAATGTCATAAAAATGCGAACGAAGATGATATCAGGAGAAACGAAAAAGAAGTACTTAAGTACATCAATGATAATAAAGAAGATGACAATTAAATGCTTGTCTTTCTTTTTTGAAACCGTTTTGGTTGTCGTGATAAAGTATTTTTTATTTAATTTTGAAAAAAGTACTTCATGAAAAAAATACTCTTCATCGATAGAGATGGAACCATTGTGAAAGAAGCTGCGCCGCCCGATTATATTCTAAATACGTTGGAAGAGTTGGAATTTTACCCCGAAGTATTTCGCTATTTGGGGAAAATTGTTCGAAAATTAGATTATGAGTTAGTGATGGTTACCAATCAAGACGGGTTAGGAACCCAACTATTACCTAACGACATTTTCTGGAAGATTCAAAATACTATTATCAAGGCGTTTGAAAATGAAGGAATTGTATTTTGTAAAGTATTCATCGATGATAGTTTTCCTATTGAAAATAAACCCACACGCAAACCCGGAATCGCAATGGTAACCGAATACATAAACAATCCAAACTACGATTTATCGAGTTCATTTATGATAGGAGATAGGCTAACCGATGTTGAATTTGCTAAAAATCTAGGAGCAAAAGGAATATTTATCGATACCGATGAAGAATTGGGTGCAAAAGAAATCAGTTCTAAACGAGAAGAACTCAATCCATGTATAGCTTTACAAACAACTAGTTGGAAAGAAATTTATTCTTTCTTAAAGAAAAACTAAGCCACTTCTTCAAATAGAATTACTTGACTTTTAAGACGTTCAATCAATAAATTCATCATTCTCTTATTGAGATTAGATGAGTTTATAATGTAATTATGGTATTCATCGATAGTAAATAATCCAATTATAATTCCTTTTAAAGAATTTCTAAATTTGATGTCACGCTGAATCACATTTTCTATATAACTCATTTTTTTTTCAGGTGACAGTGTAAAAAAAACTCCCTTTTGTTTAACAGCGTAGTTCTTAAATACTTCTACAAACAAATCGTTTTGAAACTTTAAAATAGGCCGTAGCGTACTGTTTTGAAAGCGCTCTTCTGCACTTGAGTTTTCATTAATCATACCAATTGCTCCACCTCTTAATTCTAAAATTGCTTCGTCTTTAGTGTTCATAATGATAGGGTTTTGTGTTTACATAAAAGTAAAAAAATAACCCCCGATAAACCGAGGGTTATTTTTAAGTTATTAAGAATCGTTTGTTAATTAGTCTACTCTAAATGTTACACGTCTAACAACTCTTCTTGCTTCTTGTGATTTTGGATCTACCGATGTGTCTTCTCCCACCGCACTAATCGAGATTCTTGACGCATCAACACCTGCTTTGATTAATACATTTTTGATGCTTTCTGCACGATCGTTAGATAATTTATTATTGTACGTATTACTGCCTAATTCATCAGCATGTCCGAATATCTCTAATTTTGAATCTGGATGTTTTCTCAAATAATTCAAAACAAAGTCAATTCCTTGAGAAGAAACATTCGTTGGTTTTGTTTTGTTTAAGTCAAAATAAGCCGAAACATAACCACCATTAATAAAGTTTCTTGCTTCATCAGAAGTTGTGTTGTTATTATTTGTAATAGTAGAGTTAGATGGCAATATTCCGTTGTTTTTGAAATACGTCTCTAATTCATCTGGAACCCCATTTTTATTTAAGTCAACCATTCTACCTCTAGTATCTACAGCTACACCTGCTAATGAATTATTTTCTTGATCTAAATAATCTGGAACTCCATCTTTATCAGTATCATTCATCATTACTTCCATATCATTGATACGTTGATCTAATTGTTCTATTTCTTCCGCTTTTGGATCCATAATAACAGCCCAGTCACCATGCATTTTATCATCTCCGAAAGAATACGAAAGACCAACACTCGATGAAATATATTGTCCGTTTAAGTTGTTTTGTCCTTCTGAATACGAACCATCCCAATTAAAATGTTGTCTGAAATTATTCAAATAAGTAACGTCTACTGTCAATGCCAATCTTTTTGAAACTCTAAATTGAGGAGTTAATCCCACAGTTATACCGCCATTATATTCAGAAACACCATTGTTATTATTGTTTTCAATTACGTTTGGTGTTTCAGAAGTAACTTGCGATACATCTAGACCCATGTGAAAAAGCATTCCAAAACGGCCTAATTCTTTTTCTACTTTAAATAAACGATTCAAGTTTACAACACCTTCTGGTCGGAAAGAAAGCATGATTAATCGAAACTCTTTACTGTCTGTTCCATTTTGGTTTTGAAGATCATCATATCCAAAACGTCCCCTAACTCCGAAAAGTGGACTGAACATATAACGTGCAGCTAACGAGTAGCTATTTGCTTGGACTCCTCCAAATAAACCATTTGCTTTACTGGAAAAATAATCTTTTTGATAGGGACGAATACCTTTACCTTGTCCAGCTGTAGCTTCCAAAGTCCATCGATTGTACGTTTGACTATCAACTGCTTCCTCTTTAGTTTCTTCTTGCGAAAACAAGCTACTGAACGAAGCCAATGCTATTAATACGAATGTAAATTTTTTCATTATAATAATTGGGGTTTAATCATTTTTCAAACGTGCAAATATAATGATTTTAATCTCTAAAACAATCGTAAAAGAATATTTTTGTTAAAATTTCTTAAATTTTACCTTTTATACTAGCTGTAACGTCCAAAAATCCGTATTTTTACGTAAATAATTACTTACATGAGATTTCATACTAGAAAATGGGTAAAGCCTGAAGATTTGAATCCAAATAGCACCTTATTCGGTGGTCGATTACTAGCGTGGATTGATGAAGAAATAGCTTTATATACTATTATTCAATTGGAAAGTCCGCGAATAGTGACCAAACACATGTCTGAAATCAACTTCCGAAGTTCGGCTAAACAAGGCGATATTATTGAGATTGGAATTGATGTCGTCAAGTTTGGAACTACATCTATTACCTTAATGTGCGAAGTGCGAAATATGATGACGAAAGACACCATCATTTCCATTGATACAATTACGATGGTTAGTGTTGGTATGGACGGAAAACCTCAAGCGCATGGAAAAACAAAAATCGAATACGTAGAAGACCGATTGAAGAAATAATTATGCGTCTGCAGAAATTGTGTCAGTTGGAAGTTCAAAAATTTCCAAATCAAAATATACCGTTGATGCAATTATATGGTCAAAAATATCAGCCATCAGGTATTCGTACTGCTCAAAACGTTGGTCTTTAGAAAACACATAAATTTCTAACGGAATTCCATATGCTGTGGGTTGCAATTGTCTGCACAACAAAATCATATTGGGATTAACTCCAGGATGACGTTCCAAATATTCTGTGATGTACTTGCGGAATAATCCAAAATTAGTCATGTTTCGACCGTTGATGGATAGTGTTTTGTCTACATGATACGTTTTATTGTATTTCGTAATTTCTTCTTGCCGCTTATCGATGTAATGAGAAACCAACTGGATCTTCTTCATTTTTTGCAACTCTTCTTCATTCAAAAACCGAATACTTTTGGCTTTAATTAATAGGTGTCGTTTAATTCGTCTTCCATCTGAATCCAACATTCCGCGCCAGTTTCTAAACGAATCCGAAATCAAACTATAGGTCGGAATTGTCGTCGTGGTATTATCGAAATTTCGCACTTTCACCGTTGCTAAATTAATCTCAATAACATCTCCATCGGCACCAAATTTGTCAAACGTAATCCAATCACCAATGCGAACCATATCATTCAAAGACACTTGTACACTGGCCACAAATCCCAAAATTGTATCTCGAAAAATCAAAATGATTATAGCAGAAATAGCTCCAAGTGTACCTAATAATGTATTGGTTTTGATGTTGAAGATCGTCGAAATTATGACACCTGTTGCTAAAATCCACAACACAATCATGATTACCTGCACATAACTATCAATAGGTTTATCGCTGAATTTGGGTTTTGATTTCAAATAATCTCTAATCGCTTTTAAAACACTGCGCACAATCCACAGCGATAATAAAATAATGTAAATTCCCACCAATTTTCCGAATACGGTTTCCCAATAGACATACTCTTCAAGAATTATGGGAACCGATTTGTAGATAAATAAGAATGGAATCAAATGAGCTATGTACTTGGCCGTCTTGTTTGAAACTAACAAATCATCAAAGTGAGTATTCGTTTTCTTAGCAATAACGACCATTAACGTTACTAAAACAAGCCTAAAAACAACATAAATTATATACGCGAGAACACACAATAAGATGACATTAATTACCAAACTAATGTACGACGAGAGAGTGTCACCCATGTTCATTTTTCTCAGCAACGGATAGAGCCAACCAAATATATTCTCTAGGATTTTATGCATTTTTTAAATACTTTTTTTCAATGTAAAACGTGCCAAACGGAATGAATGAAGCCAATTGAACGATACCGAAATCTTTCCACGACCAATTTTGACTTTTCATGATCAGTGTTGCTAAAATAACGTACGCGATGAATAAAACACCATGCGCCATTCCAATCGGGAATAACAATTGTTTGTATAAATCGAAATTATTAGGCTTGATAAACAGCATATTGGCCAATAAAACTAAATAGGATATTCCTTCTGAAATCGCAGTGTACTTAAAAATTTTTGTCATAAATTGGATTTGAATGGCAAAATTAAGCAATTCAAAATTATATTAAACGAAAAGTCGATTACTTTTGTAGACTTTCAAATACGATTATGAGCAAACGCGACCTAAAGAAATACGTTTCCGAGTTAAAAAAAACGGAATTAGAAGAGCAAATTATAGAGCTGTACGACAAATTTAAAGAAGTCAAAACGTACTATAATTTTGTGTTTAATCCGAATGAAACTAATTTACTCAAAGACGCTAAACTAAAAATATCCAATGAGTATTTTCCCATTCGTGGCAAACGTCCAAAAATGCGCCGGTCGGTAGCTCAAAAATTCATCAAGCATTTTATTTTACTTGGAGTGGATGCGTTTATCATTGCTGATGTTATGCTATATTCCATTGAAATTGCGCAGTCACTTTCCTCCGAAAAAGAAATAAATCAAGTCGCTTTCTATAAAAGTATGATTAATTCGTTTGAACAAGCCGTTAGTTTTATGATTGAAAAAGGCATTTTATATGAATTCAAAAGTAGAGTAGTGGCCATTCAACGCGAAAGTGAGACACAAAAATGGCCTAATTTTTACGAATTTAACGCCGTTGTAGAGCGATTCGATTACTAACTCATTCATAAAACTAAAATAAGTGTAGGGTGAAACTCTTTTTTAGAGTATTTTTGCAAAATTGTAAAAATGCTATGTCTAAAAGAGATATTCTGGTCGAAATAGAAGAAAAAAAGGAACTTTACAGTTACCAACAAGGCGACATTGATAAAATTTTTGATCGTTTGGACAATAAACCGAACAACTATCATTTATTATATCAATTGCCAACTGGTGGCGGAAAAACCGTTATTTTCTCTGAAATCACTCGCCGGTATTTAGAACAGCACAATAAAAAAGTAGTCGTTCTAACGCACCGAATCGAACTCTGTAAGCAAACTTCAAAAATGTTGAAAGGGTTTGAGGTGAAGAATAAAATCATCAACAGCTCCATAAAAGAATTACCTGACCAAGACGAATATTCGTGTTTTGTGGCGATGATTGAAACGTTGAAAAACCGACTAAACGACGAAAAGTTAGAAATACAAGACGTTGGTTTAGTGATTATTGACGAGGCTCACTTTAATTCGTTTCGGAAGTTATTCAGTGCATTTAAAAACGCCTTTATATTAGGAGTAACAGCAACTCCTTTGAGTTCAAATATCAAGTTACCGATGTATGAAAACTACGACGAATTGATTGTGGGCGATACGATTCAGAATTTGATTGACAAAGGATTTTTGGCCAAAGCAACCACTTATAGCTATGATGTAGGTTTGACATCGCTAAAAGTCGGAATCAACGGCGATTATACCGTAAAATCATCCGACGATTTGTACAGCAATATGGTCATGCAAGAGAAATTATTACATGCCTATACCGAGAGATCACTCGGGAAAAAGACGCTAATTTTCAACAACGGAATAAATACTTCGTTGCATGTGTACGAAAGTTTTAGGCATGCAGGATTCAATATCAGACATTTAGACAATACAACGTCGAACGAAGATCGTAAAGATATTCTTCACTGGTTTAAGAAAACTCCGGATGCAATTCTGACATCCGTTGGAATTTTGACCACTGGTTTTGACGAACCCACAGTGGAAAGCATCATTTTAAATCGCGCTACTAAGTCGTTAACACTGTATTTTCAAATGATTGGTCGTGGCTCACGAAAAATATCTAATAAAGATCATTTTACAGTTATCGATTTGGGAAATAATGCGTTGCGATTTGGCCTGTGGAATAATCCAGTCGATTGGCAGCATATATTTAAATCGCCTGAATATTATCTAGAAAGCTTGCGCGACGATGCAGAAATTGAAAGTAATTTTAAGTACGTAATGCCCGATGAATTGCGTAAGAAATTCAGTAAAACGGAGGATGTTTTTATGGATGTGCATGAGGAATTCAAATTCACCGTTAAAAACAATTTAAAAGCTAAAACGATTATAGAGAAATCGCTAGAGCAACATGCAACTATGTGTGTTGAAAATACAGATGAATTATCAGATGCTCGAAAATTAGCTAAAGAGTTAAACGATGATATCGAATACCGAATCAAACAATATTGCATTTGTTTAGGAAATGTAACTAAGAACTATAGAAGTTGGCTTACAGAAGATTACACCCTGAAACTTACCATAGCTATCGGTAGAATATATCGTCTCAAGGTTTTAGAGGAATTATAGTTCTTTTACAAAATACATTTATTTGCACTATAATTTATATTATGTAAAATAGAATATTTCAAAACGAGCTGCTCCGTATCACTAGTTCTACTCTTTATAATCTAGGAAAGAAAATATAGCGCAAACTATCTTATATAATAGCACCAAGTAAACTTAGGATTAAGTTACACCGAATCAGAATCGGCTAAACAACTGCTAAGTTCTTTTTAAAAAAGATTTCTATCTTTACGTTTTAAGAAATTAATAAAAATTCAGTAGTACTTATTTTACTAATTTCACATCGTTTTACATTTTTATATAATTACCTTTGTCGTTCTAGTTGGATGTCCTTATTTTTATAAAAAAACATGATATGAGCAGTGCTATTTCACAACGTGTAGCTGACTTTTTAAAAGAATACGAACCCTTTTCCTTTTTATCGTATACCGATTTAATTACGATTACAAATTCCATTCGAATCATTAATTTGGAAAAGCACAAAACCTTATTTCAAATCAACGATCCGTTGCATGATTCTTTTTATGTAGTCGCGTCGGGTGCGATACATTTAAATGTAATTTCAGATGCTGAAGAATCGCTTCTGAACAAATGTTATGCTGGAGATATATTTGGATTGCGTCCGTTTTTTGCCAAAAATAATTACCAAATGACAGCAAAAGCACGCGAAGAAAGCATTGTATATGCTATTCCAATTGAAGTATTCAAGCCGTTTGTGGCGGTAAATACAGAGGTATTGAATTTTTTACTGGAAAGTTTCGCTACCAATTCGAAGAATCCTGCCGATAAATACAACAATAAGTTGATTTCCGATAATGTAGGTTCGGAGACAATTTCGGATACACTGTTCTTTCAATCTTTAAACTATAATAAGAATCCTGTTAAAGTAAGCGCTTCAACCAAAATAAAAGATACGGCTATTTTAATGACTGAAAATCAATCTAATAGCGCTGTTGTATCGAATCAAAACTATCCAATCGGAATCCTAACAGATACCGATTTCAGAACGAAAGTAGCAACAGGAAAAATAGAAATTTCGGATTTAGTAACCACCATAATGTCCGCTCCTGTTGTGACGGTTTCTGAAAATATTTCGGTTGCAGAAGCCCAATTGGTCATGCTCAAACACGGCGTAACTCATTTGTGTGTTACTTTTGATGGCACAGACAAATCGGAAATCAAAGGAATTATCTCAGAACACGATTTAGTAGTCGCTCAAGCAAGTAATCCTGGAGTACTACTAAAGGAAATCAAGCGTGCTCAAACTCCAAAAGAACTGAAGCAAGTCCGGGAAAAACTTACCGATATTATTCAATCATCTCTTGAAAAAAACATTCCACTTACTCATATCAATAGTATTAGTGGAGAAATTACATTAGCCATTGTAAAGCGCGCTGTCGAGTTGGCTATTTTGGATTTAGGCTCGCCTCCTGCCCGATTTGCTTGGCTGAGCATCGGTAGTCAGGCACGAAAAGAACAAATTCTGTTAACTGATCAAGATAGCATATTGGTTTTTGAAGATGTTGCCGAAGATAAATTCAGAGACGTAAAAGATTACTTCGTCAAATTGGCTAAGAAGACTACCTCCACACTCGAAAAAGTAGGTTACTACTATTGTCCTAACAACCACATGGCTAGTAATATGATCTGGTGTAAATCGGTTTCTGATTGGATTAAGCAATACAACAATTGGATGAACACACCAGGTGAAGTTTCCAATGACATTAGCAGTGTGTTTTTTGATTATGATTTGGCTTTTGGCGAACAAAAAATTGAGGATATCATTACAGAAACTATATTTAATAATGTTAAGAACAATGCGCTTTTCTTTGATTATTTAGGAAATGACGCGTTGAAAAAACCTGCTCCACTCAACTTCTTTAAAAAATTCAACAAAGAAGAAGAAGGCGTAAACAAAGGTAAATTTGATATAAAAAACAGAGCTCTAATGCCCTTAATTGATGGTGCCCGTCTATTGGTGTTAAGCTTAAATATCCGTGGCATTAACAATACTTATCTGCGCTTTAAGCAATTGTCTATAACTGATCCGAAACATTCCGACATATACTTGAACTGTGCTGACGCCTTTCTAGTCTTATCGAAATTCAGAATTCAAGAGGGAATCAAAAATGACTCCGACGGTCAATTCATAACCGTTGATGAATTATCTAAATCGGATAAAGAACGTCTAAAAAAGGCCTTGCAGCCTATGGAAGAGCTAGAAGAAGTAATAAAAGATCGATTTCAATTAACTCAATTTTCATAAAATGCTCGATTGGTTAAAAAATATAAACAAACCGTATCCCGATTTTTACAAAAAATACGTTGCGTCATTTGAAAAGAAATCAAATCGATTTGTGGCGCTAAGCATTGAGACTACTGGACTTACTATAGAGAAAGACGTCATTCTGTCGATTGGTTCAATTGCAGTGATTCACGATACTATTATTGTTGGAGACACATTTGAAGTCAATATCCCGCAGTATAAATTTCTACACGATAACGGAATCAAGAACGATTTTATCATCGAAAGTAGTTTACCCAAACTGGCAGAACCGATTGCGATTGAAAAACTACTGGAGTTCATCAACAACTCCACTTTGGTCGGACATCGCATCAATTTTGATATTGAAATACTCAACGAAGCGTTATCGAAAATGGAATGCGGCCGAATAAAAAATGAAGCGCTCGATATCGAAGTAATGTATCGAAAACTGAACGATATCAACGACAAAAGCTTTACGTTAGAAGAATTGAGTACACTGTTCAAAATCCCGAAAGCCGAACGAATTACTGCTTCCGATGATGCATACACCATTGCACTTTTATTTTTGAAGTTGAAATCACGCCTCGGATTAACCGACGACTTGATTTAGTTCTTAAACTTTTCTTTATAACGGTTATACAACTCGGTTTGATGACGTTCTAAACTGATTCTTCGTCGCGACTTCTCTTTAACTTCTGTTAAATCAAGATTTATACAACTAGCGAGTTGTTATTGCTTTATTAAATCTGCCGTGATGGGTTATTGATAAAGGTTTTAAGAGCGACTGCACATCATCAAAATAGAACGGAATTCCATTCTCTTTTTGAATATTTTTAAGATTGGTGACCGTGGTAATTAATTCAAAATCGGACCGTTGTGTAACGGCTTCTGTATACACTAATTCTGGCTTAATTTCTGTTCTGGTATACAAAAACTGATTGTAAAATCGAACTGTTCCGTAGTCGAAATTCTGAATTTGATTTGTGGTTACGCACTCTAACTGAATTGGATTGAATAATCTCAGCCCCGTCTGACGGTTGACGATTTTATACGCGGCCTCTTTCCTACTCCATAGATTCCACACCATGTGTTCGGGAGAATCTGATTCATATATTAGAATTTGCTCTGAATCGGTGAAAAGTTTGTTTAAAAACCCTCTGCGTTTCCAATTGCTTTCGCGTTGGGCTAGTTCTAAATCTACGACATCATTGCCAATCATTTTTTATTCAATTTTGTAGTAATGATGTCGAGTGTTGCCTGAATGTTGAGCATTTTCTCCATCGATTGATTGTCGATTACAATGCCGAACGCATCTTCAATATCCAAAATAATATCAACCAAATTGGCCGAATTGATATGCAAATCGGTGATGAAATCGGTTTCTTCGGTCAGGTTTTCAAACGCTTCTTGATTCCGCACAAAGGGTTTGACTATGCTTTTCAATTGTTCAATAATTTCTTCTTTCTTCATAATTTATATTTTTTAAAGACGACGCACGCATTTACATCCCCAAATCCGAAGCTGGCTTTAATGATAGTGTCGAGGTCAGCAGGAATGCATTGTTGGGGAATTCGCGACGTGTCGATTAATTCTTGTATTTCGGGATGAATATCGTCACAATTCAGATTTGGAAAAATAAATTGATGGTGAATTTGCAACACTGATGCAACACTTTCAATACTTCCGGCTGCCGATAAACAATGGCCTACCATCGATTTAAGCGAGTTAATGTACGGAAAATTAACACCTTTTCGCTGCAAAGCTTCAGTCCAATTTTTAATTTCTAAACTATCTTTTGATGTTGCTGTTAGATGTCCATTGATGGCGTCTATTTGATTAGAATCTATTTTGGCATTCAACAGCGCATCTTTAATACATCTTTGCACTGCAATGGAGTTGGGCGCCGTCATTGTTCCTTCGCCACGTTGCCCACCCGAATTAATATTCCCACCAATGACTTCTGCATAAATTTTAGCACCACGTGCCAAAGCGATATCCAAGCTTTCCAAAATTAATGCACCTGCTCCGCTTCCAGGTACAAAACCAGAAGCTGTGGCACTCATCGGTCGCGAGCCTTTTTCTGGCGAATCATTGTGTTTAAAGGTACATACTTTCATAGCGTCAAATCCACCCCAAATATACGGACCCGAATCACTCGTGCTTCCGGCAATCATGCGTTTGGCTTGACCCGATTGGATTCGGTCGTACGCCATTAAGATACTTTCAGTTCCAGTGGTACAGGCCGATGAATTTGTTGTCACTTGATTTCCCAATCCTAATTTTCCGCCGATGTATGCGCTCACGCCGCTGTTCATGGTTTGAGCCACGGCTGTACTTCCTAATTTTCGGGTTTGGAAGTCGTCTATTTTGTAAATACATTCTCTGAACTTATCAATTCCAGAAGTTCCTGTTCCGAATATCACACCTGAATCCCAGTCGGGCGTTTCGTTAATTTCTAGCAATAATCCGGCGTCTGTCCATGCATCTATGGCCGCGATTACACCATACAATATTCCACTTGAGTTAAAATTGCGCAATTCCAATTCACTGAAATAGTTCAAAGCCACCGCCACATCAACTACTGGTTTTCCAGCAATCTGGCACGAAAATCGAAGTCGTTCTAACTCAGAGTCGTGACGAATGCCCGAAATACCATTCTGGATCGAATGAGTAAACACGTCAAGTCCGACTCCATTTGGTGCCACTACTCCTAGTCCAGTTATTACGACTCTATTTTTCATTTACGCTTCTATGGTTTTTATCATTCCCGAAATGGTTCCACTGCACACTTCTTCATCTTTTTCATTTTTCATCAACACATCACATTTAAGCTTTCCAAATCTAAAGTATATTTTTTTAGAAATAACCATTACTTTTTCATTCGGATAAACAGGTTTTGAAAATTCTATAGCACTTGAACTTAAGCTAATTATACTATTTGAAGTAGTTGTTTCATTTAATAAAAAAATACCCAAGCAAACTACACCAATTTGTGCCATCGTTTCAATTAAAATAACACCCGGAGTGACTGGATTATCTTTAAAATGACCTTTGTAAAAATCCAATGATGCGTCAAAAGTGAAGTTTCCCTCTACTCCATTTTCATCGATATGAACGAGCTCATCCACAAACAAAAATGGTTTGGAATACGGCAATCTTTTTACAATTTCTTCTTTATTCATCGATTAGATTTAAAATTCTAACAAAATGCGTTGTGCTGAAAATCCGGGTCCGAAGCTAAGCATCAGTCCTTTTTCTCCTTTAATTGGATGCTGATCCATAATTTGTTCTAGAACGTACAAAACTGTGGCGCTCGACATATTTCCGTACAAACGCAATACTTCTTTGGTTGCGTTTATATTTTTTCCTAAATCTAAAAATAAATCTTCGACGGTTTGTACAATTTTCTTTCCACCAGGATGAAATATCAAGTGATCGATATCATTAATTTTCAATTGGTTGTTTTCTAGAAACGGATTGATAATTGCAGAAAAGTGAGTCGCAATAGCGTCTGGCACATCGGGGTCTAAAATCATTTGTAAGCCCGAATTGGTCAGATTGAATCCCATTAAATGAGTCGAATCGTAAAAATGATACATACCGTCATCTATAATTCTTGGTCCTTCATCTGCACTGTTAGAGGAAAGTAATGCACAAGCTGCACCATCGCCAAAAATTGCGGCGCTGACAATGTTTGCCATAGAAAAATCATTGAGTTGAAATGTGGCAGTCGGACTTTCCACGGCGATGACTGCGGCACGCGTTCCAGGATTGGCGAGGAGGAAATTTTTAGCATAAATAATTCCGGATATACCCGCGGCACAACCCATTTCAGTTACGGGCAGGCGAACGATATCTTGCCGTAGTTGCACCGCATTAATGAGGTATGCATCGAGCGACGGAATCATAATTCCAGTGCAACTAACGGTAATGATGTAATCTAAATCGCTGGGTTTCCAGTGTGCCTTTTCTAGCGCCTTGCGTAAAACGTTCACACCCAAATCCTTTACTTCTCGGATATAAATGTTATTGCGTTCCTCGAGCGATGTTTCTGTAAACACCTCAATTGGATCCATAATTGAATAGCGTTTATCAACCAAAGCGCCTTCAAATATCTTTTTTACTTTACGAATGAATCGCGGTTCTTGATTGATTAGCCACGCATCTAAAAACGGAATAATCTCCTCTGTTTTTCGAAAGTAACGGGGTAATTGCTTGGCCACTGTACAGATTTTAACGCTCATCTTGTCCGATTTATTTTGTTTAATGTACAACTTTTTTTTGAATATCAGACTTTTTGAATAATCCATTGGTACCGAAAGGCCCATTTCCACTGAATAGAATACTTTTTAAAATTTAGTTTCTTTGAAAAATCAACTAATTCCTGCTTTTTAAATCCTCGTAAGATAGAAACTAATCCGTCCTTTCTTGACATTTCATTGAGACGAAAAACGGCACAAATCAATCCGAATAATCGATAAGCAATAGCACTTCTCTGCAAATCGTTTACTACAATTCCCATCGTTGAATTAGTATAAAATATAGACAATAGCTTACTAATTTCGCCTTCGGTAAAATGGTGTAATGTTAACGTGCATAATACAATATCGTATTGTAGCGACTTAAAATTAGTGTCAAAAATATTTTCACATTGATAGCTTATATTGGGATACAAAAGCGATAGTTTCTTGGCGTGTTGTATCGTAAACTGATTCGCGTCAATCCCGATTAAACTAAATTCGATCTTATTTTCAACTCCAAAGTCGGCTATTTTTCGAAGCATGTCACCATTGCCGCAGCCTACATCCACAATCGTAATTTTGTTGTCCAAACTGCGATTGCCTATCAAACGCCGAACGCCTTGTATCGTAAGTTGATTTCCTCCTAAAAACTGATTGATTGTAGCAATTTTATCCAAAGCATCGCGAAGTTCATCGCCTTCCATAGCAAAGTCATCCATTATTTCGGGCTCTTCGGTTCGATGTTTGGTATTTACAAGCATGAGTTTATATTGTTATCGGTTTTCCGTGTGTCATTTTGATGATGGAACGAAGTAAAAACGGACTTTTAATTAGTGCACGCAAAAGTAGTTCTGAGCGTCTTGAATTCAGTAGAATTGTGGCTAACGTCCGTCCTACTTTCATTCTAAAACCAAACTCCTTACTCCACTTTTTAGAATAGTTGCGTTCAACTTCTACTCTAGTTGTATTCATTGAATTTTCAAAATTGAGAATCGAATCGCAAGCTAATTTAGCACTGTGAATCGCCATCGCCATGCCGTTCCCGCATAACGGGTGAATCAAGCCAGCTGCATCTCCGATTAGTAACATATGCTGTTCTACAGGTGATTTTTTTTCGAATGAAATCTGACTTATGGTCAACGGCTTTTCAAAAAGCGGGGTTGAATGTTCAAAAATTTCTTTCAAATACGGATTTTGATTAACGAAGTAAACAAAAAGTATCGGAAGAAACGACTACCGACAATACCTCTCGACCAGGCAATTGAAATCGGGGACTGTCTTGATGGCCCGGGCGAAGCGGCAATACTTCATGAGAAC
>CAIUWH010000049.1 GCA_903902795.1 uncultured Bacteroidota bacterium
AGCATGGGCGGATTGATTTCCATGTATGCCATTTGCGAATATCCAGAAGTTTTTGGCGGTGCTGCCTGCATTTCAACCCATTGGCCTGGAACATTTTCCTCGGAAAATAATCCTATTCCAAACGCCTTTATCCAATATATGGAGTCTCATTTACCCAATCCGAAAACGCATTTCCTCTATTTTGATTATGGCAACAAAACTCTAGATGCTTTGTATCCTGATCTACAGAAAAAAGTAGATGCTCTTATGCAGAAAAAAGGTTTTACCAACGCAAATTGGTCTACCCAATTTTTTGATGGAAAAGACCATTCTGAAAAATCATGGGCAGAACGATTCCATATTCCTTTGCAATTTTTATTAAAAAAATAAATTTTACTTCTATGAAAAAATTACTCTTTTTATTACTGACCACAAGTTTTGCATTCGCTCAAATCGATCGAGTGGAACCGCCGTTTTGGTATGCCGATATGAATTTATCGGAGGTGCAGATTATGTTCTACGGAAAAAATATTGCCCAAAACGAGGTAACCGTTTCTAATGGAGTCGTGATTAAAACGATACAAAAAACAGAAAATCCCAACTATCTTTTTGTAACGATTGACACCAAAAATCAACCGGCTCAAGAGCTTGTTTTTTCGTTTTCCAAAAATAAAAAAGTAGCCTTTACAAAGCCCTACAGCTTGAAATCAAGAAGAGAAAACTCTCGCTTTCGCAAAGGATTTGACAGCTCAGACATGGTTTATTTGTTGATGCCCGATCGTTTTGCAAACGGCAACCCGAATAATGACAGCACCAAAGAAACCATTGAAAAAGCCAATCGTGCTAATAAAGACGGTCGTCACGGTGGAGATATCGAAGGTATCATTAACCATTTAAATTACATCAAGTCTTTGGGAGCTACTGCCATTTGGCCTACTCCACTTTGTGAGGACAATGATGAAAGAGGTTCGTACCATACTTACGGTCAATCCGATGTGTACAAAATCGATTCTCGTTTTGGAACCAATGAAGATTATGTTCGTTTGAGTGCCGAATTGCACCAACGCGGCATGAAAAATATTATGGATTATGTGACGAATCATTGGGGTTACAAACACTGGATGATGAATGATTTACCAACTTACGATTGGATTCACCAATTTCCAGGTTTTAAGCAAACCAATTATAGAATGACATCTCAATTTGATCCCAATGCATCCAAAACAGATGCTGCCATGTGCATGGACGGATGGTTTGTCAAATCCATGCCCGATTTAAATCAGTCAAATCCATTAGTATTAAATTACCTTATTCAAAATGCCATTTGGTGGATTGAATATGCAGACTTAGACGGCTTTAGAGTCGACACCTATTCGTATTGTGACAAGAAAGGTATTGCAACTTGGACTAAAGCCATTACCGACGAATACCCGCATTTTAATATTGTGGGAGAAGTGTGGATGCACGATCAAGCGCAGATGGCTTATTGGCAGAAAGACAGTAAAATTGGAGCGATCCAAAGCTACAATTCCAACCTGCCTTCGGTGATGGATTTTACCTTACATGATGCTATTAACGGAGGGGTTTTTAACGAAAGTAAAGCCAATTGGGACAAAGGAATCATCAAAGTATATGAAAATTTTACCAATGATTTCTTGTATCCAAACACCAATAATCTCTTGGTATTTGCCGAAAATCATGACACAAATCGTTTTAACCAAATCTATCAAGGTGATTTCAAAAAATACCAAATGGCTATGAGTTTGGCAGCAACCATTCGTGGTATTCCACAGTTGTATTATGGTTCAGAAATTGGAATGAAAGGCGATAAAAATGTGGGAGATGGCGATATCCGTCACGATTTCCCTGGCGGGTGGAAAGGCGATGCCAACGATGCTTTTTCTGCGATAGGAAGAACCAAAGAACAACAACAGTATTTTGATTTTACAGCGCAATTATTCAACTGGAGAAAAGGAAAATCGGTAATTCATACAGGAAAAACTACACATTATGTTCCTGAAAACAATGTTTACACATATTTTAGATACAATGATACTGAAAGTGTTATGGTGATG
>CAIUWH010000050.1 GCA_903902795.1 uncultured Bacteroidota bacterium
AATTTGGAATGTAACTGAAAAATAAAGCATATTTTAAAGTGGTTTCAACTTCTTATTTTATTTTAAAATAAATCCTTAAATTCGCAGTCTCAATTAATTTAGAAATCAAACACAGATGACACGAGCGACAGCGACTGCATTTTGTACAAATAATAAATTAATAAGAACAAAATGAAATACGATATTATTGTTTTAGGAAGTGGTCCGGGCGGTTATGTTACTGCCATTCGTGCCTCACAATTGGGTTTTAAAGTAGCCGTAATCGAAAAAGAAAGTCTTGGCGGAGTTTGCCTAAATTGGGGTTGTATTCCAACTAAAGCATTACTAAAATCGGCTCAGGTTTTTGATTACCTAAAACATGCTTCTGATTATGGATTAACCATAAAAGAATTTGACAAAGACTTCACTGCGGTAGTAAAACGTTCCAGAGACGTTGCTGACGGAATGAGCAAAGGCGTTCAGTTCTTAATGAAAAAAAATAAAATTGACGTTATTGATGGTTTTGGTAAAATTAAACCAGGTAAAAAAGTGGATGTTACTGCTGCAGATGGAAAAGTAACTGAATATTCAGCTGATCATATTATCATTGCTACCGGTGCGCGTTCACGTGAATTGCCAAACTTGCCACAAGATGGTGTAAAAGTAATTGGTTACCGTCAGGCGATGACATTGCCAACACAGCCAAAGAAAATGATTATTGTAGGCTCGGGAGCTATCGGAGTGGAATTTGCTCATTTTTATAACGCTATGGGAACTGAAGTTACGATTGTTGAGTTTATGCCTAATGTGGTTCCTGTGGAAGACGAAGATATCTCAAAACAATTTGAGCGATCGTTGAAAAAAGCCGGGATTACAATAATGACCAATTCATCGGTAGAAAAAATCGATACTTCGGGTAAAGGTGTAAAAGCCTTTGTAAAAACTGCTAAAGGTGAAGAAATTCTTGAAGCTGATATTTTACTTTCGGCAGTTGGAATCAAAACCAATATCGAAAATATCGGTTTAGAAGAAGTTGGTATCGCAACCGATAAAGATAAAATTTTAGTGAATGCTTATAATCAAACCAATGTTCCGGGATATTATGCAATAGGCGATGTAACTCCGGGACAAGCATTGGCTCACGTTGCTTCGGCAGAAGGAATAAATTGTGTGGAGAAAATCAAAGGTTTACATGTAGATCCAATCGATTATGGAAATGTTCCTGGTTGCACTTATGCTACTCCGGAAATTGCTTCTGTTGGTTTAACTGAAAAACAAGCTAAAGAAAAAGGATACGATCTAAAAATTGGTAAATTCCCTTTTTCCGCTTCAGGAAAAGCAAAAGCGGCTGGAACTCCTGATGGATTTGTAAAAGTTATCTTCGATGCCAAATACGGCGAATGGTTAGGCTGTCACATGATTGGCGCTGGTGTAACCGATATGATTGCCGAAGCTGTAGTTGCTCGTAAATTGGAAACCACAGGACACGAAATCTTAAAATCAATTCATCCACACCCAACCATGAGTGAAGCGGTG
>CAIUWH010000051.1 GCA_903902795.1 uncultured Bacteroidota bacterium
ATGCGCCTTCAATAGTACCAACATTTGCACCAATCGCCAACATTTGTCAAGATTTAGTTGCGCCATCATTGCCAACATCTTCTACAAACACTCCAGCGGTTACAGGAACTTGGTCACCGGCTACGATTGACACTTCAGTGGTAGGAACAGTAACCTATACGTTTACTCCGAATACAGGTCAATGTGCAACAGTAACAACGTTAGATGTTACTATAGATGCGCCTTCAATAGTACCAACATTTGCGCCAATCGCCAATATCTGTCAAGGGAATGTTGCACCAGCATTGCCAACGACATCTACAAATTCAATAGCTGGTTCTTGGAATCCTAGTACAATAGATACCACTGTAGCGGGCACAGTTACGTACACATTTACACCAAGTACAGGTCAGTGTGCTACAAGCACTACATTAAATGTTACAATAGACTCACCTAATATTGTACCAACATTTAATGGTATTGGCTCTATTTGTTTGAATAGCGCAGCACCAGCATTGCCAACAACATCAACCAATTCAATAACTGGATCATGGTTGCCAAGTACTATTGATACTTCTGTTGTAGGTTCAGTTATTTATACTTTTACACCTGATGCACTTCAGTGTGCGGTATCTACTACCTTAACGGTTACAATTGATGCTCCAATAACACCATTATTTACCCAATTGGGGCCCTATTGTCAAGGCGCTACGGTTCAGGTATTAATTCCAACTACTTCTACCAATGGAGTTGTTGGTTCATGGTCACCTAATACAATTGACGCGTCAGTAGCTGGAACGTTTATTTATACTTTTACACCAGATGCGGGTTATTGTGCTACTCAACTTAACATGACAATTGTAATCAATGCTACTCCTGATGTTTTGCCAATAAACGATGTAGATGTATGTGATTCATATACATTGCCAGCATTGACTGTAGGTAATTATTTTTCTTCACCTAATGGGGTAAATCCGATTACTAATTTGACATTGACAGCATCTCAAACGGTTTATGTTTATGCACAAACTGCAGGAACAACTTGTTCAGACGAAGCATCGTTTGAAGTTACAATCAGCGATTCTCCTGAATTTACAGTTGAAGGTGATTGCATTGGACCTGTTTTCACACTTACTGTGGTTCCAAGCTCGGGTGCTTTTCCAAATAATGTCGAATATAGTTGGTCAAATGGAACAAATGTGGTTGGAACCGATGCAACTCTTGCAGTTGTAAGTATGGGTGATTATACTTGTACGGTCACTTTCCCCGGAGATGTTGTTGATTGTGATTCATCAGTAACTTTCACTGCAAATGACATTTTCTGTATCATACCGAAAGGAATTTCTCCAAATGGCGACGGAATGAATGACTTTTTCAATTTAAGTGGCTTTAACGTTACCCAATTGAACATATATAACCGCTATGGAACAATAGCTTATTCAAAAGCAGGATATGTAAATGAGTGGGGTGGACAGTCTAATCAAGGCGAGGAGCTTCCTGACGGAACTTATTTTTATGTTATTGAACGAGCAGATGCCGAGTCCAAAACAGGTTGGGTATACATCAACAGAAACGCTAACTAAAACCAAATAAATCTAACAATGATAAATTACAAAAAAATGAAAAAATTATATTTCTTAACCATGTTTGCCTTGGCATTCCTAGATGTAAGTGCTCAGCAAGATCCACATTACACGCAATATATGTATAATTTAAGTGTAATAAATCCAGCATATGCGGGCTCTAAAGAGAATCTATCTGGAGGTTTGTTATATAGACAACAATGGGTAGGGCTCGAAGATGCGCCGAATACGGGAACATTCTTTCTTCATAGTCCAGTTGGGAAAAATGTTGGATTAGGATTTTCTGCAATTAATGATCAAATTGGTCCAGTTGAAGAAACTAATCTTTATGGAGACTTTTCATATACATTAAATATGGGAGGAGAACACCGGTTAGCTTTTGGTTTAAAGGCGGGTGCATCATTCCACAAAGTAGGTTTATTAAGAGAAGTATTTAATAATGTGCCCGATATTGGTGACGATGCTTTTGCAGATAATACAAGCAATACCTTTTTTAATTTAGGAACAGGTGTTTTTTACTATACCAATAAGTACTATGTATCACTTTCGGTTCCGAACATGTTTAAATCAGTTCACTTGGATTTTAACGGAAGACAATTCGGAACAGAGTCGTTGCACTATTTCTTAACAGGAGGATATGTTTTTGATATTAATCAGAATCTAAAATTTAAGCCTTTTGCATTGATAAAGTCTGCAATAAATGCACCTACATCGTTTGATATATCTACTAACTTCTTAATGTATGATAAATTTGAACTAGGCGCAACCTATAGATATCAAGATTCTTTTGGCGCTATGGTCAGTTATGCAATTACTCCTAATTTACGTTTAGGATATGCTTACGATAATGTTATGTCAGATTTGAATATTGTAGCTCCTGCATCTCACGAGTTTTTGATGTTATTCGATTTGAATTTCCCGAAGAAAGTGTCACAATCTCCAAGATATTTCTAACCTAAAAAAGACAGTAAAAAATGAAAAATCTATATATAGCATTAAGTTTTTGTTTGATAAGCTCAGCAATCGTTGCTCAGAATAAAGACACTAAAGCCGCAGATAAATTATACAACAGATTCGAGTACGTTGACGCTGCAAAAGCCTACCAAAAATTAGTAGATAACGGAAAAGGCGACGCCTATGTTTACAAACAATTGGCCGATACCTATTATAATATGTTCAACACAACTGAAGCGGCAACTTGGTATGCAAAAGCTACCGAATCCAATCAGGATGCTGAAACGTACTTTAGATATGCTCAGATGCTTAAAGCAAACGGAAAATATGAAGAAGCAAACAAGCAAATGGCAAAGTTTGCTGCTTTAGCACCAAACGACCAAAGAGCAAAAGCATATAAGGAAAATCCAAATTATGTACCGAAGTTAATGAGTAAAGAATCGGGATACACAGCAAGTTCACTTCCTGTAAGCAGCGATAAATCTGAATTCGGTGCTGTAATGTACGGAAACGACTTATATTTTACTACAGCTAGAAATACCGCAAGAAAGAACTATGGTTGGAACGAAGAACCATTTTTAGACATATACACAGCTACTTTAGGTGACGGCGGCAATTTTTCGGAGGCAACTCCAATTACCGAATTGAATTCTCAATATCATGATGGCCCTGTAACTATCACCAAAGATGGTAATACAATCTATTTTTCTAGCGATAGTTTCAGAGAAAAGTTATTTGAAAAAGATAAAGAAAACAAATTGAAGTTGGGAAGAAACAACTTGTACACTGCAACAAAGTCGGGTGATAAATGGGGAAATATCAAACCTTTACCTTTTAATAGCAAAGAGTATTCTTTGAGTAATCCGAGCATTAGTAGAGATGGTAAAACTTTGTATTTTTCATCTAATATGCCAGGAAGTTTGGGTGGTGTTGATATTTGGAAAGTTGCTGTTAATGGAGATGGAAGTTTTGGAGCACCTGAAAATTTAGGTTCTAAAGTAAATTCTGAAGGAAACGAAAGTTTCCCATTCATTGCTGACGATAACAAAACATTATATTACTCTTCAGCTGGAAAGCAAGGTCTAGGTGGACTTGATGTGTATAAAGTCGATTTATCAAATGGTTCAGAAGCGGTTAACATGGGCAAACCAATTAACAGTGAAAAAGATGATTTCGCTTTTACATTCAACAAAGAAAAGAACAGAGGATTCTTTTCAACTAATCGTAATGGAAATGACGATATTTTTGGAGCCACTCCAATTTGTGGTGTAGACGTAATGACAATCGTTTCTAATGCCAAAACAGGAGCAATATTAGCAGACGCTAAAGTTTCTATTTTAGACAGCAAAAAGAACGTTATTTCAACTGAAACAACGAATTCGAAAGGGGAAGTTAACTTTAGAGTTGAATGCGATAAAGATTACACCATTCAAGCTTCTAAAGATGGTTTTGAAGGAAATTCATTCCCAGTTGGAAAATCAAAAGGGCCAGAAGCTAAAATTGAAGCGAAATTACAACCAATTGATGTAATTGTTACCGAAACAGAGATCATTCTTAACCCAATTTATTTCGAATACGATAAGAGCAACATTACTCAAGAAGGTGCTTTCGAATTGGACAAGTTAGTTCAAGTGATGAAAAACAACTCAAACATGGTGATTTTTGCTAAGTCGCATACCGACAATAGAGGTAGTGATGTTTACAACTTATCATTATCAGAGAGAAGAGCTAAATCTACTGTTCAATACGTTTTATCAAAAGGTATTGAAGCTTCAAGAATTGAAGGAAAAGGATTTGGTGAATCAGAGTTAAAAGTTCAATGTACAGAGTGTACAGAAGAACAACACGCTCAAAACAGACGTTCTGAGTTTATGATTGTTAAGAAATAAAACAAGTTAAAAACGATATAAAAACCATCCCAAAATACATTGGGATGGTTTTTTTTTGAACTAATTTCAAGATGTGTAAACCAACTTTTAGGACAATAGATCAGCAGTAGGCTTCAAATAATTTTTGTCAAATTTGGTGTTGGATTGTATCACACCAAAAACCAATTTCAGTAATTTGTTACAGACTGCGATAATAGCTACTTTTTTATTTTTGCCCTTGGCCACCAAACGTTCGTAAAGTTGTTTACAGAAAGGATTCGTACGCATCGCTCCTAAGGCGCACATATATAGCGTATTACGAAGTTTTGATTTCCCCATTTTGTTAATCCTGACCTTGCCTCGAACACTGCTTCCACTTGTGTATTCTTTCGGACTCAAGCCCGTAAAGCTGATTAATTGTTGATACGATTCGGTATGCTTGAACCCTTGAGTGCCAATGATTAAATAAGCAGTAGCTCTTTTTCCTATTCCAATTACGCTACTCACTAAATCAACCAATTTGGGTTGCCATTCTTTTAATTGAACGCTCAATTCGGCTTCTAAATGTTTCAACTCTTTTTTCAACATTTTAACAATGCGTTCATAGGACTTCAGCACAGTTTTATTGCTTAAATTTTGCTTTTTCAACGAATGAATTTTGTTGGTAAAGGAGGTAAGCTTCTGAGTCAGCGTTTCAATCGAATGGTTCAACGAACGGCAATCAAAGTACGCTTGTTCGGGCATTTGATACATTTCTGGATTACGTTCAATTCCGTAACAACAAATATGTTTAGCATCTTTTTTATCCGATTTACTGCGCTCGAGTTGCATTTGGATGTAGCGCTTGACTTGCAGCGGATTAAGAATACTATACAAACAACGTTTTTTTTCAAGGTAAATCGACAAAGCCATGTGGTACACACCCGTATATTCCATAACATAATGATAGGCGTGTCCTTTGGTTAGGCGCATTAATTTTCTAAAACCAAGACCTGAATTAGATAAGGTTTCAGCTACAAAACTCCCATCGGGTTGTTGAATACATACATCGATGGTTTCGTTGGAAATGTCGATTCCGCAGTACAATTTCTCTTGTTTCATTTTTTGGCTTTTAATGATTAGTATTTGACGGAAAACAAACGATGAGAAAAAAATAGAAATTGACACTTATCTTTTTATGTAAAGATTGTATGATTGGATAAGGTACAATTAAGCAATATGACGGTTAGAAAAGCTTAGTGCTTACACAGTTTGACTATTTTGTAGCTGATTTTGTTCCTTTCAAAATTCAGTTTTTAATCTAACATTCATTATTTTTAAATACACTTCAGAGATATGACGGTTAAAAAAGCTCTATGCTTAAACGGTTTTTCTATCTTTTTCCGATACTGTATTTTCAAAAAAGGGTGTTTGTCTTCCAATTCAAAAATAAACTTTATAGTATTCCCTTGTCATAAAAAGTATAAATGTTTTTCAACAGTTGGCGTATAAATGTGATCAGTTTACATCAACAATGAATTGGTTCAAACTAGTAGATAACAGTAATCGTTTGATAAAAAAAGCACTTCTTTTTGATTAGTAAAGCCTTAAAAAAAATTAAAAGAAAACCCCGTAACCACTCTAGCATGAAGTGATTTCGGGGTTATATAACATTATTGAAGTGAATAGTGTACTTTAAGTGATCAATTCAATTGTATATGAATCTTCGACCTGTTTACATTTTCAGTTGAAGATATTCTTTTCCTGTTCAGTTTTTTTAAACTTTAGTTAACTTATAAAATATTGTTTCACCTGAACTATTTGCAGTTGACACTGTAATTTCAGTGTAGCTTAATGCAACTATAGTATACACTTTTTCGTAATTAATACCACTTTCACTGTAAAACAAGATTAGATTTTTATTTTCCCGAACATATTCGCCGCTTGTCTGGTTATTTTGACAATTTGAACTTACGGTACTAAAGTCGCTTAAAACAAATGAACTATCTATGCCTAGAACAAGGTTGTCAGCCTCACAATTTACTTCGTTACTATAATCTTGGTAAATAACAAAGTTTTGATCATTAATTACACCAATTTCACTAAATGCCCATTTACCACTTAGGTAATCAGGAGTTGTATATGTAATTCCATCATCATCCGACTCACATGAAGTTAGGAATAATGAAAGGAATAGGATGGATAAAACTATTTTTTTCATTGTTATTGTTGTAATATTTGTACGTTATCTACTTGATACGTTGTTGTTTGAATCGGAGCTGTTGTTGACCCTTGGTATCTAAAACTAATATAAACCGTTTGTCCCGCTAGTGGCGTAAGGTTCGCAAAAATGCCGTAAAAGCTTGATGCAAAGCTTGAATCTGTAATAGATGGAATATTTGTGTTTAATTGCGTCCATGTCGCACTATTAACAGCAGCTACAGTTCCAGCTCCGCTATAATCTGTGGAATACCAAACCGTAAGAGCCACACCATTAAAGAACGATGTTTTCATTCCAAACTTTAGGAAGTTCCCTGCTCCAGATGTAAGCGAAATTGCGGGTGTAATCAAACGAATATCCAAATTACTTTCACCTGTTCCAAACGCAGACATTTGAGCATATTTATTATTACTAAAAATACGAGCTTCCCATCTTTCGGCACTGCCTAATGGGTTATTCATAGAAACATTTGTCCATCCAGGAAGATTTACAAAGGCGCCATTACCTGTAGTTCCGATTCCTTCAAAAGTTTCAGAAAATGAGGGTAACAATAAATCAAATCGTGGTAAATCTAATTTAATATCGCTTTCATAACGAGCAACAAATTGATAGTCATCTCCAAACTTGGTTAAAATTCCTCTTACTGTTCCGCTACCAGTTTGAACTGCTTTTCCAGCAAAAGCAGCAAAGCTACTTGTTCTAAAAATAATTGTACTTCCAAGGTTATCACTTAAAAAATGATTTGTTGCTCCACCAATATCATTATCTTCATCATAATACGTTTTGTCTAAAGCTGCAGTAGTAAATTGTACGTTACTTAATTCGATTAATTTATTGATATAAATATCATTTTGTAAATCTACTAAATTTACAGTTTGAACTAAATCAGCTTCACTTTTTATAGTACATGAACTAAAAATTGAGGCTCTAACTTGAGCTCTTGATAATCTACCTACAGATGCATTTCCTGATGATGTAACAAACAAGCCACCAATTCTCATTCCGTCATTAGAAATGTCGGTATAAAGTCCTTGCATTTTAATAAGTACTTTTCTTCCTACATCAAAAGTGGCAAAAGTGGCTTCAATATCCATAGGAACACTAAATGCTTTTGTACCATCTAAAGTTTGAAAAGAAACACTTTTAAAGAAGTTACCTTCTTTATCACTTGAAACCACATAGGCTTCAATAACATCATCTGCTGCATATCGGGTTACAGTAGCTGAAAAAGGAATATCAGATACTTCTTTGTTTTTAACTAATGTTGTTTCAATACAATCAAAAGTTGGAGTAGCATATTCATCGTCTACACAGCTTACTGATAATGAAGCTATAAAGGCAACAGCTAATAATGATTTATAAAAATTTGTTTTCATATGTTGATTTTTTTTAGAAATTAATGTAAAAGTTTAAAAAATAGGTTCTTCCAAAACCGTAAAAATATCTTGGTGCAAAAGCTGGTGTTCCACTAGCTTGATCTTGGTTAAGTTCTCTGAAATTTGCATTTCGAGCTTGTTCAAATCCACCTGTTTTGTATCGTACATCAAAGATATTATTTAAAGTTGCAAATAATCCAATCGTAATAGGATTTTTACCTGATATTCTCCATGATTTACCTCCAGTCAAATTAACTAAGGTATACGGATCAAACTTTTCTTGTTGTAATAATTGGTCTAATGCTGTTTGTGTTATCTCTGGAAAAGCTGAACCATTTACAGAAGCTGGATTTCTTACAAAAGATTGAGTTCTTAACACAGATGAAACATCAAGATACGTATCTGATAAATAGTTAACATTTGCTCCAACCCACCAAAACTTTGGGTCTCTGTATTCTAACCCTAGAGCATAAGCTTGTTGAGGCATTCCTGGTTGTCTGTAATTCTGTAATTTTGATTCTCCAAGATTTACTAAAGTGGAAAGTCCATTTGCCGCTCTAGTATCATCATTTAAAACTACATTTGGATTACTATCATAAATATACTCTCCATAAGATGCGGCCGCTGTTGCTTTTAATGTTGATGTAATTTGATATTCTAAACCAAGTTCTACACCAATATTTAATTTATCTAAACCGGTAACTATTTCAGCAACAAATGCATCACCTCCATCACCATCTAAATCTTCAAAAGCTCCTTCCGCAAAGAAAAATGAAGTTTCGGTTGCATCTTTAACTTTAGACATGAAACCGGTTAATCTTCCTTTAAATTTTGGGGTTTTTATGACATAACTTCCATCGATACTTGAAACAGTTTCACTATCTAAATTACGTATTGGTTCGTTACTAAGTCTAGCGTTAAAGAATACATTTCGCATCGAAGGAGCTTTTGACATGTACAATCCATTAAAAGTCAAGAAGTGGTTTCCTGATATTTTATAGGTTATACCTCCTTTAAAACCAAAATTATCAAACTCTACTTTTTCGCTTTTTCCGAATGAACTAGTTGGATAAATACCGTTTTGGTATAATCCTTCTCTTTGATAGTCCTTTCTTGCAAAAGATTGGGCTAAATAGAAATCTAATTTTTTATAAACAAATTTAAATTGTGTAAAAACGTCAATATGATTTGCTAATAAATTATAATTATATCCAAATTTATCACCTTCTCTTACTTCTCTGTTTGGATTGTTGATGTCCGTTTGTTGAGCAGAACCCGTTTGAAAAGGGTCAATATCTGAATAATATGCACCGCCAAGTAAATCAGTTAAATATTGAAAATTTGCCGATTTAAGCATACTATAGCTTGCGCCAGCATTCATTACAATGTTATCAGATATTTTACTACTTAAAATAGTATTTGCTGTATACAATTTATCATCTGTACGGTCTTCATAAAGAACATATTTACTTTTTCCCGGAGTTCTAATTTCGTTTCCATTAGCATCTATTCCAACAAGATCTGTATTTATTCTATACATTGAATCCCAGTTAATTTGACGATCAGTTAAAAAAGGTGCAGTTAGTGCTCCAATTAAATCTGGAGTTGGCACGCCTCCAAGTCCACCAGGCTGAAAAGCACTAATAGGAACAAAAGCAGGATCATTTTCATACAATGAAGTAAAATAACTCGGCAAATTTCTATAGTATGTAGGGTCTGGATTTGGCGCATTTTGAAAATCAATTCTTGAGTTCCCAATTTTACCAAACTGATGCATTACATTAGAAGTTAACATCGTTTTATCATTCATTTTCCAATAATGCGTTAACATCAATATTGGTTCATTAACGTCTCTATCTCTAGAATTTCTTTTCTTTCCATCTTGCATTCCCCAAAATGAATTATAATTTATTCCAGCGATGCTGTTTATTTCATCGGTGTTTGATGAATTTCTACCTCTTTTATTTTGAGCGTAAATAGAAGTAAAATTTAAACTATGTTTTTCATTAAACTTTTTTTCAACAGCTGCAAATACTGAATTTGCACTATAGTCAGTACCTTCAAAATAAGCTTCTTCAGCCCATCTTCTCGAAGCTGAAACCATAAAGGCCCAACCATCCTTATTCATTCCCGAAGCATGAGTAAACATAGCCCTCCAGTTGTAATTGGTGTTGGTTCCCGCATAAGATATTCTGCTTCCTTTTCTATATGCTGAAGCTCTTGTGTTTATTTCTTGTGTTCCTAAGATTCCTCCAAAAGTATAATCAGAAGGTGCAGAACCCATGGTAAACTCTTGATTTCTAGTAGCATCATTTAAACCTCCCCAATTTCCCCATTGAGGCCTATTGTCTAATAATTTGTTCATAGAAACACCGTTAATCATGGTATTACTATATTCGTTGTCTAAACCTCTAATTCGAAAACGCGCTTGTCCCCAATTAAAAGCTGCTACCTGTTGAAAAGCATCTCTAGATGCCTGAAGTAATCCTGCAGTATTTTCAGAACCACTATTATCATCGCCTAAATCATTTTCTAAAATGGTAATCAAATTGATTTGTTGCTCAATAGTAATGTCTTCCTCTAAAACCACAATGCCGATGTCTACAATCTTTCCTTCTTCAAGCTGTACGGCAAAGATTTGATCTTTATATCCTGTTGATTTTATCTTAATAAGAACATCTCCAAGTTTAAGATCATTAAAAATAAAAACACCCGCTTCATTGGTAATTTTTGTGAAATTTGTGTTTTCAATTGATGTAAGTACACCTTGTAGTGGCTTATTGGTCTTTGAATCGATAACTTTCCCCGAAACACCAGTTCCAGATTGAGCCAAAACAAAAACCGTTTGCAATACAAGAAAAGTACTAAGAACAAGTTTTTTCATAAATAAAATTAAATTAATTTTCAGTTTTGAAATGTTAATAAAAACATAACGGCGACAAATGTACATCTTTTAATAATATTATCTACTTTTGGCTCGAAGTTTGTAAAAGAATTGGCATTAAATTAATATTGTTATTATGAGAATTAAAAAAAATATAGCGCTTTTCTTTGTTTTATTCGTAATTTGTGGGGGAAATGCGCAATCAAAAAAGTATATAGTGCATACTATTGCTTTTTATAATTTTGAAAATCTGTTCGATACCATCAATGGCCCAAATAATGATGAAGAATGGCTTCCAGACGGTGCTCAAAACTGGACTGGCACTAAATACAAAAAGAAATTAGAAAATCTATCTCGTGTACTTTCAGAAATTGGTACTGGAGAAAACCCCAACTCACCCACTTTAATAGGAGGTTCTGAAATTGAAAACCGTGAGGTTCTTGAAGACTTAGTCAAACAACCTAAACTACTTAATAAAGGGTACGGAATTGTACATTTTGATTCACCTGATAAAAGAGGAATTGATGTTGCTTTATTGTATCAAAAAAAGCACTTTAGAGTTACAAGCGCCACCAATATTCCTTTAATGATTTACAGAAATCAAGAAGGAAAAGTCACAAAAAAAGAAAAAGAAGAAATAACAGATGATGTTACTATTTCTGAGAAAGCATCAGATCGAGTGTATACTCGTGACCAACTTTTAGTTACTGGTTTTCTTGACGATGAAGAAGTTAATATTTTGGTTTGCCACTGGCCATCACGTTCGGGTGGTGAAAAGAAAAGCGCACCTTTTAGAGAAGCTGCCGCAGCCTTATCAAAAAAAATCACCGATTCGCTTCAAAAAATCAAACCCGATGCAAAAGTCATTATTCTTGGCGATTTAAACGATGGAAGTTTTAATAAAAGTGTAAAAGTTGAATTAGGCGCCAAAGGTAAAAAAGAAGAGGTACAGCCAAAAGGACTATACAACCCGTTTGAAAGTATGGCTAAGAAAGGAATGGGAACCATTGCTTATCGCGATGCATGGGATATTTTTGATATTATTATGGTTACCGAACCTTTTATCAAAGAAGACTATTCTTCGTTCAAGTATTGGAAAGCAGGAATTTTTAATAAACCTTATCTTATTCAAAGCACAGGTCAATACAAAGGGTATCCTCTGCGACATTCGGCAAACGAACAAGGATTCAGTGACCACTTCGCAGTTTATATTTATCTGATAAAAGAAAACAAATAATTTAAAGTCCCGATGCATTCGGGATTTTTTATTTTATAACTTTACCTAAAAATTTTCTTATGCCAGTTCAAAAACCATTCAATCTTACTCAATGGATTAAAGACAATAAACACCTTTTAAAACCACCAGTCGGAAATAAAAACCTCTACGTAGATTCGGGCGATTACATTGTGATGGTCGTGGCTGGTCCGAATGCCCGAAAAGACTACCACTACAACCACACCGAAGAATTATTCTACCAACTCGAAGGTGAAATTACCGTATACATTCAGGAAAACGGCAAAAAGAAAGCGATGAAACTCACCGCAGGCGATATGTTTCTGCTTCCCGCTAATGTGCCGCATTCGCCATCACGCGCCGAAAACTCTATCGGATTAGTCGTCGAACGCAAACGTGAAGGTAGCGATATACCCGACGGATTGCTGTGGTTTTGTGACCACTGCAACCACAAATTGTATGAAGTCTATTTCGAATTGCACAACATCGAAACCGATTTTCTCGCGCACTTCAAACACTTTTACAATTCAGAAGAACTTAGAACCTGCTCTAACTGCGGTACCATCATGGAAGCCGATGCCCGATTTGTAAAAGACTAAAACCATTCAAATTGTAAATTTTAAACCATATAAGGCATATAAGGTCATAAAAGAGAAACTTAAATGAACTTATATGCCTTATGTGGTTCAATCTTTTTAAAGCTTTATCCAGCCCTACATTTCAAGCTTTTTTTAACAATCCCTTTTTTCTAGTTCCAAAAAAGAGCTTCTTGGGTCGCTTTTTTTGTCCAGAAAAAAATGGTTTTGTTTTCAAAAGACTTTCCTTTTCGGTCTGGGCTAGTCACACAAACTTCATAAAATTGACACATTATTTAATTCCTGAAAATTCGTGCCATTCGTATAAAATCACTTATTTTTGCACCACAAATTGATACATTCAAACAAATAAACATACAATGGCAACAATTGCGCAACAATTCGGCATGACCGAAGCCTTAGAAATTCTCGGTATCAAAGCCATCAACGAAGGAACTTCTACCGGAAACAACCACTTTTCAAACGGAACACTCCTCGACAGTTATTCACCCGTTGACGGACAACTCATCGCAAAAGTAAAGACGACTACTGCCGACGATTACGAAAAAGTAATGCAAACGGCTGTCGAAGCATTCAAAACCTTCCGATTAATGCCCGCACCAAAAAGAGGTGAAATCGTACGTCAATTTGGAGACAAATTACGTCAGTATAAAGAACCACTCGGAAAATTGGTTTCGTATGAAATGGGGAAATCACTGCAAGAAGGCTACGGAGAAGTACAAGAAATGATCGACATTTGCGACTTTGCAGTTGGTTTATCGCGTCAACTGCACGGATTAACCATGCACTCCGAACGTCCGGGTCATAGAATGTATGAACAATACCATCCACTCGGCGTAGTCGGAATCATCTCGGCATTCAACTTTCCAGTAGCCGTTTGGGCATGGAATACCGCGTTAGCATGGATTTGCGGTGACGTGTGCGTGTGGAAACCATCTGAAAAAACACCTTTATGCGGAATCGCATGCCAAAACATCATCGCAGAAGTATTGAAAGAAAATAACCTTCCTGAAGGAATTTCGTGTCTCATCAACGGTGATTATAAAGTGGGTGAGTTGATGACCCACGACAAACGCGTTCCTTTGGTTTCGGCTACGGGTTCAACACGTATGGGTAAAATTGTGGCCCAAGCTTGTGCCGCACGTTTAGGAAATTCGTTGTTGGAATTAGGCGGAAACAACGCCATTATTGTAACGCCAGATGCCGATATCAAAATGACGGTTATCGGAGCGGTTTTTGGAGCGGTTGGAACGGCTGGTCAACGTTGTACTTCTACACGTAGATTAATCATCCACGAAAGTATATATGATACAGTAAAAGACGCTGTAACCTCAGCTTACAATCAATTGCGCATCGGAAATCCGTTGGACCAAAACAACCACGTCGGGCCACTTATCGATACGCATGCAGTCGAAATGTACAACAAAGCCTTAGAAAAAGTAGTCGCCGAAGGCGGAAAATTATTGGTTCCAGGTGGCGTTTTATCGGGTGAAGGTTACGAAAGCGGTTGCTACGTAAAACCAGCGATTGCAGAAGCCCAAAATACATTCGAAATTGTTCAACACGAAACCTTTGCTCCGGTATTGTATTTATTAAAATATTCAGGTGATGTGCACAACGCCATCGAAATTCAAAATGGTGTAGCGCAAGGTTTGTCGTCTGCGATTATGACCAACAACCTACGTGAAGCCGAAGCCTTTTTATCGGTTGCGGGTTCGGATTGCGGAATTGCTAACGTCAACATTGGAACATCAGGTGCTGAAATTGGTGGTGCGTTTGGTGGCGAAAAAGAAACCGGTGGCGGACGCGAATCGGGTTCCGATGCCTGGAAAGTATACATGAGAAGACAAACCAATACGATTAATTATACCACAAGTTTGCCGTTGGCACAGGGAATTAAATTTGATTTGTAGAAAGAAGCAAGAGGTAAGACCGCTTCGCTGCAAGAAGAAAGAAGCAAGACCGCTTCGCTGCAAGAATAAAAAAAAAGCGTTTGCATAGGCAAAACGCTTTTTTATTTATTTGTTATTTCGACAAAGGAGAAATAGCAAAATGCTCTACTTTGTTTGTGCCAAGTCTGGTTTGCCTTTGTCTTTCAACGAAGCGGTCTTTCTTCTTTCAGCGAAGCGGTCCTGACTCTTATTTCGTCTTCTTAACATATTGCGTCAAGATATAAATGTTTTGGTTTTCCACTCGGCCTTCGATGAGGTTCGCATCGTCCCAAACTAATTTAATGTTGTGAACGGCAGCACCGCGTTTGGCGGTAAATGTAGCTCCTTTTACATCCAAATCTTTAATCAACACCACCGAGTCGCCGTCCAACAGTACATTTCCATTCGAATCTTTATGGATGATTTTTCCTTCATCGTCTTCATCTTCACCCGTTGCTTTTGCCCATTCTAACGCGTCTTCATCCAAATACATCATTTCTACCATATCGGTGTTTTTTAGACGAGCGTGCATGCGCCAAGACACAATTTGTACGGGAAGGTTTTCGTTCCACATGCTGTCGCTCAATCCGCGCCAATCATTTGGATTGGTAGTTTCTGGATTTTCGATCTGATCTCTTAACGACTGCGTGATTAAAATGCAATTTTCGGGAGTTGGATCAGTTTTGGGCGTTACAGTATACACCACTAAATTTTCTTCACTTCCGCTAATTTCGCATTTGGAACCACTACGATCTTTAAGGCGTTTTTCGGTTAGAACGCTCATTTATTAGGTTGTAAGATTATAAATTAAAGGAGGCGCCAATATTGAGTACAAATTGGTTGTTGTAGAATTCTACATTTCTTACCGTATTGTCAAAACGAGCTAATGGAGCGCCACCTTCTGCATACAAACCAAAGCCGTCAGTAAAAAAATACCTAAATCCAAGATGCGCTCCAAAATTTCTCAATCCTAAATTTAATCCTGGATATATATCCATTTTAGGATCAAGTTTAAAAACATTTCCAAGATTGGCATTAAAACGTGCTTTTAGATCGAATCGATCCTCAAATTTTGGATCAGCTGACATTGGAAGTGCTCCGTTTATTATTGGGTCGTAGTTAGGATTTTGCATTAAGAACTCTGTTTCGTTGATGCCGTAATTTTTGGCATTGAGTAAATACGTTGCAGTAAAGCCGTACGACATATTTTCTCCAATTCCAAAGTCTGTAGAAACTGTAATTCCAGTTCCACCTTCTTGAATGTTCAAACCAACTTGACCTTTTGAGTCTCCTTTTCCTTTATAGGCTTGGCCATTAACAAAACTTACTGTAATCAAAAATAAAAAAACTGTTATTTTTCTCATAGTACTTGAATTAAATTTCTTGCAAATGTAATAAATCCATACCTAATTTCGTCCTTTCTCTGTAGGATACAAATGCGGTAATGCTTCGCTTTGCCAAAATTCTTTAGTATCGACGTCTAAAATAGTCAACGGACCAAGAAAGGCGGCGCCAGTGTCAACATTCCAAACACAAGCTTTTTGGATGGGAACTGTTACTCCAATGCGGGTGACGGGAGTATGCCCGATGTAAATTTCGGGGTAGAGTTTGAATCGTTTAGGATAGAAAATATTCTTTGTATCTAGTGTTGTATCTAATGCTAATGCAGTTTCCCACAGCGTTCTGTCCCAATAAAAAAGCTTCGGAAAATATTCGTACTTCACTCCATTCATATTGGTAAAACCAGCGTGTACGAACAACCTATTCTGATCGTCTACATAATAATTTTGAAGCGATTCCAAGAACTCAATGTGCACGTTCTTCTTTACTGCAGAAACATTCGAATAGGCAAGCACCGTAGCTTCTCCACCGTGTTTAAACCACATCGGTTCGTCAATTTCTTTGGTATTTCCTTTGAGCCAATTTAACAAAAGTTCGTCGTGATTGCCTCGAATAAAAATGCATTGCTGCTTTTGCTGTAGTTCAATCAGAAAATCAATTACCTGTGGCGACTGACTCCATCCATCTACATAATCACCTAAAAAAATCAACATATCAGTACTCGACACGTTGGCGCGTTCCAAAATTTGATGCAAGGCGCGTAATCCGCCGTGGATGTCGCCAATTACTAAGTTTCTAGACATTTTTGTTTATCGTTTCAGAAACAAAATTAAACAAAATTTATTCTTCTTTATACTTTTTGATAACGATTTATAAAAACCATACTCAATATTTATAAAACTAAAAACCGATATAGATGTCGCCATTGATAAGTTTAATGTTGCCTATAAACCCGTTGAAGTAAACGGAACAAAAATGAAAGAAATATTGTACGGACTAAATGAATTCGATTAAGTCATTTTTCTCAAAAGCAATTGTTAGACCAATTATAAGTAATAAATAGGCTAAAGATGCGAAGTTAATTTTTTGATAGAATTTATTCAAAAAATCTTTGCATAGCATCGCTACGAAAACATTTTTTGAATAAATTATAGTAAAAAGAAGCGAGCAGATTGGGCTATTTATTACTTATAATTGGTATTTCGTTAAAAAAGTGGTTAATTTTTAAACGACAGTGGTAAAATGCTGTCGTTTTTTTATTTATATAATTTTTTCCTAAAAAGAATTACTTTTGATTTCTCACAAAACCTACATTTCATGAAAAAAATTACCGCTTTATATGTGTTTATTTTTACTGCATTTTCGTTCGCTCAAACTACAACCGTAACCGGAATCATCAAAGACAAAGAAACCAAACTTCCAGTAGAAAGTGTTTCGATCAGTATCGAAAACTCTAGTGTAGGAACGATTTCTAATGATGAAGGAAAGTTCAGAGTTACCTTACCCAATCCAAATGCCAAGGTGTTCCTAAGTCACGTATATTATAATACGGTTAGCATCAGCGCTAATTCAAATGAGGAAGAAGTAGAAATTTTTCTTGAACCGCAAACGTTCGAACTAGACGAAGTAATCGTAAATAAAACACCCGGAAAAGTACTGTTAGCAGAAGCTTTAAAAGCATCCAAATCCAAACTCGAAAAAGCACTTTTACTCAATACGTACTACCGTGAATTTGTTAATGTAGACGGAAAGTTTACCTCTTTTGCCGACGGATTGGTCGATTATTATGTAAAACGCAAAAGTGGTGCTTCCGATTTGCAAGTAAAACAAAGTCGGGTTTTCGATCTGAAAGATGAAAATGCAGACGAGCGTCAAAAAGCAATTCAGTCGGTAAATTTAAATAATATTCAAGATGCGATTGAACACGGGTACAATTTTAAGGGAGTTGCGAATATTTTGAAAAATGAAGAATATGATTTTTATGCCGAAACAAAGAAAACAGCCGATGGCAGCAGTATTGATATTGTGACCATTGAACCCAAAGAAGGCGTTGAAGAAGAAATGATGTTCAAAGGAACAGTAGTGTTCGACTCTAAGTCAAAACTGATTTTGGATATCGATTTAGCATTTTCACCTGAACATAAAAAATACAATCAACTTAAAAATATTTTGATTGCAAAAATCAAATTTAATGACTTTGCCCGCAAAGCAAAATATAAAATGGATGGCGATAACTATGTGTTGGTATACTATCAATCGAAAGCCAATGTCTACCTGAAATTTGGAAACAAAATCAATAATACCTTTGATAGCACATGTGATTTAACGGTGCTGAATTATAAAGAAGGCGAGTTTAAGGTTGAAAAAGACCAAAAATATAAATCCAGAAGTCTGTTCGAAAACGGAAATAAATTTACCGAAGAATTCTGGAAAAAATACGACGTTATTCTTTTGAGCGACAAAGAAGAACAATTGCTAAAAAGCTTACAACAATAAGTCGCATTATTCGGTTTTCCCGTATTTCATTTTTCGCAACACACGCATCACTTCTTTAAAGTTGATATAGGCATTGGGCGTCTTGCATTGCTTGAGCAGCAATTTGGCGTCAATCAGTTTTTGTTTGGCGTCTTCAAATCCGTTGAGGTAACAAATCATCAACGTGGATGGAACATTTTCCAAATCAGCTGCCTCGCGTTCGCTCAATTCAATTCCTTTTTGAAGTTTATTGAGTAGCGATAAATTAGAATTGTAAATATGAAACATCATTTTCCGATTGTACTGTGGCGGTTCAAACAGCATTTCGGTTTCGATTTTGTAATATCCATTATCAAAAAAGGATAGTTTTTGTTGCTCTAACGGATAATAACTGGTCTTGTCGTTCAAACCCAACGGAACATATTCGGTTATCGTAAACGAATTTTCATCAAAAGTAATCGTCACGTCGTCTTGAGCCGAGTAAAACAACTTAATTTGTTCGTTGACCAATTCAATATCAACCCTCGAAAGAAACGTTTTGTCTCTAATTTTTTTCGGAATACCCGACCAACAAATCACAAACAATTCCTTAAAAACTTTATACTGCGAAGGCATATCTTTGTGCCGATTGTTTACAAAATCAATGACACTGTCCAACGTATGAGCAATACTGTTCCTGGAGTTGTTCTCAATGCTGATTACCGTTTCGATGTTTTGTTTGGTATAGGCAATTTTTTCGTCGGTCGGAATGGAGTTACTACCGCGACGAACAAAAGTAGTATGCATCGGAATGGTGTGAATTCCCTTCTTAAAATATGACGTTTTCGGCTTGGGTTTTATTGTTACCAAACCCACTACTTTATCCCTAGGAAGATTCGGAAAAGGAACATTTTCATAGAGAATTTTAGGCGGATTTTCCAAAAAAGCATTCACCAAATTTTGAATCCGACTGTCGTCGAAAAAGTCGTCGCCCGTAATTTCATTGTCCTGATCTTCAACACCAACAACGATGTAGGAGTTGTTCGACGGATTCGAATTTGACAATGCGCAAATGTGTTTTAAAAACTTTGCTTTTCCTTCTTTGGTGTGCAAATTCAACTGACGCTTCTTGTCATAAAAACTACTCTCATCGTTGTGAGCCAATAAGTTTTTGATGAGAAGACGTTTGTTGATCATAGTGAGGTACGATTTACGAAAAACGATTTACGAAGCACGAAGTACGAATGTGCAATTCTTCGTATCTCGTACCTCGTACTTCAAATTTCTTAAGGCACTTTATTTCCCATACTTTCAGTCCAAATTGCAAACCAATCCAATGGATCTAATTCCAATGTAACAGCTTTCATTAACGCCTGAATTCGAGCAATATTTACCGTCCCGGCAACCGGAAGTACGTTCGAAGGATGTTTTAAAATCCACGCCAACAAAATCGTATCCGAACCGACGCCGTATTTTTTAACTAAGTTAACCAACACTTTTTTCAAACGTCGGGTTTGTTCGTTGTCTTCTCTAAATACGGTTCCAAGCGGATTCCAACTCATCGGCCGAATGTCGTGTACCTGCATATAATCCAAACTTCCATCCAACATCGCTTCGTAATGCGTGGCCGAAAACTGAATTTGGTTGTAACTAATATCTGTTTTTTGCCCAATCAATTCGGTTTGAGAAGTGGTAAAATTCGACAATCCAAAATCAATTATTTTTCGTTCCGATTTCAATTTCAGAACCGCTTCCGCAATTTCGTTGGCTTGCATTAGCGGACTTGGGCGATGCAGCAACAAAACATCTAAATAATCGGTTTGTAAGTTTTTTAGCGAATTTTCAACCGACCAAATAATGTACTCTTTTGAGTAGTTATAATGTTTAATTTTGTTGTTTCTACCTTCAGTGTGTTGAATTCCGCATTTAGAAATCAATTGAAATCGATCTCTTGAAATTTTACTATCGGCAAAAGCTTTTCCAAATTGCGCTTCGGTAGTATATCCGCCATAAATATCGGCATGGTCAAAAGTGGTGATTTTATTCTCGATACAAATGTTCATCAAATGTACCATTTGGGCAGTGGTTAGTTTTTTATCCCAGTCACCCCAATTCATAGTTCCTGCAATTACAGGCGAAAGTGTTGTTTTTCTCATGTTTCTATTAAAAAGTCTAAATTTACTAAAACAAAATCATAAATCATCCTTAAAAATAAGAATCTAAGGCAAGTTTTAACGCATTATTAACATTCCTTTCCTAATTAAATTTTCAATTTTGAAATGTTAAAATTTGAACCCTCATTTATACAGATAAAATAGATTTTATGGAAGAAAATGGTACTGCTTTAGACATTAGAGCAATCAATGAAAAAATAGAAAGAGAAAGTGCTTTTATCGACTTACTCACGATGGAAATGAACAAGGTAATCGTAGGTCAAAAACACATGGTAGAACGGTTGTTGATTGGATTGTTAGGACAAGGTCATATTCTTCTTGAAGGTGTTCCCGGTTTGGCAAAAACATTAGCCATAAATACCTTAGCTCAAGCCGTTCAAGGAAGTTTCAGTCGTATTCAATTTACACCCGATTTATTGCCAGCCGATGTAGTAGGAACGATGATTTACAACATCAAAGCCAATGAGTTCTCCATCAAAAAAGGGCCGATTTTTGCAAACTTTGTTTTAGCGGACGAAATCAACCGAGCGCCAGCCAAAGTGCAATCGGCGTTGCTCGAAGCGATGCAAGAAAAACAAGTGACCATTGGTGATACAACGTTCAAATTAGAACGTCCGTTTTTAGTATTAGCCACTCAAAATCCGATCGAGCAAGAAGGAACCTATCCTTTACCCGAAGCACAAGTCGATCGTTTTATGCTTAAAACCGTTATCGACTACCCAAAAATGGATGAAGAACGAATGGTGATTCGTCAGAATTTAAAAGGTTCTTATGATAAAGTAAATGCTGTAGTTTCGGTCGAACAAATCTTACGTGCGCAAGAAGCCGTTCGCGAAGTCTACATGGATGAAAAAATAGAAAAATATATTTTAGACCTAGTTTTCGCAACGCGTTATCCAGAAAAATACAAATTAGAAAGTCTTAAACCTCTTATCAGTTTTGGCGCTTCGCCGCGTGGAAGTATCAACTTGGCCAACGCTGCCAAATGTTATGCGTTCATTAAACGACGTGGTTATGTAATTCCAGAAGATGTGCGCGCGGTAGTGCACGACGTGCTTCGTCACCGTATCGGAATTACCTACGAAGCCGAAGCCGAAAACACCACTTCGGTTGACATCATCAACAAAATCGTAAATGAAATAGAGGTTCCTTAATCTTTTTTCTTTAAAAAAACTTAGTGCCTTTGCGCCTTTGTGGCAAAAACATGGAAACAAAAGACCTACTCAAAAAAGTTCGTAAAATAGAAATCAAAACCCGAAGGTTGAGCGATCACATCTTTTCGGGTGAATATCATACGTCATTCAAAGGGCGCGGTATGACTTTTTCCGAAGTGCGTCAGTATCAATTTGGCGACGATGTGCGTGCCATCGATTGGAATGTGACGGCGCGCTACAACGAACCGTATGTAAAGGTTTTTGAGGAAGAACGCGAATTGACCATGATGCTAATGGTTGATATTTCGGGTTCTGAAAGCTTCGGAACCAAAAATCAGCTGAAGAGCGAAATTGTTACTGAAATCGCAGCAACGATGGCCTTTTCTGCGACTCAAAACAACGACAAAATCGGATTGATATTATTTTCCGATGCCATCGAATTGTACATTCCGCCTAAAAAAGGGAAATCACACGTATTGCGAATCATTCGCGAACTAATCGAGTTTAAACCGAAAAGCAAAAGAACCGATTTATCACAAGCATTGAAATTCTTGTCTGCAACACAAAAAAAGAAAGCCATAGTATTTGTGATTTCTGATTTTATGGTGGAAGATGATTACGAAAAAACATTAAAAATTGCCGGAAAAAAACACGACATAACTGGAGTTCGAGTATACGATATTCGCGAGTCGAACATGCCCAACATTGGTATGGTGGAAATGGAAGACGCCGAATCGGGTGAATTGATTACAGTCGACACCTCGTCAAAAACCATCCGCTTGAATTACGAAAAATACTATCAAAACAAGGTGAATTACTTCAAAGATATTTTTTCAAAATGTGGCTCGGGAACCGTAAATACGCGTGTCGACGAAAGTTATGTTACTAAATTATTAGGCTATTTTAAATCCCGATAACCGCAAAGAACGCAAAGGTTTAGGCAAGGAACGCTAAGAGGATTTAGTACTATGAAACTTGTAACAACATAGCAAAACTTGCGGTTAAGAAAGAGAGATTGTAAATTAAATATTTTACCGCGAGGATTTTAACACAAACCTTCGCGAACCTTGCGAAAGCTTAGCGCCTTTGCGGTTAAAAAATAAAAAATGAAATTAAAGTTCTACATAGTATTCCTTTTTACCACTTCACTTTTTGCCCAAAAAGTAACGACTTCTATTGATTCTGTTCAGAAGAAAATCGGAGCCGAATTCAAATTGACGATTAAAACCGAAGTCGATACACTAACCAAAGTTGCTTTTCCAAATCCACAGTTCATCGGTAATCTAGAAGTCATCCAATCTTACAAAATTGATACCGTAAAAAAAGGAAGTCGACATGAGTTAATTAAGAAATACGGCTTGACCCAATTCGATTCTGGACGCTATTTTGTTTCGCGTTTGCCGATTATGATCAATGGAAAGCCTATTTTTTCTGATAGTATAAACGTCGAGGTGAAAGACGTGGTTGTCGACACTTTAAAACAAAAAATGTACGACATCAAAGGCATTGTGCCCGAAAAACCAACTAGTAAATGGTGGATGTATTTGTTAGGATTGCTGCTAGTTGTGTTAGGAGGATTTGCCCTGTATCGTTACTTAAAAAATCGTCCGAAGAAAGAAAAAGTGGTAGTAATCGAATACAAAACTCCCATTGAAAAAGCCACTTCATTACTGCAACAATTAGAACAAAAAGAATTGTGGCAAAAAGGCGAAGTAAAGTCATATTATTCGGAACTGACTGATATTGCACGGAATTACATCGAAGAGGAAATTCATATTCCAGCCATGGAAAGCACCACTTCCGAATTAATAGAAGCGTTGCGCAGAGCGTCGAAACAAAAGAAATTAAAGCTATCCAACGAGATTGTTCTCAATTTAGAAAAAGTCCTCAAACAAGCCGATTTAGTGAAATTTGCCAAGTCAAAACCACTTGATTTCGAAATAGAAGAAGATAAAAAGCGCATCGCAAATTCGATTGTAACCATACATAAATCGATTCCGGTTATTGCAGAAAAGGATAACGAACTCGACTTGTGGAACGAACAGCAAAAAGAAAAAGCACGTTTGGAATTGTTGCGAAAAGAGAAGAATAAAAAAATTGCACTCATCAGTGCTGCTGCATTTGGATTGGTAGTTTTTGTCTTCGGATTTTTTATCATTACCAAAGGCTTCGAAAATGTTAAAGATGCTATCTTAGGAAATGAAACGAGAGAACTTTTAGAAGGAGAATGGGTGTACAGTCAGTACGGAAATCCTGGTATTTACCTCGAAACACCCAAAGTACTACAACGTTTAGATGTTAAAAAGTCAGCGCTTTTTAAAGAAATGCAACAGTTCCAGTACGGAAGTTTGTCTGCCGATTTTTACATCGGATTGGGAACGTTCAAATTCAAAAAAGCTACCAAAGTCGATTTAGAAAAAGCAATCGAAGAAGCCATTACGCAATTGGAAAAAGAAGGCGCATCCAATATTTTTGTAAAATCAGAAGACTTCGACACGCAAAACGGAGTTTCAGGAAAAAAAGCCTATGGCACGTTAATGGCCAAGGAAGGCGGAAAATCGCATAAATTGTATTACGAAATTTTGTTTTTTAGTCAAGATGATGGCTTACAAAAGATCATGATTGCATTCAAAGATGAAGACAAATACGGAAAAGAAATAACCGATCGAATTTTGAATTCAGTCGAACTAAAAGTTGCGTTATAATGAAAGGAATCACGTTTTTAAATCCCGAGTTTTTCTTTCTCTTTCTGTTGCTACCCGTCGTAATTGGTTGGATGTATTGGAAACGAAATCAGCAGTTTGCGACGCTTAAAATGAGTTCGGTAAACGGATTCAAAACTATGCAATCGCTCGCTGCCAAACTCAAACCCTATTTGTTCGTATTGCGAATTTTAGCGTTGAGTTCGTTGATCATTGCACTGGCTCGACCGCGAACGGTCGACATCAGCAACGAAACTAAATCGACAAAAGGATTAGATATCGTAATGTCGGTCGATGTTTCTAGTAGTATGTTGGCCAAAGACTTACTCCCCAATCGATTGGAGGCACTCAAAAAAGTGGCGAAAACTTTCATTGAAAATCGTCCTAATGATCGAATCGGAATTGTAGTTTACGCTGCAGAGGCGTACACTAAAACGCCGGTTACAAGTGACAAAGCCATTGTTTTAGAAGCGATAGAAAGCATCAAATACGACAACGTAATCAATGATGGAACCGGAATTGGAATGGGATTGACCACAGCCGTAAACCGATTGAAAGAAAGTAAAGCGAAGAGTAAAGTCATCATTTTATTGACCGATGGTGTGAATAATTCGGGTTTTATCGAACCGGAAACGGCGTCTGAAATTGCCCGTGAATACGGAATAAAAGTATACACCATAGCTCTTGGAACCAACGGAAATGCGCTTTTTCCGTATGCGATTTCACCTACGGGAGAAATGTTGTTCCGAATGATGCCGGTCGAGATTGACGAAAAATTGCTCAAAACCATTGCAAAAAATACGGGCGGAAAGTATTTTCGCGCTACCAATAACAACAAGTTAAAAGACATTTACCAATCGATTGATAAGTTGGAGAAATCGGAAATCAAAGAATTAAAATTTTACGATTACGACGAAAAATACAGACCATTTGTATGGATTGCTGGCATTTTGCTGTTGGTCGAAATTCTATTGAGAAAAACCGTGTATAGAAGTTTTATATAAAAATCATGTTTGAACTAGAAGAAAAAGGATATTTCTATTTGTTGCTCATCATCCCAATTTTGTTGGGATTGTTTGCCTATGTTCAACTGTGGAAGAAGAAAAAACAAGCGGAATTTGGCGATTTGCAATTGATCAAAAAATTGAGCCCAGAAAGATCTATATTCAAACCTATTTTGAAATTTGGAGTGCTTTTATTGGCGATTTTCTTCTTGATTGTTGGATTAGTAAATCCAAAAATTGGGACAAAAGTTGAAAAAGTGAAACGCGAAGGAATTGACATTGTCTTTGCTGTCGATGTTTCAAAAAGTATGTTAGCCGAAGATGTTTCTCCAAATCGTTTGGAAAAAGGCAAGCAGTTGGTTTCGCAAATCATCAACAATTTAGGAGATGACCGCATCGGAATTATTGCGTATTCTGGAAGTGCATTCCCCGTTTTGCCCATCACAACCGATTACAGTGTGGCCAAAATGTTTTTGCAAAGCATGAACACGAGCACCATTTCGTCACAAGGGACATCGATTGATGAAGCCATACAATTATCAGGTCAATTCTTCGATAAAAAAGCGAAGACCCAAAAACTGTTGATTATTATTTCGGATGGTGAAGATCATTCAGATAATGCTAAAGACGCTGCTGAAGAAGCAAAAGAACTCGGCATTAAAATTATCACCATTGGTGTGGGTAGCGAAAATGGGGGACGAATTCCTCTAAAAATAAACGGAATTGTAGAAGGCTTTCAGTTGGATAAAAACGGTGAAATCGTGGTTACTAAACGAAATCCGGAAGTGTTAACCGAAATCGCAAAAGTAACCAACGGCAATTACATCGACGGAAACAACACCAAAGCCGTCGTGGATTTCATCACCGAACGATTAAAAAACATCGAAAAAAACGAATTTGAAGGAATGGAAATGGCCAATTTTCAATCACAATTTCAATGGTTTCTCGGAATCGGATTTTTCTTGCTTTTGCTTGATTTAGGGATGACCGAACGAAAAACAAAATGGGTGAAAAAGTTAAACCTATTTAATGAAAAAGAAGATGAATAAACTAATCCTATATAGCGTTTTATTGATTTCTTTTTGGGCAAGCGCGCAGAAAAAAGAAAAGGATACTTATTTGCCCAAAGGCGATGAAGCTTTTGTAGAAAAAAAATTCGCTACTGCCGAAGCCGAATACCGAGTTTCGGAAGCTCGTTTTGAGAAGAAAGCAAAAGCCTCATATAATTTGGCGAATTCAATCTACAAACAAAAACAAACCGCCGAAGCAAAATACCATTATGTGGTTGCCATTGGGAAAGCAAAAACCCGTCCCGAAAAACACAAAGCCTATCATAATTTAGGAAACTGTTTGCTCATCGAAAAAGACTACCAAGGCGCGGTTGATGCCTATAAAAATGCGTTACGCAACAATCCTGCCGACGAAAAAACGCGATACAATTATGCGTTGGCCAAGAAAATGCTCAAAGAAAATCCGCCAAAAGTAAACGACGATAAGAACAAAGACAAAGACAAAAAGCAAAAGGAAGACGAGAAGAAAAGTCAGGATAAAGAAAAAGAAAAGCAAAAAGACAAGCAGGACAATAAAGATCAAGGCGACGGCAAAAATAAAGAAGATAAAGATAAGGGCGAAAACCCTCAAAAGCAGACCACCGGTATCAACAAGCAAACCTTAGAAAGTATGCTCGACGCGGTGAATAATGAAGAGAAAAAAGTACAGGATAAGGTAAATTTACAAAAAGTAAAAGGCAAACCGAAACAAACCGATAAAGATTGGTAAAAGTCAGTTTTACAATGAAAAGGATAGTACTAATTTTAGCAATTTTAGGATGTAATTTGCTTGTGGCTCAAGTTCAATTTGAAGCTAAAGTGAGCAAAACTTCTTTGGGAATCAACGAACGTTTGCGAGTTGATTTTACGATGAATATTGACGGCGATAATTTCGATCCACCTAATTTTGAAGCTTCGGGGTTCCGAATTGTCGGTGGTCCAAGTCAGATGGTGAGTCAGTCATGGGTTAACGGACGAAGTTCGTTCAACAAATCGTATTCGTATGTCCTAATGCCGATGAAGAAAGGAAATGCATTTATTAAGCAAGCTACTATTGAATACAATGGTCAAATCTACAAATCCACGCCTGTAAAAATCAATGTAGGCGAAGCGGTAGACGATCAATACGACCCGTACAATCAGAGAAGACAACCTCCGCGAGCAATAACGGCAGTAGGAAAAGAAGGCGTTCATTTGGTCGCCGAAGTGTCTAATCCTAATCCGTATGTAAACGAACCGATTACGATTTTATACAAAATTTACGTCAACAGCCGCACCACTGTTGCCGGCTGGCGAGAAGCAGCAAAACCCAAATATGAAAATTTTTGGAGTCAATCTGAAAGTATTGACGCCGACAATTTAAAAATTGTAAACACCACGTATAAAGGCGAAAGTTACCGAATGGCGGTTCTACGAAGAACGGTTTTATATCCGCAAAAAGACGGAAATTTAGTAATCGAACCCTTGTCGTTAGACGTCGAAGTGGAAGTTCCAACAGGACAAATTAATCGTTTTGGAGAAATTGAAAAAGTAATCCAAAACAAGCGCGTTTCAGCAGGAAGTAATGTCATTAAAGCAAAGGCATTGCCCGAAAAAGGTAAACCGGATGACTTTAAAGGAGCTGTAGGAACGTTTGATTTTGTTGTAATGCCTTCTTCAACAATTTCGCAAAACGGCGAATCCATCGATTTGGTGGTGAGTGTTTCCGGCAAAGGCAATTTAAAATTATTTGATTTACCCAAACCTCAAACGCCGACTGCACTCGAATTGTACGAACCCGAACACAATGAAAATGTCACTACAACTGTGGCGGGCATGACCGGAAGTATATCCGATAAGTATACAGTCGTACCACAATCGAAAGGAAATTTTATGATTAAACCCGTTCGATTCACGTATTTTGACATCATCTCAAAATCCTACAAAACGCTTTCATCACAACCGATAGAAATTAAGGTGTTGGATGACCCAAGTGGCGCCATTGCGAGTCAGAACGGCTCAAATAATAGAGGGAAACAACCCGTTCAAGTATCGAAATCATTTGCCTTTATCAAACAAAAAACAAATTTACAACCCACCCAATCTGATGCATTTTTAGGTTCAGGATTATTTTATACGTTACTTTTCTTGCCACTATTTGCGATTCCGTTGTTGGTGTTCATCCGAAGAAGAAAAGAAGCACAAGAGGCCGATTTTGTGGGTAATAAACTTAAGAGAACCAACGCTTTGGCTAAAAAATATTTGTCGGAAGCCAAGTTACATTTAAATAATAAAGAGGCATTTTATATATCTTTAGAGAGAGCAATGCACAATTTCTTAAAAGCCAAATTGAGCATTGAAACCTCCGAAATGAGTAAAGAGCGCATCACCGAAATTTTGCTTTCGCGCAAAGCTAATCCGGAGACGGTTTCTGAATTCATTGCCTTAACCGAAAACTGCGAATTCGCTCGCTATGCTCCGTCCACCAGCGTGACGATTCAGCACGATTACGATCAGGCAGTGCAAATTATTTCCGATTTGGAAAAGCAAATAATGTAAAATTAAAACACATAGAGACATAGAAATTGTAAAACTTTTACGATAAGAATAGAAATTCTTTTTACACATAGAACTACTATGAAATTTTATAAAAAGTGAAACGACTCAGGAAAGCAAAAAAATCTATGATTCTATGTGTTTAAAAAAAATAAAAATGAATAAGTTTGTTTACATAATCCTTTTAGTTTTTCAAGTTTCATTTGCTCAAAACGCATTCGAACAAGGAAATCAATTCTACCAAAAAGGCAACTATCAACAAGCCATTGCTCAGTATGAACAAGTTTTAGCTACTGGAAAACAATCGGCTGAAGTGTATTTCAACTTAGCCAATAGTCATTACAAATTGCACCAAGTGGCACCGGCCATTTACAATTTTGAAAAAGCATTACAACTCAATCCGAGTGATGCGGATATTCAAACTAACTTAGATTTTGCTCGAAAAATGACCATCGACGACATCAAAGAAGTGCCCAAAGTCGGATTCAACAAACTACTACAAGATCTCACATCAAGTTATCATTTTGATACGTGGGCGTGGATTGCCGTAGTGTTGTCTTTTGTGTTTTTAGGATTTTTCGCAGGGTATTATTACTCGCCGTCCGCATTTAAAAAACGCGTTTTCTTTACCGGAATGTTTGTAATGTTGCTCGGAATCGCCATCAGTGTTTCATCCGGAATTTATGAAAAAAACCGAATGGCTAACGAAAAACCAGCCATCGTTTTTGCTGAAATGGTCAATGTGAAAAGCGAACCCAAAGCTTCAAGTCCGAATGCTTTTGTACTGCACGAAGGAACCAAAGTCACCGTTTTGGAACGCATCGCCAATTGGAAAAAAATTCAACTCGCTGATGAAACCACGGGTTGGATTGAAAGTGAAAGTATTAGGGAATTGAATTAAGTTGTCGGTGTTCGGTGTTCGGTGTTCAGTGTTCAGTGTTCATTTCGAAAATGTAGTAAAATTTCAAAAACTTTGCGCCTTTGCGTCCCAGCCTACCGGCAGGCAGGTTTGCGAGAATTGTAGCTGTTAGTTTTGTGTCTCAGTTTTAGTTTCATCCTCAGAAACGCTCTCTTTCAAATCGGCAAACCAATCCGTTAAAACAGGCAATATAAACGTTGAAGTTTCCAAAATTGGATTAAAAAACAAAGATTTGTCTTGAGTTTCTTTACTAATTAGCGCATTATCAATATTCACTTTTTGGAACAAACTCAGCACAATTCCCAACAACAAAATCGTTTTAAATATCGCAAAAACAGCTCCACCCAATTTGTTCAGCCATCCCAAAAACACAAAACTGGCCATTTTCGAAAAGACCTTCGCTAACAAATGAATCGCGACCACCACGGCAATCAAAATAACCACAAACGCAATTACTTTGGCGGTTTTACCCTCGCCAATGAATCCAGCAATAATGGATGAAAACTTTATCGCAAGGTAAACTCCAACTACAAACGAAATCAACGAAGCCAACTCGACAAAAAGTCCGTTGCGCAATCCACGAAAAGCTGCCCAACCTAAAAGAACAATAAAAACAATATCAATAAAAGCCATTTGATCAGTATATAAAGCAAAGATAACGGAAAAGAATATAGAATAGAGAACAAAGATAGAAGACAGTAAATGTGATATATTTGCAAATCCATCTAGATAAAGGATGAAAGAGTCTAGTCTCTTTTTTCTTTGCTCTATTTTCTAAAAAAGAAACAATGTCAAGAGATATACAACTAAAAAACCGCTGGGAAAAAGTCGTTGAAATCCTTTCCAATCAATTTGCAGAAGGCGAAATACTCGACTTAGACGCCATCATTTACTTAATTGGCGTACAAGAATTGGGTAAATTCAAACGCGTTTTTGCCAAAGACGAAAAAGTCAACCTGATGCACATCGCCATTTGCCGTTTACTCGAACCCTATGGTTATTATGAGTTCGAATACTTCGATAAAGACGGCTGGCCACACTACAAAGTCAAAGAAGAATTGCCACCACTTAAAGCAGGCGAACAAACCATTTTGATGAAAGACGCAATTGTGAATTATTTTGTGGAGAAGGAGTTGATTGAATAGATATCAGAAGGCAGAAACAAGAAGGCAGAAGGCAGAGTTCAAGATAGAAAAACCCTTTTTATCTTTGTTATATAATCAAATCACACAAAACAACCTTTGCGGCCTTGCGCCCCAGCCTACCGGCAGGCAGGTTTGCGAGAAACACATTAAAAACCTTGCGCACTTTGCGGTTAAATAACTAAATTTGCATCTTTATTAAACGACCATGATAGACAAGATCAAAGAACATATCGAAGAAGCTAAAGCATTCAACACCAAAAGTAAAGAAGCCTTAGAGCAATTTCGTATCAAGTATTTAGGAAGCAAGGGCTTGTTGAAAGAATTGTTCACCGAGTTCAAAAACATTCCCAACGAACAGAAAAAAGACTTCGGTCAAGTAATCAATACGCTAAAAGCAGTTGCCGAAGAAAAAGTAAAATCCATACAAGACGAACTCGAAAGCAAAGAGGAAATCACCGGAATTTACGGCGATTTAACGCGTCCAGGTGAGCCACTAGAAATCGGTTCGCGTCACCCGATTTCATTAGTAAAAAACCAAATCATCGACATTTTTTCCACCATCGGATTCAACGTTTCCGAAGGTCCGGAAATCGAAGACGATTGGCATAATTTCACCGCATTGAACTTGCCCGAATACCATCCGGCACGCGACATGCAAGACACGTTTTTCATCCAAACCAATCCCGATATTTTATTGCGTACACACACGTCATCCGTACAAGTGCGCTACATGGAAAACAACAAACCGCCCATCCGAACCATTTCGCCCGGAAGAGTGTTCCGCAACGAAGCGGTTTCGTCGCGTTCTCATTGCATTTTCCACCAAGTAGAAGGTTTGTACATCGATAAAGACGTTTCGTTTGCCGATTTGAAACAAACGCTACTTTATTTCACCAAAGAAATGTTCGGAAAATCGAAAATCCGTTTGCGACCAAGTTACTTTCCGTTTACCGAACCAAGTGCCGAAGTCGATATTTATTGGGGTTTAAAAACGGAAACTGATTATAGAATCACTAAAGGAACCGGTTGGTTGGAAATTATGGGCTGCGGAATGGTCGATCCAAACGTACTAAAAAATTGTGGCATCAGCCCAGAAGAATACAACGGATTTGCCTTCGGAATGGGAATTGAACGCATCGCAATGCTGCTGTACCAAATTGGCGACATCCGCATGTTCTACGAAAACGACGTGCGCTTCTTGGAGCAATTCAAATCGAGTATATAAAATCCTAACAGGTTTCCCATCCTAACAGGTTTCCACAACCTGTTAGGTCTAAAAGAAACAAAAGTTTTAAAAACAGAAGCACAAATTCACCATTTTATCGACGTTTTGTCCCGCTTTCCGTTGCAATCTGTCATTGCGAGGAACGAAGACACACGAGCAAAGCGAACTGAGCGTTAGCTAATCTCATCATGATTTTCTTCGCAATGCCAGGATTTCCACTTCAAACACGAAGTGTTAACCGAACACAAATTAAAATAAAAGTTCTGTGAGGTAATCGGGGCTAAAATTGAAATCAAACGTTTCAAATTCAATATTCGTTAATCAACATTCAAAATTCAACTTTTGGTTTCGAACAACGAACAACGAACTTGGAATAACGAATTTTGAAGTAACATAAACATGAAAAAAGATATAGTAATCCCCAAAGTAGAAAACGTATTCCTCGCCGCCATCCAAGAATGGAGCGACGAGTTGATGGAAAAAGTGTGGTATGTACATTTAGTAAACGATTCTGACTTCGATTTACACAGCGTAATGGTCGTTTCAAAAGCGTTTGGAACCCTAGATGGCGAAATGAAAAAAACGTCGCTTTTACGACATGCTTTTGTCAACGTGCCCTCGGTTTCAGTGGTGAAAATTGAGTTGTTAGACCAAAGTGTTTTGCTCTTGAACAACGAATTCATGATTACGTATTTTATTGACAACACGTTATACGACAAGAAATTTACGTTCAGAGCGCAATCCATCACTCCAGATTATGTAGAAGAAGTGCCGATTTTATTTGTAGACGGCGTGATTGTTCGTTAAAATAGAATAGGTAACGGTAATTTTATAGAAACATGAAATTAGAATTATATCAAATAGATGCTTTTACAGATAAAGTATTTGGCGGAAATCCAGCTTGTGTAGTGCCTTTAGAAAGTTGGTTGTCAGACGAACTACTTTTGAAAATTACAAAAGAAAATGCGGTTGCAGAAACCGCTTTTTTTGTTCATAAAGAAGATAAAATTCATTTGCGATGGTTCACTCCCGAAATTGAAATGGATTTGTGTGGCCATGCCACGCTCGCAACTGCACATTGTTTAAAAACACTACTTAATTATCAAAAGAACCAAATCGTTTTTGAAACGTTAAGTGGTGATTTGACGGTGTTAGTTGAAAACGATTGGTATCATTTGGACTTTCCTTCACGAATGCCTGTAGAAAGCAGTTTGCCCGAAATCATCTCTAAATCACTCAACATTCAACCAAAAGAAGTTTTAAAGTCAAGAGATTATGTGTTGGTTTATGAAACAGAGGAAGACATAAAAAACATTACAATAAACCGACAATTCTTCGACCAAATTAATCTTGATCCTGGCGGTGTTGTGGTGACCGCAAAAGGCGAAAAATGCGATTTTGTTTCAAGGTATTTCACCCCGCAATCCACTATCTTAGAAGATCCAGTCACGGGCTCAGCTCATTGCTCTTTAATTCCTTTTTGGGCAAATCGTCTGAAAAAAAACGAACTTTCAGCGATGCAACTTTCAGAGAGAATCGGGAAATTAAAGTGTATAAATAAAGAAAAGCGAGTCATAATTAGTGGACAAGCGCGAACCTATTCTATTGGAAATTTGTGGATAGAATAGAGAGATACTCTACTAGTTGTTTTGATATAGAAAATAGAAAATAGAACATAGAAAATAGAACATAGAGAGTACTTTCTTGTTCTATTGCTGATTTTTCGGACTTCTTTTCCAATTGAAATAGCCCAAAATAAAAATTCCAACCGCAATATAAACCACCGCTTTGATATAGAATATCGACGACGAAATTTGTTCCATAAACGGTTTTTCTTTGAGTTCAAATAAAATGTTGAAAACGACCATAAAAAGTCCCCAAATTCCACCTGTTTTAATTTGATATTTCCAACGGTCGCTCATGGTAAATTGTATTTTCTTTCTTCTTTCTTCTTTCCTCTTTCTTCTAACTAGTCTAATTTTTCCGTCAATTTTTTAAACACCGCTTTCGCTTCTTTTCCTTCGTACAAAATTTCGTAAACCGCATCAATAATAGGCGTTTTGGCTTTGTATTCTTGGTTGAGTTTGTAGGCACTTTTTACCGCATAATACCCTTCGGCTACCATACTCATTTCCATCATGGCGCTTTTTACGGTATAGCCTTTTCCAATCATATTGCCAAACATTCTATTTCTAGAAAACACCGAATAACCCGTTACTAATAAATCACCCAGATAAGCCGAATTATTGATGTTGCGTTTCATTTTGTGCACTTTTCGAATGAACTTTTTCATCTCGCGAATCGCATTACTCATGATCACCGATTGAAAGTTATCTCCATAACCCAATCCGTGTGCAATTCCGGCGGCAATGGCGTAGATGTTTTTCAACATCGCGGCATATTCTGTCCCGATGATGTCGTCGGATATTTTGGTTTTGATGTAATTCCCGGCCAATACATTTGCCACAACACGGGCTTTTTTCGGATCGCCACACGCAATGGTCAAATACGAAAGACGTTCTAAGGCGACTTCTTCGGCGTGACACGGACCCGTAATTACTCCGATATTTTCAAACGGAATGTCGAATTTCTGATTAAAATGTTCGCCCACAATCAGAAACGTTTCAGGCACGATTCCTTTGATAGCAGAAAAGATAACCTTGTCTTGTAAACTTGCGCTTAGTTTTGCTAATTCGGAACTTAAAAAAGCAGACGGAATCGCAAAAATGATGTAATCAGCGTAGGCAACTGCTTCGTTTATATCGGAAGTGAGTTTGAGTTTTTTGGTGTCAAATTCAACCGAACTCAAATAATTAGGGTTGTGCTTTTGAGATTGTATGTGATCGATAGCCGATTGATTGCGCATGTACCAAGCAATTTCGTTGAGGTTGACGCACAGCATTTTTGCAATGGCTGTAGCCCAACTTCCTCCTCCGATTACGGCAAACTTTGGATATTCTGTCATGATAAAAGTGTTTGAAAAACCAAAAATACTCAATTTTAATGGGAAAGGCAAAACAAAGATCTAGCCCTAGCCCAGACGGAACTGTAAAGCTTGGCGATCCGAAAATTTATTTTTTCTTGCTGTAAAAAAGCGACCCACGAAGCTCTTTTTACAGTGTAGAAAAAATAATTTTTGGAAGCCAACTTGAAAGGCACGGCTGGAACAGCTACAAAAAAATTAACTTAAAATTATGATTTTCAATATAATATATCAATAGCTACATCGTTATCAAGGTGAGTTAGTAAATAAATATAAAGTTTAGTTACATTTTTGTTTCGGGTTGAAAAAAGGCGTTCAGGAAGAAATTCGTGAACGCCTTTTGGATTTTTATACTTATGAATGAAGACTTATTTTTTATAAAACGAACTCCCATCAATATAATCCGACACTTTTTGAGGCAACATGGGTGCGACATTTTTTTTGTTTTTGATGCTTTCACGGATGAAGGTAGAAGACAATTCCAAAATGGGCGCACCAACATGGTGAATTTTTTTATGATTGACAAATTGCTCGTTGATTTCACCCGAATTCATCCGTGGATAGACATAAATATCGTGGTGTTCTAGAATTACTTCGTAGTTTTTCCATTTGTGAAGTGAGTTGAGGTTGTCTTCGCCCATGATTAAAGCAAATTCGTGTTGCGGATATTTATCGTGCAAATGCGCCAACGTATTTACGGTGTAATTGGGTTGAGGTAATTTAAATTCGATGTCGGAAGCCTTAATTTTGGGGTATTCATCGGTAGCTAGTTGTACCATGTGTAGACGTTGGTAATCGTCGAGCAAGGTGCTTTTTTGTTTGAGTGGATTGTGCGGCGTTACAACCATCCAAATTTGATCCAAATCGGAATGCTCGGCCATGTGATTGGCGATGATAAGATGCCCGATGTGAATGGGGTTGAAGGTTCCGAAATAGAGGCCGATTTTCATGTTGTTTCACAAAGTTTCACAAAGAATTTTCACAAAGTTTCACAGAGTTTTTTGAGCTTATCTGTGTTACTAGTTTAGTATCTCTGAGTTAATATTTTCACTACTTATACATTCTTTAGAATTTTGCGAATCTTTGAGTCTCCTTAGCGTAACTCTGTGTCATAGCTAACTATTCACAAAATCTTTCACCAACTCATACGCTTCTGCTTTCGCAACATCCAAATCGTAATTTTTAATTATTTTGTCAAATTGCGGCGCTGTGGCCAATTCTACGTGGGCTTTGGCGATGCGCATATTGATTTTTTCATCACTTTCGGTAGAGCGTTCTTTGAGTCGGCGTTTCAATTCATCCACGCTCGGAGGTTTTACAAAAACAGCTAGTGTTTCTTGTGGGAATTTCGATTTGATTCGTAATCCACCCGCCACATCAATGTCGAAAATCACGTTTTTGCCTTTGGCCCAAATGCGTTCGACTTCACTTTTTAGTGTTCCATAGAAATTATCGCGGTAGACTTCTTCCCATTCGACAAAATCTTCAGCTTTGATGTGTTTTTTGAAATCGGCAATTGACATAAAATAGTAGTCTTTTCCGTCTACTTCTTCTCCGCGTGGCTCACGTGTAGCTGCGGAAACAGAGAACTCCAAATTCAACTCGGCTTGCGTCAGTAAATGCCGAACTATCGTTGTTTTTCCGGAACCCGATGGCGCTGAAAAGACGAGTAATTTTCCTTTATTCATTGTAAAGTCATTGCGAGGCACGAAGCAATCTTGCTCTCTTTTATTAAAAATAGGTATTAAAGCACATTCAAAACTTGTTCCTTAATTTTTTCCAATTCGTCTTTCATCATCACGACTAATTTTTGCATTTCAGCATGATTGGATTTGGATCCCATGGTATTGATTTCTCTTCCCATTTCTTGCGTTATGAATCCGAGTTTTCTGCCGTTGGCTTCAGTTCCGGCCAAGGTTTCAATAAAATAGTTGAGGTGATTTTCGAGTCGCACTTTTTCTTCAGTAATGTCGTATTTTTCGAGGTAAAAAATCAGTTCTTGCTCAAAACGATTTTCATCGATGTTTGTTTTAAGTTCGTCAATGGCGGTTCTCAAGCGCGTTTTAACGGTTTCAACTCGTTCGGAATCGTAAGCAACGGCATTGTTCATTAATGTCATGATGTTCGCAATGCGGTGTAAAAACTCTTTTTCTAACGAAACGCCTTCGTCCACTCTAAATTGCACTATATGGGTAATGGCGTCATCAATTACGGTTTGTATTTGATTCCACTCATTTTCATCAATCTCATCACGTTCCGTTTTTAATGCGTCGGGCATACGAACGGCCATTTTCATTAACTCAGTTTCGTCGGCATTCGGAATCACCGCTTTCATCTGATTAATGTAACCTTTTACAATTGGGACGTTGATTTTGGAAGAAGTTTCCTCGCCTGTAATTTCAATATACAGCGAAAAATCTATTTTACCGCGTTCCAATCGCTGTGAGAGTTGATTGCGCAAGCCCAATTCCATTTCTCGAAAAACAGATGGCATACGAGTATTTAAGTCCAAACCTTTGCTATTAAGCGACTTGATTTCTACAGTAATTTTTTTGGTTGGTAATTGTAAACTGGCTTTACCAAAACCCGTCATCGATTGTATCATTCGTTTGTTTTAATTGACTTCAAATATATAAAAAAGTGTTCAGTTATTGGTTGTCGGTTGTCGGTTGTTAGTTGTCAGTGTTCAGCGTTCAGTGTTCAGTGTTCAGTGTTCAGTGTTCAGTGTTCAGTGTTAAGTGTTCAGTGTTCAGTGTTCAGTGTTCAGTGTTCAGTGTTCAGTGTTCAGTGTTCAGTGTTCAGTGTTCAGTGTTCAGTGTTCAGTATAAC
>CAIUWH010000052.1 GCA_903902795.1 uncultured Bacteroidota bacterium
CGAAAATATCTTTTTCTTTTGTAAGATAACCTTTATAATAAACACTTTTTTTTAAGAAACATATGAATAGAACTGCGCAATCAGTATGGGAGAACTGTCTGTCTTTTATAAAAGATAATATTCAAGAACAAGCTTATAAAACTTGGTTTGAACCTATTAAGTCAGTTGAACTAACCGATAACGCATTGTATATTCAAGTTCCGAGTAAATTCTTCTATGAATGGCTCGAAGAACACTATGTGAAATTACTTAAAGTTGCGCTTACCAAAGAACTAGGAAAAAATGCAAAGTTACTCTATAAAATCAAAATGGAGAACACCTATGGCAATAAACAACCTTTTACCGAACAATTGCCAAGCGCTCACCGCAGTCCTATAAAATCGCAAGAAATTGACGCTCCGTTTAAAAACTTAAATCCAGAACTGAAAAATCCGTTTGTGATTCCAGGTATCCGAAATTTAAAAATAGAGTCGCAATTAAATCCGAACTACAGTTTCGATAATTTTCTAGAAGGTGATTCCAATCGTTTAGCTCGTTCAGCAGGAATGGCTGTTGCAAATAAACCAGGTGGAACATCGTTCAACCCACTTTTGATTTTTGGCGGTGTTGGATTAGGAAAAACCCACTTAGCACATGCTATTGGTGTCGAGATCAAAGATAAATACCCAGAAAAAACAGTTTTGTACATTTCTGCGGAAGTGTTTACACAGCAATACATTGATTCTGTCAAGAAAAATACCCGTAACGATTTCATTCATTTTTATCAATTGATTGATGTATTGATCATCGACGACGTACAATTTTTATCTGGAAAATCTGGAACACAAGATGTGTTTTTCCACATTTTCAATTACTTACACCAAAACGGAAAACAAGTCATTCTGTCATCCGACAAAGCGCCAGTTGACATGCAAGACATCGAGCAACGCTTGTTGTCGCGTTTCAAATGGGGATTGTCGGCCGAATTGCACCAACCTGATTACGAAACTCGAATTTCCATCCTTAAAAAAATTCTGTACCGAGATGGTGTAGAAATGCCTGATGAAATTTTGGAATATGTTGCTCGCAACATCAAATCGAATGTACGTGAATTGGAAGGCGCGATTATTTCACTAATTGCTCAATCGTCTTTCAATAAAAAAGAAGTGACGCTTGATTTAGCAAAAAATATTGTTGAAAAATTTGTAAAGAATGTAAAACGCGAAATTTCTATCGATTACATCCAGAAAGTAGTTTCCGATTACTTCCAATTGGATTTAGACACCTTACAATCTAAAACCAGAAAACGCCACGTGGTTCAAGCACGACAATTGGCTATGTTTTTTGCTAAAAAATTCACCAAAGCGTCGTTGGCTAACATTGGTTCGCAAATTGGCGACCGAGATCACGCTACTGTTTTGCACGCATGTAAAACCGTTGATAATTTAGTTTCAACCGACAAACAATTCAAAAAGTTTGTGGAAGACATCAACAAAAAATTATCTCTATAAAATTCACTATAGTTATTTAGTACTATGCCTGTTAAAGTATTGATGGTGTGTCTGGGTAATATCTGTCGATCGCCATTGGCAGAAGGATTACTCGCATCAAAACTTCCGAAAGATTCATTTATTGTTGATTCTGCTGGTACAGGCGGTTATCACATTGGCCGCGAACCCGATCACCGATCGATTGCTACGGCTAAGAAAAACGGACTCGATATTTCGCATCAAAAAGCGCGAAAATTTACACCTGCCGATTTTGACACTTTCGATTACATATTTGTGATGGATAATTCGAATTACGATGATGTAACTTTTTTGGCCAAAACTGAAGAGCAAAAACAAAAAGTTGCTTTAGTGCTGGACGAATTGTTCCCGGGTGACAACGTCGACGTTCCCGATCCGTTTTACGGACTGCAAAATGGGTTTGATATGGTGTATGAAATGCTCGACGAGGCAACCGATTTACTCGCAAAAAAACTAATCTCCAAACATTCATGAAACCGACTGGAAAACTCTATTTGATTCCAGTTACGTTGGCCGATACTACTTCGAGTGAATTGTCCAAACAAAGTAATCCGATGGATGTATTACCCGAAACGGTGAAACGCACCATCGAATTCATCGATTACTACATCGTTGAAAACGAAAAAAATGCGCGTCGTTTTATAAAAAGTATACTTCCTGAAAAAGTACAGGCCAGTTTACATCTTTCAGCACTTAACAAACACACCGAAATTTCCGAACACAACCAGATGATTCAACCTTGTTTAGAAGGAAAAAACGTCGGATTGATGAGTGATGCAGGTTGTCCGGGTGTGGCCGATCCTGGTGCGGCGATTGTAAAATTAGCCCACGAAAAAGGCATACAAGTCGTTCCGTTGGTTGGACCAAGTTCGATTTTATTAGCCATGATGGGAAGCGGCATGAACGGACAAAGTTTTGCATTTAACGGCTATTTACCAATAGACAAAGGCGAAAAGAAAGCCGCGTTAAAAAACTTTGAAAAATTATCATTCGACAAAGACCAATCACAATTATTCATCGAAACGCCCTACCGCAACAACAAACTACTGGAGGACGTTTTGCAAACCTTACAACCCAATACCTTATTGTGCATTGCGTGTGATTTGACCTTACCCACCGAGTACATCAAAACCCTTCGCGTAGCCGATTGGAAAAAAACTACCATCGATTTACACAACCGTCCGGCGCTATTTATTATTCATAAGAATTTTTAGCAGACGTTCACTTAGAATTTATTGCACAGAGATGTGCAAAGAATAATAGAGACACACAAAAAACTTTGTGAAACTCTGTGGTAACTCCGTGATACTTTGTGAAACAGTTTTTAAGCGCAGATACGCAAAGAATAAATCAGAGATACACAAAAGACTTTGTGAAACTCTGTGCTTACTTTGTGAGACTTTGTGAAACAGTTTTTACACAGAAATACACACAAAAACTTCGTGAAACTTTGTGAAACAATTATACGAGATTACTTCTAAAAATAAAGAAAATGAAATCTGCTTCCTCCAGTCGATTTGATTTCGAAGGTTGGTGCTGGAATTTTAATGGTATTGACGAGCGAAAATATCGTTTTTAGTACGTGTGATTTGGTTTTGATTTTGGTCAAATCGGCATCGAAGCTTAAGTAAAATTGACGTGTGCGCTCTTTTTCGGGAAAGAACACCGTGTTAACTAATTCGTCTTCGCCTGTAATCATTCCTTCCGCACCATAACCTATGGCTATGTTCAGCCATTTCGGAATTTTGCTTTGTTTGAAAAACGAATGAATATTGGCCGACAACCAATAGGTTTGCCCGTTATAATCTTTTAAAATTTGTTCCGAAAACGAACTACCCAATATATTAGGTCGCGCCGAAGCGTATTCAGTCGTATGAAATGAAAATTTCGGAACGATGCGTTGTTCGTTCCACGCTAATTCTTGCCCAACATAAAGTAGCGTTCCGCCCGCGTTGGCCGCTAAATCGCCGTAGGAAAATCCCCATTCAGCCGAATAACCATCGAACACCTCAACAGCGGTGAGAAAAACCAATCCGGTTGTTGCTCCATAAATCAACTGATTTTTTTTACTCACACCACTCCATTTTAGAGCATCAGCGCTCAATCGGCCTAAATGATAGGAGGAAAAAACATGTCCGACTTTATCCATTTGCAACCACTCGGCGTTGTCGTTTACAATCTGAAAATCGGATTTCGGATAATCGGCGTACCACAATTGATTCAATCCGATCAATGCGCCACTGGCCAGAGCGATTTCAGAAATCACAACTGCGTTTCTTCGGGGTTTATTTAATGTGTCAGAAGGTGTTAAAAACGAATCTACAGTCGATTGTGAATTTGAAAAACCCACACTCAACAAGATAAATAAAAAAAGCAGCTTCTTTTTCATACCGTTATTTTGTTCCTTGTTCGTTCAACCATTGGGCGTATTTCGCTGCGTTGACGTTGTGTTGTGACAAAGTTGAAGCAAATTCGTGGTAGCCAAAACGTTCGACACTCGCACAAAAATAAATATAATCGTGGTTTTCTGGGTTCAGAACCGCGTCGATGGCGTTTACGTCGGGCATTGCTATCGGTCCGGGTGGCAAACCTTGGTACATGTAGGTATTATAAGGAGAGTCGATGTTGAAATCGCCGTAATACACCCGCTTGATGACTTGATTGAAATCGTTACTCACTAATTTTTTAGCATAAATTACGGTTGGATCAGCTTGCAATGGCATTCCTAAATCGAGGCGATTGAGGTAGACTTTGGCTACGCGCGGACGTTCATCGGCTTTGACCGTTTCTTTGTGAACAATTGATGCTAAAGTAGTTACTTGTGCTTGAGTTAAATTCAGATTTTCGGCTTTAGACAGACGCTCTTTCGTCCAAAATTTTTGGTATTCTTCGAGCATTTTATCTCTGAATTTTTCCGCCGATGTATTCCAATAAAACTCATACGTGTTGGGTAAAAACATCGTAAAGACGTTTTCTCTTGTGAATCCGCTTTTAGCAAGAAAAGCTTCGTTGGTAAAAGCGTTCATCAATTCGACCGTATCGGCTTCAATTTTACTTGCTACACGATCGACTAAATTTTCAAGTCGCTCTTGGTTGTTAAACGACACTGTTACCGGAACATTTCTGCGCAGAGCGCTGACCAATTTAAAATTTCCCATTCCTTTAGTAAGCAAGAATTTCCCCGATTTTAATTTTTCAGGATAACTGCGCAAACCGGCAAACCATTCAAATCCGCTCATGTCATCCACATAGGGTTCGATGATCTTTTTGGCGTCTTCATAGGTTGATCCAGACGGAATGTACACAAACACTTCTTTTTCTTCAAAAGCCGTATTGCTTTTAACTAATTTGATATAGCCAAAAGCGGCAACGAAAAGAAAAAGGACGGCTCCAATTCCGATTATTTTTTTAAATGTAGCACTCAAAATGGTTAGTGTTTTGGATTAATTAATTGATACAAATCTTCGTCGTGGAATTGGTTATCAAACAACATCCAATCTTTCTTGACGCCTATTTTTTGAAAACCAAATGTAGAAAAAAGGCTTGAACTCGTGGTATTTTCACTTCCAATATTTGCATATAATTGATGCAGTTGCAAATGGGTAAACGCATAATCAATCAATAAAGACAAGGCTTCTTTTCCGGAACCTTTACTTCGATTGGCTTCGTTTTGAATGACGATTCCGATTCCAGCACGTTGGTTTTTAGGATCAAAATCAAATAAGTCGATCAGACCAACTGCTGTGTTGGAGCCAGTAATGCAAATGGCTAAACGAAGTTGTTTGGCTTCATAAATATCTTGATGGGCATTTTCTAAATACTGCCGAATGAGGAATTTACTATACGGCGTTTGCGTATTGCTGACTTCCCAAATCGATTCGTCGTTTTCGATGTGGTAAATGAACTCCAAGTCGTCGGGCTCGAGCGCTCTGAGATAAACTGAATTTCCTTTGAGAGTTATCATTTAGACTTCTTAGATCGTTAGACTTCTTAGATTGTTACACTTATAAATTAGTTTATAAAGTCAAAAATTATCAATTATCAATTATCAATTATCAATTATCAATTATCAATTATCAATTAAATCTCCACTTCTCCTTTAAAAACAAACGTTGCTGGACCAATTAAAAGTACATTTTGGTAAATTTCTCCATTTTTTTCAAACGAAACCTTTAGTTTTCCTCCTTGTACATCCAAATCGATTTGATTGGATTTGGTTTTTCCGATGGCATGCATGGCTATTGCCGTAGCCGTTGCTCCGGTTCCGCATGAAAGTGTTTCATCTTCCACGCCGCGCTCATAGGTTCGGAGTACAAAATGCGTCGCACTTTTTGCACTGACAAAATTGACGTTACTACCTGCTTTTCCATATAAATCGCTGTAGCGAATTTTGGCACCGTTGGTTTTTACATCGTAATTGGGTAAATCATGCACCACCGTCACGTGATGCGGCGAACCTGTATTTAAAAAAATATAATCGGGATTGATTTTTACCTCATCTACATCTTTCATTTGCAATGAAATTATATCATTTTCCAAAAGTGTAGCATGATGCAAACCATCAGTAGCAATGAAAGTAGTTCGGTCAGCTATGATTCCGAGTTTCTTAGCAAATGCAACGATACAACGTCCGCCATTACCACACATCGAACTTTCATTTCCATCCGAATTGTAGTACACCATCCTAAAATCTACCGTTGCGGCAGACGCATCCGACAAAATGTCATTTTCTAACAACAATAACCCGTCAGCTCCTATTCCGAATCGTCTGTGACACAATTTTTCAATCAGTTTGGTATCATTTTTGGGGAAAGTTTGCAGACGATTATCGATCATGACAAAGTCATTTCCTGTTCCGTGGTATTTGAAAAATTGAAGCAGCATGTTGTAAAAGTAGGTGGTTTGCAAGGCAAAGTTACAAATATTAATGAGAAGTTAAAGAGTGTTAATCGTTAGTTAAACCAAATAGTTAAAAACAATTTTATTATAAATTTGATGTTACTGTTTAAAACCATTGAATCATGAAAAGAATATCTAGTTTATTTTTAGTTTCGTTGATGAGCGGTGCCACAACTTTGGGCGCTTATAAATTATTTATTGAAAAAGATACCTCCAAAAATTCCATCGTAACGGAAGCGCCAGCTTTTTACGGAAAAGCAGTTGGATTAGGTGCTGAAAACATCGACTTCGTTTCGGCTGCCGATAAAGCGGTTCACAGCGTAGTTCACGTAAAAAATGTTTCGGTTCGTACCGTGTACAATCCGATTATGGAATATTTTTATGGAACCCGTGGTGGCGGGCAACAACAAGAGCAAATCGGTACGGGTTCGGGTGTAATTATTTCAGAAGATGGATACATCGTCACCAACAACCACGTGATTAAAGATGCAACCGAATTGGAAATTACCCTCAACAACAAAAAATCGTACAAAGCCACTTTGGTTGGAACCGATGTCAAAATGGACATTGCTTTGTTGAAAATTGATACCGATGAAAAACTACCCTATTCTACTTTTGCAGATTCCGATCAGGTAAAAGTGGGCGAATGGGTTTTGGCTGTTGGAAATCCGTATAATTTGAATTCGACGGTGACGGCCGGAATCGTTTCCGCTAAAGCGCGCAATTTAGACACGAGAGGAATCCAATCGTTCATTCAAACGGATGCGGCTGTAAACCCAGGCAATTCTGGTGGCGCCTTGGTAAACACTCGTGGTGAATTGATCGGCATCAACACCATGATTTCGTCTCCAACCGGAAGTTATGCAGGATATTCGTTTGCCGTTCCATCCAATATTACTCGAAAAATCATTGAAGATATTATGGAGTTTGGAAATGTACAACGCGGTATCTTAGGTATTGAAGGCGGCGAATTATCGAGTAAAGTTTCAAAAGACATGGGAATCAAAGATACGGAAGGATTTTATGTGAGTAAAGTCAACAAAAACTCTGGTGCAGAAAAAGCCGGACTCCAAGTCGGTGATGTCATTAAAAAACTAGACAATCAAAAAATTAGTAGTTATGCCGAACTAGCAGGTTACATCAATACAAAGCGTCCGAATGACAAAGTACAAGTGACGTTTGTACGCGATGGTGAAACGAAAAACATACCAGTGACATTAGTTAAAAACGACATTATAATTACGGAGTTGAAAGGATTGGAACTTGAAAACGTTTCAGCAACCGATAAGAAAAAATACAAAATTGATTACGGTGTGCGCATTAAAGAAGTGAACAACGAGCGATTGAAACAATATGAAGACGAATTAGTGGGTAGCATCATTTTAAACATTGATGGTTCGAAAGCAGTCGATGTGGAAACGGTTTCGCGCTTGATGAGCAACAAAGATGATAGCCAAGGAACTAGTGTTCAATTGATTTTGAAAAATGGACAAATCATGCGTATTATCATTTAGTTGAATTCCATAAAAATTTAAAACCGTTCTGGTAAATTCACTAGAACGGTTTTTTTATAAATAATAGCGAAATCGTTTTCGTAAAACAATCCGAAATTATATTTTTGCACCAGATTTTCAATTTGGACAAACATGAGAATCTGTTCGCCCAGGCGAATCAGGTTAAACAACACACTTTTATTTTTTTCTTATGAACAACAACACGATTTACGAAAAAGAGCTTTCCTTTCAAGCAGACCGTAGAAAAGCGGGCGTAGAATTCATTAAAATTGTCAGCGATTTATGGTATGACAAATCGATTGAATTGGTACTTTTTAGAAACCAATTGATCGACCGAAACGTAAGCGACATCATCAACTTGCATGAATATGCGGGCGAATTTGTTCAAAAACCGATTAATATTTTTGATTCGGTTGAAATTGCAAGAGCTATTCAAAACTTGGATTTACCGCCATCGCGCATCGACATTGGTAAACTGACGTATGAATACCATTTGGAAGACAATAAATACCATGATGCAAGAGCTTTTGTAATCGACAAATTAAGAACTGCGAAAAAAACGCAAGAAATAAAACCGAAAGATGTGGTGTTATATGGGTTTGGGCGAATTGGGCGTTTGTTGGCACGTGAAATGATGAGCAAAATTGGTAAAGGACAACAATTGCGATTGAGAGCGATTGTAACTAGAGACCGAAACGACGCTCAATCGTTAGAAAAAAGAGCTTCGTTGTTGCGGTATGATTCGGTTCATGGTGATTTTGAAGGTTCGGTATCAGCTGATCCAGTAAACAATGCTTTAATCATTAACGGAACAACTGTTCATATCATTACAGCTAACGGTCCAGAAGAGATTGATTACACCCAATACGGAATTGAAAACGCTTTAGTCATTGATAATACGGGTGCTTTCACCACAGAAGAAGCGTTACAACGTCACTTGACTTCTAAAGGAGTTGAAAAAGTGCTGCTGACCGCTCCTGGAAAAGGCGTTCCGAATATTGTATACGGTGTAAATCACGAAGAATACAATCCGGATGAAGTACATATTTTTTCGGCAGCTTCTTGTACAACCAATGCGATTACACCAATTTTAAAAGCTGTAGAAGATACAATTGGTGTGGTAAAAGGACATTTAGAGACCATTCATGCGTATACCAATGACCAAAATTTGGTAGATAATATGCACAAAAAATACCGTCGTGGAAGAGCAGCAGCGCTCAATATGGTAATCACTGAAACTGGAGCTGGAAGCGCAGTTGCCAAAGCATTACCGAGTTTAGCAGGGAAATTAACTTCGAATGCTATTCGAGTTCCAGTTCCGAACGGATCGCTGGTCGTGTTGAATTTGGAAGTGGCGAAAAACACCTCAGTTGAAGAAGTTAACAACATCATGAAACAATATGCATTAGAAGGCGAATTAGTAGAGCAAATCAAATACTCATTAAACAATGAATTGGTTTCTTCTGATATTGTTGGAACATCAGCACCATCAATTTACGACAGTAATGCTACTATTGTATCTGGAGATGGAAAAAACATTGTTTTATATGTTTGGTACGATAACGAATATGGTTACAGTCACCAAGTAATTCGTTTGGCCAAATACATCGCTAAAGTAAGAAGATATACGTACTATTAATAGAACGTAAAAGGCCCAATTATTAATTTCACTAGTCCGTTACTGCGCAGAGTAGCGGATTTTTTTTGCAAAAAACAAACTACGCAACAAGTAACAGAGTGTTTTGCTTTTTACCAATATTACCATCAATCATCAAAAAACAATCTGCTGTGTTAACCATTATTTTTATCGTCTATAAAAAGCGCTCCAAACTTCTTTGAGATTTGACAATGAAAAAGAACAACAATTACTAGAAATGTTAAAATTTAAGGAGGTTCACAAAAATAGGTAGGGATTTTTCTAGCAATCTTGTTTTTAATGTAAGAAAGCTAGAAGTTAATTATGGAATATTTTTTTATTTACAATTTTATTCTATTTTTGCCGTTAATACGATGAAACCCAAATCTATATTACTAATGAGAAAATTATTTTTCCCAACTCTGTTATTGTTTTGCTGTGGTGTTTTTGCACAAGAAAACAAGAAAGTGTCGACCTACAACTACGGATACAATGGAATGGAATACGTTGTAAAGACTACAAATGAAACTACAATTGTAAGTACTTTTAACTCAAAATTCCAGATAAAAGACGAGATTGCTTCCAATGTATACGAACAAGTAAAATGCGGAGATTTCAAAACAGGTGATACACTTGTTATTTTAGGAAACAATGCTAAAGTAACAGGAAAATGCTACATCAAAAAAAATGGTAAACTAACTTCCTTAAATTTTTACTACGAAAAAGTAGAATGGGACAATGGACTGACCGAAATTTATAAAAAAGTATAATATAAAAAAAACGCCTCGATTACGGGGCGTTTTTTTTTATGCTATTCTTACTATTAGGCTAATCCTGCTGCTATTAAATTAAGCGCCGAGCCTGCCTTAAACCAACCAATTTGGCTATCGTTGTAGGTATGATTAGCAAGAATTATGTCTTTGCTTCCATCAGCATGAACGAACTCTAAGGTTAATGGCTTTCCTGGTGCAAACTCTGTTAAATCCAAGAAATTAATGGTATCGTCTTCTTTGATTTTATCGTAATCAGCTTCGTTAGCAAAAGTCAAGGCTAACATCCCTTGTTTTTTCAAATTGGTTTCGTGTATACGCGCAAACGATTTTACTAAAACCGCTTTTACGCCTAAGAAACGAGGTTCCATTGCAGCGTGCTCACGAGAAGAACCTTCACCATAATTTTGATCTCCCACAACTATCGTAGGAACTCCGGCTGCTTTGTACGCTCTTTGCGTAGCAGGAACAGGGCCATATTGACCGGTTAGTTGATTCTTAACTTTATTCGGTTCTTGATTGAAGGCATTTACGGCTCCAATCAACATATTATTAGAAATATTATCTAGATGTCCGCGGAAACGCAACCAAGGTCCAGCCATCGAAATATGATCGGTAGTACATTTTCCGAAAGCTTTAATCAGCAATTTCGCTCCACTGATATTTTTTCCATCCCAAGCTTCAAATGGAGCAAGTAGTTGCAAACGATCGGAAGTTTCAGAAACGGCTACTTGCACGCTACTTCCATCTTCTGCTGGCGCTTGAAAACCGGCATCTTCTACATCAAAACCTCTTTTTGGAAGTTCGTCTCCTTTTGGAGGATTAAATTTTACAGCTTCACCTTTATCATTTAACAAGGTATCGGTAATTGGATTGAACGACAAATCTCCCGAGATTGCCAATGCAGCTACCATTTCTGGTGAGGTTACAAAGGCGTGCGTATTTGGATTACCATCGGCACGTTTTGAAAAGTTTCTGTTGAACGAATGAACGATGGTGTTTTTTTCTTCTTTGTCTGCTCCGGCTCTATCCCACTGTCCGATGCATGGTCCACAAGCATTTGTAAATATTTTAGTTCCCATTTTTTCGAAGGTAGCAATAATTCCGTCACGTTCGATGGTATATCTGATCTGCTCAGAGCCCGGATTGATCCCGAACTCCGCTTTTGGTGTAATTCCGTGTGCTACTGCTTGTTCTACAATAGACGCTGCACGAGCCATATCTTCATAGGATGAATTGGTACATGATCCAATCAAACCCCATTCCACTTTCAAAGGCCAATTGTTTTTGGTAGCTTCGTCTTTCATTTTAGACACAGGCGTTCCTCTATCTGGCGTGAATGGTCCGTTGATATGTGGCTCTAATTCGGATAAATTAATTTCAATTAGCTGATCGAAATACTCTTTTGGATTCGCATACACTTCAGCATCACCCGTTAGGTAATCGGCTACTTTATCGGCTGCGTCTACAACATCTTGACGACCTGTAGCTGCTAAATAACGTCTCATTGAATCATCGTAACCAAAAGTAGATGTAGTTGCTCCAATCTCGGCACCCATATTACAAATTGTTCCTTTTCCGGTGCACGACATATTCAAAGCACCTTCGCCAAAATATTCTACAATGGCTCCCGTTCCACCTTTTACGGTAAGAATATCAGCTACTTTAAGTATAACGTCTTTTGGAGAAGACCAACCGTTTAATTTACCGGTCAATTTTACACCGATTAATTTTGGAAATTTCAATTCCCATGACATGCCCGACATTACGTCTACTGCATCTGCTCCACCAACACCAATGGCCAACATTCCTAATCCACCTGCGTTTACCGTATGTGAATCGGTGCCAATCATCATTCCGCCTGGGAACGCATAATTTTCTAATACAATTTGGTGAATGATGCCCGATCCGGGTTTCCAAAAACCAATTCCGTACTTATTTGAAACAGAAGAAAGAAAATCGAACACTTCTTTAGATTGTGAATTAGCAACTGCTAAATCTGATTTTGCTCCGTTCTTCGCTAGAATTAGGTGGTCACAATGAACGGTTGTAGGAACAGCCACTGTTTTTTTCCCTGCATGCATAAATTGCAGTAATGCCATTTGAGCTGTTGCATCTTGACAAGCAACCCGATCGGGTGCGAAGTCAACGTAATCTTTCCCACGAGAAAAAGATTGAGACGGAGTTCCTTCCCATAAATGAGAGTATAAAATCTTTTCTGAAAGCGTTAAAGGACGACCTACTAATTCACGCGCTTTATCTACGCGTTCAGCCATCGTTCCGTATACTTTCTTAATCATTTCAATGTCAAAAGCCATAATCAATTTACGTTAATTTGTTAGCAGTGCAAATTTACGAAATCGTTGTATGATTTAAAAAAAAATACAGAATTAAGGTTGTTTGAAGAATGATATTTACGAATACGCAATTTAAGACTACTCTTTTTTACCGAATCAATAATTAAAAGGCAAAAAATTGTTGTTAATCAAATTTTATCCCTAAAATTCATAATTGGTCGTTCAAAAAATCGGTAATTCAGATAGGATAATCCAAACGTAATTACCAGAAAAACTAATGTATAGAAATGCAATTGATAGGTTGCTAAGGTTTCGGTATTAAAAAAGTGCTTCATCAATTGCAGCACCACTCCGTAATGAATCAAATAGATGGAGTACGATATTTTACTGGTAAGTTCAATTACACTTTTAAAAGGGAGTTTTGTTGATCTCCATTCCGATAAATACGGTAAAAATAAAGCCAAGGTAATGGAAGTTAATGGCAAGTAAAGCACATTCCAAAACAAGGGGAATTGATCGATAGTTATTCTAAAATAGCCCACTCCCATAAACATCAACACAGCCATTACGGTTCCTATAAAAGCAAGATTGACTTTGTTTTTAATCCAAAATGATTGGTGATTTAGAGCAATCCAACTCATGGCAACTCCATAAAAGATGGAGTCAATTCGATACCATACAACTGCTTTCAAAGAAACATTCCACTGTTGTAAAGTTGTGTTTGAAGTCGTTGCATTGTAATAGTATTTACTGAAAAATAAGATCAAAATAAGTGCGATGACGACACCAATAAAAGCGTACTTTTTTTGCTTGGGTTTAAGAAGATAGGTAACTAACAAAACCGAAAACGGCAACCCAACGTAGGCAAATTCTTCGACACTCAAACTCCACGATTCGGGAAAAAAAGGAAGCATGGTTGTGTGAAAATTTTGAAGAAAAAACATATACTTCCACCATTCTATGAGCGAATATCCAATGTATAAGGCTATCAGGGTATTCAATAGTAAAAACAAATAATAATTAGGTAAGGTTCGGAACCATCGTCGTTTTAAAAAGTAAAAAACGGATTGTATTGAAAAATCGTCTTTCAAATACAATTTGTAAAAAATTGTTCCGATCAGGAATCCGCTTAACACAAAAAATAATTCCACTCCTAAAAAACCAAAAAGTTGCAAAAATTGCGAAATAATAGAGCTTTTCGGAGGATAAATCCACAGCACATGTGAGGAAAGCACCAATATGATGGCTGCTGCTCGCATAAGATCGAGACCAAAAATTCGCTCGTTTTGCTGTCTTTCAATCATATAAATTGTATTTTTGTTCGGATGAAAAAATCAAAGATATATAAATTTTTAGGAGTTTCGGTGCTTTTAGTTTTGGCTGTAGGCGGAATTTACTACGCCCAATTGAGCAACCGACATAAAGCCATTGTAAAAACGTATCTACTGCATACAACCGGAATTGTAGATGGAAATTGGACGGTAGAAAAAAAGGTCAATACGTACAAAATGATTTCACCCGATTTTTACATTGACGGAATATACACTTCAATGGAAGGTCCGAAAGCCACCAATTATGTGCAATTGACTACCGATTCGACTATAGTTTGGATTACATCATTTGAGGTAAAAGCATTAGATTCGAAGTCAAAAAAAAATATATCTAACGATTTTATTTGCCACACCAATGTCGATTTTAACGATGTAAATTATTATACCGGTTTGGGCTTGAATGACCGAATTGGCAAACAATATCCAAGAATGACTTCGTTATCGCATGGTTTGGAACAATTCAACTTACCAAATGGATATGGAATTCCGATGAAAGGTAACGACTATTTGATGGTGACTACACAATCGCTTAATCACAATTTGCCTAATATGCGACAGTTGGTTAAGCACGAAGTGTCGATTTCGTATTCGAAGGAAAAAACGATGAAACCGTTAATGAGTCGCACTGTTTATATTCAACTGCCGTACGACAAAAACGATCCGTTTAAAGAACCTCTAGATCCGGCCAGTAATCAATGTATTCCGGTGGAAACCAAAAACCATAGCTATACTGATGCCAACGGAACTAGTCTATCCGGACATTGGGTAATCCCGAAAGGAAAAAAAACCTACTCCAGTTCGATTGACGAGCAATTACACATCAAAGACAGTTTACGTTTGCATGCGGCTGCCGTTCATGTTCATCCGTTCGCCACTTCGATTACCTTGTATGATAAAACGGATAAAAAAGTTATTTTTCGAAGCAATGTGATCAATCATACTAGTTCAATTGGATTGACTACGATTGACGCACTTTCCTCTGAGGAAGGAATTTGGTTGTATGCCAATCATGATTACGACTTAACTATGGATGTTAATAATACATCAAATAGCGAGCAAGACATGATGGGAAGTATGTTTTTGTTTTTTTACGACCGTGAATTGGACGCTAAATTGAAGTAGTTATTTAGCTTTGTACAAGCACACGCTCCACTGAATGTCTGGTGATTGTTGTACGATGTCTTTTTGAATGAGTTCAAATCTCTTTTCCAATTCGATGACCAAATCTTCTCTTCCTCCGTAAAACGAAAAAATAAAATACCCTTCCGATTCGAAGTAGTTAGCAAATTTTGAAACAATTCCCATTTGATCTTCGAGGTAGTACAATACTTCGTTGAATACGATAATATTGTAGGATTTTTTGGGTGTAAAATGATGAATATCGGCAACTAGAAATTCTGTGTTAAGGTAGTTCTTATCGATGGCACGTTGAATGGCATTCGACGAAAAATCAACTCCTGTGAAAGAACTGTAATCAGCGGGATTGAGATACTCGTTGAGTGCGCCGTATCCGCAACCTAAATCCAAAACAGAAGGCTGACTAATACCTGTTTTTTTTATCTGTGCTACAATGGCTTCGTAACGCAGATGTTCTTTTCCCATGTAATCCCAAGTACCTTTTTTGTACTTATAATTCCAACGAATTTGCTTTTTTAGCCACTTGAGTTTTTGAAAAAAATTCATGCGTTGGGATTACATTAATTTTTCGATGATTACTTCTTCAGTAATTCCTTCCGCGTCTGCTTTGTAGTTTTTGATGATACGGTGACGAAGGATTCCGGTTGCAACGGCTTTTACGTCTTCAATATCGGGCGAAAATTTCCCATTGAAAACAGCATTTGCTTTCGCAGCCAAAATTAAATTTTGAGAAGCTCTTGGTCCGGCACCCCAATCCAAATAATTTTTTACATACTCATTAGACAGCGGATTATTCGGACGAGTTTTACTCACCAACGTTACCGCATATTCGATTACATTATCAGCTACGGGAACCCGACGAATAAGGTGTTGGAATTCGATGATTTCTTCGGCTGTAAAAAGCGGATTAATCTGTGGTTTAAAATCAGATGTAGTGCTTTTTACCACTTCAACTTCTTCCGAAAAAGATGGATAATCCAATTTGATGGCGAACATAAAACGGTCCAATTGCGCTTCTGGCAATGGATACGTTCCTTCTTGTTCAATTGGGTTTTGAGTTGCAAGAACAAAATAGGGCAATGCTAATTTATAGTTTTGTCCTGCGATGGTAACCGAACGTTCTTGCATGGCTTCTAAAAGCGCAGCTTGTGTTTTGGGCGGTGTTCGATTGATCTCATCGGCCAAAATAATGTTGGCAAAAATTGGACCTTTTATGAATTTAAAGTGACGGTTTTCGTCGAGGATTTCACTTCCTAAAATATCAGATGGCATTAAATCGGGTGTAAACTGAATGCGTTTGAAATCCAATCCCAAAGCAAGAGAAATAGTGTTGACCATTAATGTTTTTGCCAAACCAGGAACACCTACTAAAAGCGCGTGTCCGCCTGAAAAAATACTTAAAAGTATTTGATCAACAACAGCATCTTGTCCTACAATTATTTTAGAGATTTCTTTTTTTAAATCTTCTCTTTTTTGAACTAGTTTTTTAACTGCTTCTACGTCTGACATTATCTTATGGTTTACTATAATGAATTATTTTTTTACCCAATCACTTGCAAAATCACATCCTTGATAGTCAGGGTTGATTCGGATGTAGGTTTCTTTAATCTTATCCTTAGTCCATTTTGCAATGGCTTCAATTTGCTTTTCTTTTAATGCTAACTCTCTTATTTTCGTGTAATCTTTACTGTAATCGGCTGGGTGTTCGTCAATACGATTGGTTACCATAACCAACTTAAACGATTTTCCTTCTTTTGGATCTTCTTGTAAATAGGGAATAGAGACTTCATTGTCCTTTAAATTTGAAACTTGTCCGTATAATTCGGGATCCATTCTAGTTAATTCGAAACGAGTATCTTGCGTTTTCGGGTTGATTAAGGTTCCACCATTGGCTTTAGTTTCTTTTTCATCCGACAGTGTTCGCGCCGCCTCTGCAAAAGTAATTTCTTTATTTTCGATACGTTGTTTAATTGCCAGCGCCTTATCTTTAGCCTCTTTCAATGCTTCATTCGATACTTTGGGCATCATCAAGATGTGACGTAATTCCAATTCCAACCCTTTAATTTTCTCTAAATAGATGATGTGGTAGCCAAACATGGTTTCAAAGGGCTCTGAAATTTCACCTTCTTGCAAGGAATACGCAACATCTTTAAACTCTTTTACAAAAGGCGTTTTTTTGTTGATTTTGTAGTATCCGCCGCTAGATGCTGAAGCACGATCATCAGTATTAATAACAGCTCGTGTTTTAAAACTTGCTCCATCTTGAACTTCTTTCTTGATCTCCTTAAGCCTATTGATAATGCGTTGCTTTTCTTCTTCAGAAATTTTGGGTTTTATTACGATTTGGGCAATTTCGAGCTCGGCTCCAAAAAGCGGACGCTCATTTTCAGGTAACTTTTTAAAGAAATTTCGAGTTTCTTCAGGAGTAATCTCGATTTCACCGATAATTTTCTGTTGCATATCGGCTGATAGCTTTTGTTGCTTTAAGATTTCGAAAAAATCGGTTCTAAAATCTTCTTCATTATTTTTTTTGAAATACTTGACCACTTTATCCATGCTGCCCAATTGCTCTACCATATAGTCCAATTGTTGACTCATACGCTCTCTAATTTCTTGATCACTTACAATCACCGAATCTTGAATGGCTTGATGCGCGTAGAGTTTATCTTCTAATAATTTTCCTAACATTTGGCAACGGGTGATGTCCTTAGTGGAACCACCTTGCCCTTGAATTTCTAGGAACGATTTGTCAATATCTGAATCCAATACTACATAGTCTCCAACAGTTGCAATGATTCCGTCTATCTTTTGTCTTTTAGAGTTGGATGTTGAAGTTGGTTTAACCTTAACTGAATCGACTATAATCTCTTGTGCCGTCGACAACAGATGCGATAATGTCAGAATTAAAATAGTAATTGTACTCTTGAATTTAAATATCATGTTCATGTTTTTAATCACTTCTGATGGGAAATTACTGTTTTAAAATAGATGCTTTTGTTTTTTCGAACACCGCTGTATCGATGCTCACTTTAAATTCTTTTTTCAGCTCGTCTACCCAGTTTTGTTCTAAAAACTGTTGGTAATCGTTGACAATTTTCCCTTTACATTCTTCGAACGTTTTGTAGGATTCGGGTATGACCTTATTGATTTTAGTGACGTAAAAGTAGTCACCTTTTTGAGTGATTGGAGAAACACCAACTTCCGTTTTAGTTTCTGCTGGAAGCGTTGGGTCGCCAATTTCAAGTTTGCTTTCGTTAAACATAATATTGATTACCTCTTTGGTGTTCAATTTGTCTTTAATTTCCTGAATGCCTTTTCCTTTTTTAAGCATGACTTCTGCTTTCTTGATCATTTCTTTGTTGGTGGAAGATGCAATAATGACGTCCAAACGTGTCTTCCACTTGTGCTTCTCTTTTTGAGTTTCATAAAACGCTTTCAAACCTATTGTATCGGTTTTTGAACGTTCCCAGATTTCTTTTTCCATCAAATCGAACAATAATAAACCGTCGCGATATTCATCCATGATGTTTGAAAAGTCAGGAAATTCAACTTCTAAATTATCATTGTAATATTGGTTAAGTTGTTCATCGACAAATTTAGAATACAACAAATCGACTAATTTTTCAACCGGCTTAAGGGTCACTCCTGCTTTCTGCTGTGATTTTACAAACTCAAAAAAAGAAGTCCCAGTAAGTTGTTTTTTATCGATTGTCACTAAGGTAGAAGCTACTATTTTATCGTCTTTCGAGTACTCCCATTTTCCTTCATAAAAATCGTTAGTTACCATTTTCGCCAAAGAAGCAAATACTTTATCATCCCGTTTTACGGTGTATTTCTTTCTTAATTTTTCGGTTAGCGTATTGGTGATGATTCGTGATCGATCGTCTCTACTGATTTTATTCTCTAAATCTTTTCGCGATTCTTCGAGAGTCTTCAACGGAAAACGTTCGTTGAATTTTACGATATGCCAACCATATTCCGATAGAAAAGGTTGCGATATAGGGTTTTCTTTAGTCAATGAAAAAGCAATATTTTCAAATATCTCTGAGCTCAACTGACCTGAACTAAATTTATTCATAACTCCTCCTTTTGTTGAGGATGATTTATCTTCCGAAAATTGCTTGGCTAACTCATCGAACTTTTCACCTTGTTGGATCTTTTTGAAAATTTCGTTAATGGTGTTTTCTGGTTTTGAAGCGTCTTCATTTTCCTTCGCTTTCATTACCATAATATGGGAAACCGAAATTTCTCCTCTGTTATCGCGGATGTCTTCTACTTTAATCAAATGATAGCCAAAACGCGTACGAATGGGTTGTGAAATTTGACCTTTTGGAGTGTTGTACGCTGCACTTTCGAACGCATACACCATTCTAAAACTCGAAAAATAACCTAAATTACCTTTGTTTTCTTTCGCAGACGGATCTTCGGAAAGCTCTTGAGCTAAAGTTCCGAAATCTTCACCTGCCACCACGCGCTTTCTAATCTCAAGGGCTTTATTGAAGGCTTTTAACGTATCAGCTGGCGTTGCATTTTCATCCGCCAAAATTAAAATGTGAGACGCCTTAATCTCTTTTTTCATGCGCTCGTAACCTTCATTGACTAATTCGGCGGTCACTTTAGAATCGGAAGTATAATTTTTGGAAAGTTGTGTACGGTAACTTTTTAATTCATTTTGATATTTGACATTGTTCTGTAGACCTAACAAATTGGCTTTAGTAACTTTTAATTTGTAGCCCACAAACAATTCTAAATACTGATTTAAATCCTTTTGAGATTCATCTTTAACTAGTTCTAGATTTTTCTTGTAAACACGTTCAAATTCATCTGTATAATACGGTTTATCATCAATTGAAAACAATACTTCTTTGGGTTTATTTTGAGCAGATACAATTGCGGTAATCAATAGCAAAAACCCTAAAAACACTTTTCTCATAGTTCTAAATTATGTATATTAAATTACAATCAACAAAAGTAACAATTAGCGCATAGTATACAAGTATATAAAATACTATTAACATAAATTTATTAACATCATTTTTAAAAAATGAGATTCGGCATATTTGATTTATAAATAGTATTTTTGCAACCTATTTTTACAAAACATGAGCTTTTTAAAAGAAATACAACGCCGCAGAACATTTGGAATTATTTCGCACCCCGATGCGGGTAAAACGACTTTAACCGAAAAACTATTGCTTTTTGGTGGAGCTATTCAGGAAGCTGGAGCCGTTAAGAACAATAAAATCAAAAAAGGGGCAACCAGTGATTTTATGGAAATTGAGCGCCAAAGAGGAATTTCGGTCGCTACATCTGTATTGGCCTTTATCTACAAAGACAAAAAAATAAACATCTTAGATACACCAGGGCACAAGGATTTTGCAGAAGATACATTCAGAACGTTAACTGCAGTCGACAGCGTAATTGTGGTAATCGACGTAGCTAAAGGAGTTGAGGAACAAACTGAAAAACTGGTGGCCGTATGCCGAATGCGTAAAATTCCGATTATTGTATTCATCAATAAATTGGACCGCGAAGGAAAAGACGCATTTGATTTGATGGACGAAGTAGAAAAGAAACTTCAGCTTACGGTTACGCCTTTGAGTTTCCCAATCGGCATGGGTTATGATTTTCAGGGGATTTACAATATTTGGGAGCAAAACATTAACCTGTTTAGCGGTGATAGCAAAAAAAATATTGAGGACATCATTTCAATTTCTGACTTGAATAGTCCAGAATTAGAACAATTAGTGGGTGAAAAACCAGCAAATAAATTGCGAGAAGAATTAGAGCTAATCGATGAAGTGTATCCTAAATTTGATCGAGAAAGTTACTTAGCGGGGAATTTACAACCGGTTTTTTTCGGTTCCGCTTTGAATAATTTTGGGGTACGTGAGTTATTGGATTGCTTTATTGAAATTGCACCTACTCCAAAGCCCAAAGAATCAGAAACCCGTTTGGTTCGACCTGAGGAAGAAAAAATGAGCGGATTTGTTTTCAAGATTCACGCCAATATGGACCCCAAACA
>CAIUWH010000053.1 GCA_903902795.1 uncultured Bacteroidota bacterium
CACCCGCTAAGGATATTGGTTGTGATTCGCTTTCAATTTGTACTTTTAGGTCGATAAGCGACAACCGCGTCGCTTATGGCCTAATAAATTAAAGGGTTTTAGCCGTTTTTTAGCATTAAAAAATGACCGCAGAAACAAGGGTGACCAGGGCTTAAAATACCTTAAAATAATTCCAACTGTTGGGGTACCGGTTGGCTTGGCGCTTTTTTTACACCGTGAAAGATTTCCATGCGGCCAAATTGTTTATCGGTAATGGAGAAAATTCCCACCTTCCCTTTTTCCGGAAGCAAGGCTTTTACCCGGTTCGTGTGGACCGTTGCATTTTCAGCACTCTGGCAAAATCGGATGTAGATGGAGAACTGAAACATGATGAAACCATCTTGTTGTAATCCTTTACGAAATTGTTGGGCAATGCGTCGCTCTTTTTTAGTTTCCGTTGGCAAATCAAATAACACCATGACCCACATGTTGCGATAAGCATTAAAACGTTCGTGATTCATTCAAAATTCGGAAACGATACTTTTCTAATCTCCCCTGCAAAACACTTGTACAAGCTGGCTGTTGTTAAGCTCACCGCATGAAACAGCGGTCGTTTTAAGTCAGTTATTTGCACGTCCATTTGAGGAATGGTCAGTAATTCCATTTTTTGGTCTTTTGTTAAGCCGGCCTCTTCCTCCGGGTAATTGAGATTTAAAACCATCCAGTCAACGAAAGGGCGGTAGGGTTCCATCATATCGTCGGCCAAACAAAAGGCATTGTATTTATTGCGGTGATGAATCCCCACCGATGGGTACATACCGGAGGCGCTCAAAGCGCGTGCTACCAAGGAACGAAGAATCGAATAGCCATAGTTCAATTGGGCATTGGGACTGCTTCGATTTCTTGAACGAAAAAAATCACTGCCATACAGTTGATTCCAGTAAAAGGCGGCCGCTTGGGCTTCTAAATTCCCGCTATCGCCACTTTTTACTTTTTGCGAATGCTCCATTAATCGTGCTCCGTTCAACCCGATTTTATCCAAGACCTTGGCTTGGTTTGCGATTTTGATTTTAATGGTTTGCTGCCACAACTGTTTTTTCAAGGGTTCGCTGGCATTCAATTGGTTGCGTATGCGTTCGGTTTGGGTGTGGTGTCCCTCAAGGGGTAAAAATATACCAGACGGCATGTAATGGTCATCGCAACTCACAATAGCCACATTCGCTTTGATTAAGGCATCCAGAACTTTCATGGAAAGCGTGATTTGCGGATGTTCTAAAATAACAACACCGATGTCCTCGATAGGAATGGTTTTACACGTGCGAAGTTCGTCTTTGAGTTCAATCAACAGCTGAGCATTTTGAAACGACAAATGCGCAGGATTGCTAAAATGAAGCGTGCGTTTGACCATTTAGAATTCACCGACATTGACAATTCGACCTATGTGATTTAGGCTTATTTTTTTTGAAATATTCATTGACTTTGGATTTCTAATCCTTTTGTATGATGAACCGTTCAATTCAATACGATCAATAAGTTCTGTTTCCAAATGATGACGGAACCAATAATCACCTTTGCCAATTTTTTGTACTCTAAATAAGTTTGGGCTAATTTTAGCAAAATTGGAAGGGTCCAATAAGTCAATTTCTGACGGATCGAAACCCGTTTCTTCATTTGGGAAAACAAAAAACTCGTTTTGCTTCATAGTGAATAAAAACTCCCAACCTAGTTCGTGTTGTTTTTTGATGATTTCTACTCCTTGATTTTTTCTGGTAATTGCCTCAAACAAAGAGACAACCTCTTCCTGTAAATTACCTTTTTCATCTTTATAAATCGCCACATGATGGTTGTTTCCTGTATTTACAAAATCTACAGGAATTGGATTGCCTTTTGCATCCCGCACTTCTTTTCCAAAATGATCTTTTTTATTATGTAGTGCAACGGCATTGTTGACCCCTTGAATAGTAACCCGTTTTAAAATAAGTCCTTTTTCTTTGTTCAAGTAAATGGGATTTTCCTCGAGATTGGAGAATGCTTTTTTAGCATCTCCATCGTGTTGATTGAGGCGTTCTTGTAAAATGAGTTGAATTCCTTTGTCGATAACTTTATCAATTTTTATATCCGGTGTAATTGGTTTTCTTATCGTATAACGGGTATCAAACTCAACTAATTTTACCGATTCTGGCAGTGTGTAAGTTTCCAACGCATTTAAGAATATAGGTCTTTTACTTAAACTATTGGCTCCTGTAAAGGCTTTCTTGGGGTCATTCCCATTTTCTTCCAATCTTTTTAGTAATAGTTTGCGATACTTGGAGTTTGCTACTTTATTAATTTTTTCTAAATCGAAATTTGCCCCAATTTTCTCAATTTTTGACGAATAATATTGCGATGACCCATATACCGTTTCAAGGTGTAATTGTCCCCTAGGTGTATCCTGAATAGTCGTTATTTTACCTTTCGCCGTTTTAATTGCATTCTTATTTTTAGTAGAAACTTTGTTCTTGGCTTTAAAGGAAATGAGTGTGTTTTCCAAATGTTCCTTCGCTCTTGATCGAAATTGGGTTAATGGCATCGGGGGGTTAAAACGCCTTTTTTGATCCTTATCAAAATAGGTTTCGGTTTTCAGTATTTTATAAATTTCTCCATCTTTCTCGCTCTTCGCATTCAAATTATTGAAATACTTTACGTATTCCCGTTTCGTAAAAGCGACCGTAATGGCATCCATAGCATGGTGCCGATGGTCGTTTCTTTTGGTCCAGTCTACGATACGATTCACTTTTTGACCATGACGATTTTCTTTAGTTTCCGTCATGCCTAGTTTATCATATTTGTTCCAATTCAATTCTTTGAGAATATCCACTAATTGCCAATCATCCCTTAATTTTTCAGTAATGGACCCAGTAGTAGTTGAAACATTCCGAACCACCGTAGAAAGAATATCTTTTGCTTTTTTTGCTATGTATTGAGTGTCTCTCAATTCCCTTTCTATAAAATCCTTCGGAATTTCGGTTTCGCTCATGAGTAACTTGCGGTACTTTGATTTTTTACCAAGTTGATTTCCGAAAAGTGCTTTAACTCTTGCCTCATACTGTTTAAGTCCTTCTTCACCATACTCTTTATTAATAAAGTCAAACGCAGTATCATTGCCTTTCTTTAGATTAACTGAGCGTAATTCAATCGTTTTATTGGAAAAAGAATCATCGAACAACTTGGATTGCGGAATGATGTGCTCAATGTCGTATTCCGAACTGAACAATTTCGAACGGTCAATTGGTTGGTTTGAATAAAGCGTTTTGAATCCATTATCTTTTAATTCAAGATACAATTTGTAACGAATTAAGTCATTCCGGCTTACGTTGGGTAAACCAAATTCAGCCTGTAATTCTCGTTTTAATTTTATGTGTTCATCTGTAATTTGTCTGATGGCCTTGGTAGCATTTTCTCGTTCCTTAGCGCTTTTTTTCAACTCACGAGCCATCTCAATGCGTATCTCGTCAGGTTTGCCATACGTTTCGAAAATGGTATTTATTACATTGATCATTTGATTTAAAATCTTTTCAACCACCGGGTTTCTTAATTCATTTTTAGGTAAGATTTCAAGTCTATCCAATAGAACTTTAGTAGACAAATCCTCTTTAGTTTCAGAATGCGAATGGTTGTAGCCGGCAAGTGTACAAGCTAGATCATAGCGATTGCCTTCCTTTAGAAAAGGTAGGATTTTACGCATAGCGCGAACGGAGAGGTTCCCATAATCATCTGAAAGTTTTATATTTGTAATCGGGGTATTAGATTCGAACGGAAATCCAAATTTAGTTTCAAGGGCAGTTTTCAACTTGTCGATTCCGCTTTTGGAATTGTCTCCTTCAAAAGAATACAGTAGATGCCAAAAATTATAAAAGGCTTGATTTTCAATATTCTGTCCGCCTAAATTGCTATCGAAATTTAAAAGAGAAACATCAATCCCATAGATTGGAAATAACTTTTTTAACGTATCAATTAATTCGGCTGAATTCATTTTAGATAAAACCAATTCATCATGTCCTTCTTTCACAAAAAAATCATTCAAAGCTTTGATAAAGGATGCATTGGTCCGATTTCCTTCAATCTCATTAAAATTAAGTTGGTAGCCTTTTAGATTAAGTAAACGTATCACTTCATTTGCCGTTAATTTTTCTTTCCAATTCAACTCTTGATAGAGAAACTGCATTTGTTCTAATTCCAAAGAAATTCCTTGAGACTTTCGTGAACCTTCGTTATTGTATGTAATGTTGTTTAATTGTGACCAAATTTTGAACTCTTGAAAAATCGGAGAGGATTTAGGGCAAACTTTAGGTCCAACTTTTCTTTTCTTTTTGATGCCATTGTCGACAATTTCAATAACCTTTCCTTCCAATTCACATAAACTCAACAGAGATTTTTGTGATTTTAGTTTACGTTGATAAAAAATAATTACATCCCTAATCTCTTGCTTCAATTCTTGGGTTAGAATTTCAGGATAAAATTCAAGTTGTTTTTCCCAAATACGGTTGAATTCATCTAAATAATCTTGACGATAAAACACTTGATTCTTCAAAATGGCATGGGGGTTAGATTCAATTTGTTGATAAAGGAACTGTCCAACGGTTAACTGATTAAAAAATAGCCATTTACTTCGGTCGCTGATCGCGCCTAAATAACCACTTGACTGATTTATGTTGTTATTTATTTCCGGTAGAATTTCAGATATTTCTTCTAATGAACATTTGGAATTAACAGCCTTCGCGCGTAATGAATATCGAGCCACTTTTTTCTCGCTTAAATTGCCCTTTAATTCCAACCCATCATACCCTTTTTTTCGTAAAATGGAAGCAGTAATGGTTTTAGATTTTCCAAGTATTTCCTGATATAATTCCTCGTTTAATATATCAGGATAATATTGTTTTTGATGGTTCCAAATGATATCAAATTCAGATTGTAAGTCGGAACGGTAGAAATCTGGAATGCTTTTAATGCCTTTTTGCAGTCTCTCATTAATTAATTGACCAGGGGTTAAATTTCTCTCATAAAGGTCTTTAGCAATTCCCATCCCATCAATGGCAGACCCTTCATCCTCTCCCTTGGCCTTTCGACTGCTTTTATAGCCCCTCTTTTTGTTAATCATTAATAGAATACGAGCAAACTGATCCAGTTCAACACGATCATTAACCGCTTGTGCCCGGAGTTTATAGGTTTCAAAAGTAGAAGCATTTCCTACTTCGGTCAAAATAGTGGTATTCGTGATTAAACGGTTTTCAATAAGAATTTCTATCAGATTTTCTCTTCTTTGTTTGTACCGTTGAAGATTTCTGCGCATTGATCGTTTTAATGTTCTGTCTGCGTTAGTGGTAATTGATTTTCCTTTATCGAAATTTTGGATTTCATCTGTTGTTAAAGGAATCACCCGCACACCTGTCTTTAAAATATCTGCATTATCTCCTTCACGAACCAAAGCCCAACCAATAGAGGTTGTTCCTAAATCGAGTCCTAAAATTGTTTTTGAAGCCATTTTATTATTTTTTTTAAAATTATTGTTTTTTACTCTTTTTATTCTAAATTTACATCACAAATTGAAGCGAATCACAATAAGGATTATTCCGTTGTGAAAACATTCAAAGCGGGGTACTAACCTCGCTTTTTTTATGCTGTAGAATTTACTTAGCTTAATTTCCCAACAGGTATCCTCGCGCACTGAGAATGGAAATACAATACTTGGTGATTGTTTAAAATCAAGCATTCGTTTTCTTGGTAAATTATTATTAATAAGTGATTCTACACTGAAAAAACAAAGAACAGTAAATTAATCATTAATACCAATTAATTGACCTGGATTGTCAGGTGAATTTTTGTCCATCCTCCTAGAAGTTGGAAATTGTATACCTTTCGTTGGATGGATGATGTACGGTACAGGGAGCTTGGGTGATATGCTTTCAAATGGTTCCGATTTCCGTATATTTATGCATTACATAGTAAAAAAAATCTAAATCCTTAGCCTATGAAATGCTTAGTTTTTTGTGGTTCGTTGCTATGCCTTCTGTCGCTTGGCTGCAAGAAGA
>CAIUWH010000054.1 GCA_903902795.1 uncultured Bacteroidota bacterium
AATTTTAAATGGTCATACTTTCAAACTCATTTATAATTTAAAATTTATAATTCATAATAATTTTCAACAAATCACTCGTATACTATTCTTTACTTCTTCTGCAACTTTTCGTGCTTCGGTCATATTTTCATTGACAATCGTAACGTGTCCCATTTTTCGGAATGGACGTGTTTCACGTTTACCGTAAATATGGGGTGTAACACCATCAATGGCCATGATTTTCTCGATGTTTTCGTAAATTACAGGTCCGGAAAATCCTTCTTCTCCGACCAAATTTACCATAATTCCGGCTACTTTACTATCTGTAGTGCCCAAAGGTAAATCTAAAATGGCTCGCAGATGATTTTCAAATTGGGATGTGTAACTCGCTTCAATCGAATAATGTCCCGAATTATGAGGTCTTGGTGCGACTTCATTGACTAAAATTTCATCGTCTTGGGTTTGAAACATTTCTACGGCTAACAGACCAATATGATTGAAAGCTTCTGAAACTTGTAAAGCAATTTCGGTCGCTTTTTGCGCTACTTTTTCGTCAATTCGCGCCGGACAAATTACGTATTCCACCTGATTGGCTTCGGGGTGAAATTCCATTTCAACCACAGGATAGGTTTTGACTACACCAGAAACCGAACGAGCGACAATAACCGCCAATTCGTTTTTAAACGGAACCATGGCTTCGGCGATGCATTCTACTTCGGGTAAACCGATTAAATCAAGGGCAGAACGGACGATTTTTACGCCGTTACCGTCGTAACCAAATTGCGCGCATTTCCATACAAAAGGCATCACGACTGCGCTCGATGTGACAGCATTTCGCAATGCATTCAAGTCTACAAAACGCTGATGAGCCGAAGTCGGAATACTATTTTCTACGTAAAAATCTTTTTGTCGGCCTTTATTTTGAATAAGGCGTAAGGTTTTGGGCGATGGAAAAATACGCAATCCTTCTTTTTCTAATGCATCCAAGGCATCAAGGTTTACGTTTTCAATTTCTATGGTCAATACATCGACCAATTTACCAAATTGATAGACGGTATCGTAATCCAATAAAGTGCCGCGGTAAAACGCATTACATCCAAATCGCGCCGGCGCTTCTTCACTTGGGTCGAGCACCAAAGTCTGTATATCGAATTTTCGGGTTTCTGCGAGCAGCATTTTACCGAGTTGTCCGCCGCCAAGAATTCCTAATTTAAAGTCTGAAGAAAAATAGTTCATTGCATTGTTGTAGTTGTGGCACAAAGATAAACAACATTTAAAAGTCATTACAATAACTTTAAATAATCTTTTGGATTTTGTCTGTTGTCTATGAAGAGTAAAATAGTAATCACTTTGTTCATTTCATCATACTCGTAGTACATTGAGGCGTTTTTGTGAAGTACAATTTTGCGAATTTTTTTTGAGAAAGGAATCCCTAAATCTGGATTTTCTTTGAGTTGCACACAGGATTTTTCAACTAAATCTATAAATTGTTGAAGGACTTTGATGTTCCATATAAAAAGCACAAATTCTGAGACATCAGCAAAAGAGGATTTTCCTAAACTTGAAATTTTTATCGCAATCATTTCAATCCATATTTTTCCTTTATGTCATTCAAAACATCGGAAAAGGAATGTATCTCGTTGTTTACAACATCCTGCTGTGATTTTTCTAGTAACTTATTTATGATTGATTTTCCTTCCTCCGTTTCATCCCAAGTTGCATCTCGAACGAGGTCGTAATAAATTTTAGAAATAAAATCATCCGAATTGGATTCATTTATTTTTTCAATGATGAAACGTTTTTTTTCTTGAGTGGTCATGTCGCATAAATTTCTGTATCAAATATAGAAATTATTTCAACCGTTTCAAAATGTCTTTCACCGCAAAACGATATCCTGGAGTTTGATGACTGCAGTCTCGCGATAATAGTGCTTTCAACTCCTCATTAATCCACGAATGTTTTTTGCCCAAGAGATATAAAAATCGCATCGTGTATGCGGCGTTGGCCGCTTTCTCTGTTTGAATGAGCCAATCCAGTCCGGTTTCTATTAATTTTTCTTCTTGGGATTCGGTAAGTTGTATTTTTTTATTTTTAACCAGAAACAATCCAATTTTTGAAACAGAACGAATGGCCGAATCAGAGTGTTGACGTGCCAAAGAAGTGCAAAAATCGTCAATAAATGGAAGGAACAAATCCAATTGTTCTTCACACACCAATTCTAAAATCCAACAGGCTTTATGGTGGTTTTTGTCTTTGGTATTGAAAGCAATTGCGGTTAAGTCGCTAAGATGATTTGGATGGTCAAAAACAAAATGTTTGATATCATCTCGACATTTTCGATGTGCTGTACTTTTCTCAACTAAAGCGTAAAATTCGGTATTCATTTGGTAAATATATCAAATTTGCAAAAAAGTCAAAATACTTACAACGTAATAGTTTTTACTTCTTTAAATTTGCACTTCAACCTAAACTAAAAAAGATGATACACCTTCACGATAAAACGTTTGAGCCCTTTATTTCGTCCGATGAAATTGACTTTGCCATTCAGAACATGGCCAAACAAATGGACGACGATTTTTTTGATGATACGCCCGTTTTTATCGGAGTGCTCAACGGATCGTTTATGGTGATGTCTGACTTGATGAAGAAGTACAGAGGAATGTGTGAAGTGAGTTTTGTTAAAATGGCGTCCTATGAAGGAACGCAATCGACCAACGAAGTAAAACAACTCATCGGAATCAACGAAAATCTTGAAGGAAAAACCGTTGTCATCGTTGAAGATATTATCGATACAGGGAATACCATTGAAGAACTCAGAGCTATTTTTAAAGAAAAAAACGTAAAGCATTTAAAAATTGCAACCCTGTTTTTCAAACCTGAAGCCTACACAAAAGACATCAAGATTGATTATGTGGGAATCCGAATTCCGAATAAATTCATCGTGGGTTACGGATTAGACTACGACGGATTGGGTAGAAATTTACCCGACGTATATCAATTAGCAGAGTAAAAGTGCTCAGTGTTCAGTAATCAGTGTTCAGGTTTTTAACCGACAACCGACAACCGACAATAAAAACAACATCAATAAATACAATTTTAAAAATGATTAACATCGTTCTTTTCGGTAAACCCGGAGCAGGAAAAGGCACACAAGCTGAATTTTTGAAGCAAAAATACAATTTAACCCATTTGTCTACGGGTGATATTTTTAGATTTAATATTAAAAACGACACCGACTTGGGTCGACTGGCCAAAACGTACATGGATAAAGGCGATTTAGTGCCCGACGAAGTTACGATTCAAATGCTGCAAAGCGAAGTCGATAAAAACCCACATTCATCCGGATTTTTATTCGACGGTTTCCCGAGAACGTTGGCGCAAGCCGAAGCGTTAGACCGATTTTTGGAATCTAAAAACCAAAGTATTACGGCCACTGTGGCGTTAGAGGCCAATGATGATATTTTAGTAGCGCGCTTGTTAGAACGCGGAAAAACCTCAGGCAGACCCGACGATCAAGACGAAGAAAAAATCAGAAACCGCTACGACGAATACAATCAAAAAACCGCGCCGTTGATGGACTACTATCATAATCAAGGAAAATTTTACGGTGTAGACGGAATAGGTACTATCGAGGAGGTTACGCACCGACTTACCGTAGTTTTCGACCAATTTTAAAAGTAGCTGTTCCAGTTTTCCGCTGCAACCTGCCTGCCGGTAGGCTGGGTCCGCACTAAAAACAACCCTTTTGTACGTTAAAAAATGGGCTTCTGAAGTCGCCACTTTTTAACTCCAAAATTGGGTTGTTTTTACTTTACGGGCTTTTCGCTTCAACCTGCCTGCCGGCAGGCAGGCCTGGGCTAGAGTTCAGTGCTCAGAAGGCAGGAAGCAGAAGGCAGGAAGCATAAGGCAGGAAGCAGAAGGCAGGAAGCAGAAGGCAGGAAGCACAGGTCAGATGGCAGAAGAAGTAATTTTATAAATTTGTGAATTACTTCGTCTGTTCGCTACGCTCGAGTCTTGGCAAATAATTATTTTAAATTAACTCTTCTTTACTAAAAGGATTGAGGTATAGAATATAAATTTCGAGCATTCATTTTTTTTTTCGATATTTGCAAACAGAAAAGGAGCTATTTCCGCAACTCGGAATTCACGCTCTTTTTTTGTAATTTGATATTATGGAAGTTTTAATAATTCTCTTTTTAATACTGCTTAACGGTGTTTTTTCTATGTCGGAGATTGCACTAATTTCAGCACGAAAGAACAGATTAGAAACGGCGGCCAAAAAAGGAAATGCCAACGCAAAAGCGGCATTAGATCTTGCCAATTCACCCAACGAATTTTTATCAACCGTTCAAATCGGAATTACCTTAATCGGAATTCTAACCGGTATTTATTCGGGCGATAAAATCACCACCGACGTACAAAATTACGTGGCCACTTTTGAAGTACTAAAACCCTATGCTAATACGATTGCAGTCGGAATTGTAGTGGTAACCTTAACTTTTTTCTCTTTGGTATTAGGTGAATTACTACCCAAACGAATCGGTTTAAATTACCCAGAAGGCATTGCCAAAGCAGTCGCGGTTCCGATGAAAATCGTTTCCAAAGTCACCATGCCGTTCATTTGGTTGTTGACTACTTCGACGGAGTTTTTGTTGAAAGTGCTTCAAATAAAACCAACGGCCGATGGAAAAGTGACCGAAGAAGAAATCAAAGCCATCATCAAAGAAGGAACCGAAGTGGGTGAAGTGCAAGAGATTGAGCAAGATATTGTGGAACGGGTATTTCATATTGGCGATCGAAAAGTAAACTCGTTGATGACACACCGAAATTCCATTGTGTATTTGTCCTATGAAGATTCGATTCAGGAAATCAAAGAAAAAGTGTTGGATGAATTACATTCAGTGTATCCCGTTTGTGGCGACAATTTAGACGATGTAGAAGGGATTGTTTTGCTGAAAGATTTGTTCTCCAACTTTGAAAAAGGAAATTTCGATTTAAAGAAAATAGTACGCGAACCGGTTTATTTTATCGAACATACCTCGGCTTATAAAGCATTGGAAAACTTCAAAAAATCGAAAGTTCACTATGCTTTAGTTACCGATGAACACGGGGTTTTTCAGGGAATTATTACGTTAAATGATATTCTCGAAGCTTTGGTCGGTGATGCGGCCGATTTTTATGAAGACGAATTTAAAATTGTGGCACGAGAAGACGGAACGTGGTTGGTAGATGGACATTATTCGCTTCATGATTTCCTCACCTATTTCGATATGGATGAAATCACAGGTGATTATGAAGTAACTACCGTAAGCGGATTGATTGTAACCGAATTGGGAATTATTCCGAAGCAAGGCCAAAAATTAATATGGAATAAACTCGAATTTGAAGTCCTCGACATGGACGGCGTTAAAATTGATAAAGTTCTAATTTCAACTTTAAAAGAAAAATAAAATTAGATAAAAGATTTTAGACCGCTGCGCTGCAAGATCGCTTCGCTGCAAGATGAAATAAACATTGACCGAAAATTTGAAATTAAAAAGAGAACCAGTGATTGATTCTGCGTTAGTTTCAAAAATAATGTCAAAACAATAAAGAAGAAAAAAATGACAGAGGGCAATTTCGTAGACTACGTAAAAATTTATGTTACTTCCGGTAAAGGAGGTAAAGGTTCTACGCATTTACACAGGGAAAAATTTATTGAAAAAGGCGGTCCAGATGGTGGAGATGGTGGTCGAGGTGGACACGTATATATAAAAGGAAATAAAAACCTGTGGACGCTGTTTCATTTGAAATTTGTAAAACACATGCGTGCCGGTCACGGAGGAGACGGAGGAAGTTCTAGAAGTACGGGTCATGACGGAGAAGATAAATTTGTAGAAGTTCCATTGGGAACTGTGGTCAAAGACATCGAAACCGGAGAAGTATTATTTGAAATTACCGAACATGGAGAACAAAAAATTCTTGCTCAGGGCGGAAAAGGCGGATTGGGAAACTGGCATTTTAGAAGTTCGACCAATCAAACGCCGCGGTACTCACAACCCGGAATGCCGACTCAAGAATTGGATGTTATTTTAGAGTTAAAAGTATTGGCCGATGTAGGTTTAGTAGGTTTTCCCAATGCAGGAAAGTCAACTTTACTTTCGGTGCTGACTTCGGCAAAACCTAAAATTGCCGATTATCCGTTTACGACTTTAAAGCCCAATTTGGGAATTGTAGCGTATCGAGAATTTCAATCGTTTGTAATGGCAGACATTCCCGGAATTATTGAAGGTGCGGCTGAAGGGAAAGGTTTAGGACATTATTTTCTGCGGCATATCGAACGAAACTCTACCCTTTTGTTTTTAGTGCCAGCCGATGCAGAAGACATTAAAAAAGAGTACGAAATTTTATTGGATGAGTTACGTCGATACAATCCAGAAATGCTCGACAAGGACAAGTTGTTAGTGATTTCAAAATGCGACATGCTCGATGACGAACTTAAGAAAGAAATGAAGCAAATTCTAGATAAAGAAATTAAAGGTACGCCTTATTTGTTTATCTCGTCGGTAGCACAACAAGGATTAACAGAATTAAAAGACAAACTATGGCAGATGTTGAACATCGAAACCGACAAGCCAGAGAACAGTCATCAAATTTAATACTAAAATTTATTCAAATACAAAGCCTCGATGATACGAGGCTTTTTGTTTGGAATTTATGTAAATCGTAATCTATTAAATAATTAAGTACGGAAATGTAACTATTTTTTATCTAAAATTTATGTTATTTTAAAATAAATGCTATTTTTACAAAAAAATATAATCATGAAATTAAAATTACTTTTTGCATTACTTATAGTACAATTAGGTTTTGCTCAACAAAGAACTTGCGGAATGGAGCAAGAAATGGCCCGTATTATGGCCGATCCACAATTGAAAGCCGAATATCTTGAAAGACAAGCCAAATTTCAAGTAGAGTATGAAAAATTACTTGCAAGAGAAGTAGCTTACAGAAGTGGCGATGCTAATGCAGTAAATAGTCCAGCAGTAACCATTAGAATACCAGTTGCAGTGCATTATCCAACTGCTGCAGCTGCATCAGCTGCTGTAAAAACGTGTTTAAGAACTTTTGCTCAAAATCAAATTAATATTTTGAATGCCGATTATAATGCTTCAAATGCTGATTTGTCTTTATGGACAGGTGGAGCAAGTGCATTTTACCCTGGAGTAACCGTTGGTAATTTAGATGTTCAATTTGTACTGGCTACACAGAATCATCCAGCTGGGACAGGTTTAGTAAATGGTGACGTTGCTGTAACTTTTGGTACAGATTTTACAACTGGAGACACCGATTCAACTTGGTCAGGTTATATGAACTTTGTTGTTAAGAACTTGTCAGCAGGTTTATTAGGTTATTCGCCGTTAGCGGGTTCACCTTCAGCGGGACAAACGGTAGTAATGGATAATAACGCCTTTGCAAGCGGTAGTGGTTGTTCGGGTTTTGTTCCTGGAGCGCCTTTCAACTTAGGTAGAACTGTTACTCATGAATTAGGTCACTTTTTTAATTTGAATCATACTTTTGGAGCAGGGAGTGGTTGTCCATCTAGTGATGGAGTATCAGATACACCACAAGTTGGTGAGCCAACCTATAATTGTCCAGCAAATGGATCAGTAGCGGGTTGTGTTTCTGGTCAGTTTGCGTTGACAATGAACTATATGGATTATACTAATGATGCATGTATGTATATGTTTACAAACGGACAAAAAACGAGAATGCTGGCGTACATTAATACTATTGGTAGTCAGTATTTAACCAATGTTTTAGCAAATGATGATTTTGTAAAGAATAATTTTTCTATTTACCCAAATCCAAGTAATGGGTCGTTTACCATTCAATTAGCAGAATTGGTAGATAGTTATTCAATTCAAGTATACGATTCTACAGGTAGATTAATCATTGAAAACGAATACAACCAAAGTTCTGAGTTAAGTCAGACGGTTAAAATGGATACACCTGCAACTGG
>CAIUWH010000055.1 GCA_903902795.1 uncultured Bacteroidota bacterium
ATTGCACTCTAAAAAACAACAAATAATAAGTGCACAAACAAAATTCGATATAATGTTTTGTAAACCATTATATTATAGTAAGTTAATTTTATAAGAATATATTACAATCTGTTCATTCTTATTTTAGTTGATGTTTTTTTACTCTTATTTTCTTTTTTACATTCAGACAACTTTAATAAAATTATGAGGAATTCGGGATTTATAATTTCCACAATAATGATAAAAATGTCATTTTCTACTGAAGGTATTTTAAATTTGATACTAATCGTAATGTCTTTTCTTTTCGGAATAATTATATTAGCAATACATAATAAATATGAAAAATTAGAAAATAATATGTGAACGTAATTGACAAAAAAACTGCACGTCATATTATTTTATTCTATTCTAAAAACTATTGCCCCACTTGTCCTAGAAGTGCATGTTTTGTGCATCTTATTAAAGCAAAAAAAGGCCGGATAAAAATCCGACCTTTTGTTATTCAATGAACCAAACTGAAGTTCGATTCGATTTATTTTACCTCTTCAAAATCAACATCTTGAGTTTGGTCGCCACTTGCATCAGCTTGTGGCTGAGCTTCTTGTGCCTGACCTTGATCTCCTTGCGCGTACATTGCTTCTGTAGCTGTTTTCCAAGCTGCATTAACATTGTCTAACCCTTTTTGAATAGCTTCTAAATCTTGCGATTGGTGCGCCATTTTCAATTCGGTTAACGCATATTCAATTGCCGTTTTGTGCTCATCAGACAATTTATCGCCTAACTCTTTCAACTGACTTTCAGTTTGGAAAATCATGCTATCTGCTTCGTTCAATTTGTCTGCTTTTTCTTTAGCAATACGATCGCTTTCCGCATTCATTTCAGCGTCTTTCTTCATTCTTTCGATTTCTTCTGGAGTCAATCCTGAAGAAGCTTCAATACGAATATCATGTGATTTACCAGTTCCTTTATCGGTAGCCGAAACTTTAATGATACCATTAGCATCAATATCAAAAGTCACTTCAATTTGTGGAACACCTCTTGGCGCTGGCGGAATTCCGTCTAAGTGGAAACGACCAATCGTCTTATTATCGGCAGCCATTGTTCGCTCACCTTGAATCACGTGGATTTCAACACTTGGCTGATTATCAGCGGCCGTAGAAAACACTTGCGATTTTTTGGTTGGAATGGTTGTATTGGACTCAATCAATTTGGTCATTACATTACCCATAGTTTCAATTCCCAATGACAAAGGCGTAACGTCTAACAACAATACATCTTTTACATCACCAGTTAAAACTCCACCTTGAATAGCTGCTCCAATTGCCACTACTTCGTCAGGATTTACTCCTTTTGATGGTTTTTTACCGAAGAATTTCTCTACTTGCTCTTGAATAACTGGGATACGAGTAGAACCTCCAACTAAAATTACTTCGTCAATATCTGAAGTAGACAAACCTGCATCTTTCAACGCTTTTGCTACTGGATCCATTGAACGTTTTACCAAAGTTTCAGCCAATTGCTCAAATTTAGCACGCGTTAAGGTTTTAACTAAGTGTTTCGGACCTGTAGCAGTTGCCGTAACGTAAGGCAAGTTAATCTCGGTTTGAGTAGAAGACGATAACTCGATTTTTGCTTTTTCAGCAGCTTCTTTTAAACGTTGTAATGCCATTGGATCTTTACGTAAATCGATACCTTCTTCTGTGTTGAATTCATTTGCCATCCAATCGATAATTACTTGGTCAAAATCATCTCCACCTAAGTGAGTATCTCCATTTGTAGACAATACCTCAAAAACTCCGTCTCCTAATTCGAGAACCGAAATATCGAAAGTACCACCACCTAAATCGTATACCGCAATTTTTTGATCAATTCCTTTTTTATCCAATCCGTAAGCTAAAGCCGCAGCAGTTGGCTCGTTGATGATACGCATTACTTTTAAACCAGCAATTTCTCCCGCTTCTTTCGTAGCTTGACGTTGTGCATCGTTAAAATAAGCTGGAACTGTAATCACCGCTTCTGTAACCGTCTGACCTAAATAGTCCTCGGCTGTTTTTTTCATTTTTTGAAGTGTCATAGCCGACAATTCTTGCGGAGTATACAATCTTCCGTCAATGTCTACACGTGGTGTATCATTATCACCTTTTACCACTTTGTAAGCAACTGTTGATGCTTCCTTAGCGCTTTCGGTGTATTTATTACCCATAAATCGCTTGATTGAAGCAATGGTTTTAGTAGGATTGGTTACAGCCTGTCTTTTCGCAGGATCACCTACCTTGATTTCGCCACCGTCAACAAAAGCAATTACAGATGGTGTTGTTCTTTTTCCTTCTGCGTTAGCAATTACAACCGGTTCTCCACCTTCCATAACTGATACACAAGAATTGGTTGTACCTAAATCGATACCAATAATTTTTCCCATTTTTATATTTAATTAATTTTAGAAAATTCGCTTTTAAAACTCGAGAGGTCTAAAAGCAAGGATTATGCCAACCAAAAGAACGCAGTTATTTGTCAGTTTTCGGCAAAAAAATCTGACACTATGGCATAAAACAATCGGTTTTGAACCCTAAAATCATCTGAAAATGAGACAGTATTGCGCACTATTTGGTTCTCGAATCAATTTCTGTTCGGATTTTTTTTAGATTGGAGATAGTTATCATTAGAATTGGAACAAAGGCAATCGGCACTATCATGAATATGCTAAACCCTTGTTTGATAGTTAAAAAGATACCGGCAGCGAATTGAATAATAATAACTCCAATAAACAGATAAGAAACCGCTTTGACAGTTTTTTCTTGCTTTAGTAGTTCTTCTATTGTTAATTTTGATAAGTCGGTTTCTTTCATACTATGTAGTTTATGATTAGGACAAAGCGTAAATTTACAATTAAATTTGAGAGGTTAAATCGAATTTTTTTACATTTATCGAACAAATGAATGATGTGCTCCAAAAGTAGTGCATAAAAAAATATACTCAATATTTGAAAAAAATACTAATCCATAAAGAACTTTTACTCTATGCCTTTGCGATGGCCGTACTTCTTTTTGTAATAAAATGGATCGAATACCGCGTGTTTGTATTTTCACATCGTATGGAATTATATATGGGCCTTGTGGCTTTACTTTTTACTTTGCTGGGGATTTGGGCTTCCAAAAAGCTTACTAAAAAAGAAACGGTAATTATTGAAAAAGAAGTAATCGTTCAAAAAAATGTACACTTCCAAATCAACCAAGAAGAATTATCCAACAGGAAAATCAGTCACCGAGAATTACAAGTATTAGAATTAATGTCGGATGGATTGACCAATCAAGAAATTGCCGATCGCCTATTTGTTTCGTTAAACACCATCAAAACGCACAGTTCAAACCTATATGAAAAACTCGAAGTCAAACGTCGCACGCAAGCCATTGAAACAGCTAAGAAACTAAGTATTTTACCCTAAAAGTTACTAAAATCACTCGAAAGCATGACTGATTTTACAACGAGAACACCCAATTTTACGGCCTAATTTAAAATCAAATTATATGAAAAACATTATTATCAAAAACGGATTAATTTCAAGTGGAATTGTGGTCTTTTTTATGATTGTTTCCACCTATTTATGGAAAACTGATCCCGAGTTCAAACCTGGAATGGTATCCGGATTTTCGGGAATGATCATCGCTTTTATTTTTATTTTCATCGGAATTAAAAACTACCGCGATACTTTGAGCAATGGATTAATTACTTTCGGAAAGGCATTTAAAATAGGTTTTTTTATTGCCTTATTTGCTTCTACCTTTTACGTTGTGGCTTGGTTGATTTTGTATTACAATTTCATTCCTGACTTTATGGATTTATATTCGAAAGGCATCGTTGAAGACGCAAAAGCTGCGGGAGAAACCGCAACACAGATTCAGGCGAAACTAGCGGAAATCGATCAAATGAAAGAACTGTATAAAAATCCAATTATGATTATTCTACTGACTTTCATGGAAATTCTACCCGTAGGAATCTTAATAGCGCTAATTAGTGCTTTGATCTTAAAACGAAATACAATTAAAAAATCCTAAACAAAAAAAGTCCCACATTAACTTGGGACTTTTTTTATATCTATTTCTGTTATTTTACTTTGATGACAAATCGGTCGTTCAAACCTTTGTTCAGCGCAAAATCGCCGTTGTTGCTTTGAGTATCGCCTACCAGTACAAAACTTCCATCGGCAGTTTGGGTAACATCAGTGGCAAAATCAAAACTAGAACCGCCGAAGGTTTTTTGCCATAAAATACCCGAGTTTGGATGTGCTTCAATTCCCATTATGAATGCGTCATTTTGACCTAAATTGGTCAATTGATGATCATTGCTTCGCGTATGACCAACAATCATGTACTGATTATTTAATGTTTTTTTGATGGATAATGCGGTGTCAAACTGACTTCCCCCTAACGATTTATTCCAAATCAAATGCCCGTGGTCATCGATATGAATTACCCAAATATCGCTGTTACCCATCGGATTAGAAATATCTCCATCAGTACTATTGGATTGTCCAACTATTAAGTACGAGTTATGCTCAGTTTTTACTACACCATAGGCTTGATCAATATCACTTCCACCATAGTTTTTCTTCCAATGCAAATGGCCCATATGATCAATTTTAATTACCCAATAGTCGTAGCTTCCTCGAGCTTCATGTACGTCAAAATCACTACTTTCAGAGTAGCCTACCATTATAATTCCGCCATCATTTGCCTCGACTACATCACTCACCCTATCATTCTGTGTACCTCCATAATAGCGATACCATTGGAATTCACCTTGCGCATCTAGTTTGATTCCGAAAAATTCTCCCGAACCATGTTGCACTGCGTTGGGATTTCGATCCATTTGATGTCCTTCTCCATTACCTGGGTCACCATTCAATCCAGCATAATCGGCAAAACCAGCTACAAAATAACCTCCGTCTCTAGTTTGAATTATTTTATGCGCGTGATCATGACTTGCGAAACCGTATACTTTTGACCAAAGTGTTGCACCACTTTCATTAATTTTTATGATGAAAAAATCGTGCATTCCTAGATTCCTTGGAACATCATAATCAGCACTTCCAGAATATCCTGAAATCACGTAATTAGAATCGTTAGTTCTGATTATGCTCATAGCAAAATCATCACCCGAACCACCGATTGTTCTATTCCAAACTACAGTGCCGCTTTTATCTAACTTCGTTATCCAAATGTCGTTTAAATCGTGTTGCTTATTTACATCACCATCAGAACTTTTTGAATATCCAACGATAATTACTCCACCATCAGGTGTTCCAACTACACCGCTAGTTTTTTCTTCTTGAGAACCTCCAAAGGTTTTGCTCCAAGCAATGGCACCTTCAAATTTTGATTCTTCTATAACATCTTCTTTAGCACAAGAAAATAACAGAAACGCGCTACTTAATAATAAATACCTTTTCATAACTATTTTGGTTTTACTCAATTAGTATTTTTTGAACTGTTGAATTATTGAGTTTTATAAAATACAATCCAGACTGTAAGTTAGATACATCAAGGGTAAAATTGGATTCAAAAATTCCGTTTTTAGTTGTAATGGTTTTTCCTAACACGTCAACAATCTCTATTTTATCTACAATAGTTTCACTAGTAATTGTAACTTCTGATCTTGCAGGGTTCGGGGAAATAGTGAATTGAGCTTGCGACACTTCCGGATTTGACAAGGTTGGGTCCAAACGAACCATAAATAATCCGCGATCAATATCACTAACCAATATAGTGCCACTCGCAAAATAAGGATAAACACTCCATGCGCCATTAAATTGCGCATTATTATTATTTGGATATGTATCCAAAAACGCGACTTCTGTCATTTGATCAGAATCAATTAATGACGTATCCATTACACGGTAACCCGCTCTATAATTGGCCAAGTGAAATTTATTATTAGTAGTAGTATAACCATTATGGTCGATAGCAGGAGTAGTTCCGATATAATCGAATTTCAACTCTGGATTGTCTAAATCAGACATGTCAATCACAACAGATCGTGTATTAAACCCAAAATCCAATTCATCAACTTCATCACCTATGATATAGTATTTTTGGTTAGTCGTCAACCAACCTTGATGTGTATAAGCAATATTAGTATAAAAAAAAGTTGATAATAAAATCGGATTGGATTTATCGGTTACATCAATCACTACCACTCGATCTTCATTGCATCCAAAATAAATTTCTTTCCCTACGTGTTCAGTATCCACACCATTATAAATTACAATCTGCGCATCGTGGGTATAATTCGAGTCAGCATAGCCAAAAGAAAAAATAGGGTTTAGTGGATTTTGGATATTAATCACATGCGGACCGCCACTAAAGGTATTACTTCCGATACAATACGCATAACCTGTACTTTCATTGATAGCAATGTTGTGGCAATTACCGAATCCGTCATATCGTGTATCCGGAAGAAAAGTCTGTGGAGTAGTTACATTTCGTAAACGGGTTAAATCGAACACTTGCATACCATGACCCGAAGACTCGGCCACAATAAACGCATGGTTATTGTAGACTTTGATGTCTCTCCATATACTGCTTATATTATTGTGTGAAACCACTTTTCCTAAATAAATTGGGTTGATTGGATTTGTTACATCTACAAAAGCAGTATGACTTGTACATCCCATGATAGCGTACTCCTTGTTGTTCAGTGGATCGGTCCAGCCCCAGCAATCGTTCCCATCTGTATTGGTGTTTCCACCTATTTGAGGAAAATCTAATCTTGCTAATAAGTCAACTTTGTTGCATGGATAAACTCCTGCAAAACCATTGGTACAAGGCGTCTGGCTTTGAATCGCACTTGTGAACAAAACAATAAGTAACGTAATTTTAAATTTCATTTAGGTAGAATTGAGATAATTTGATAGCAAATCTAAGATAAAATAGTAAATTAAATAAATATTTTAAGGTTTTATTCGCAATTGTTCAAAAGATACTTCTTTACAAAAACAGCATTCGTAAAAACTAAAATCGATTATCTTTGCAAAAATTTATTTTATGGACGCACTGCAATCAATTATAGAAAAAGCATGGGAAAACCGGGCTTTATTACAAGAAGAAACTACTACAAAAGCCATTAGAGATGTCATCGATTTACTAGATTCTGGAGTACTTCGAGTAGCTGAACCTACTGAAAATGGCTGGCAAGTAAATGAATGGGTAAAGAAAGCCGTGGTGATGTACTTTCCCATTCAGAAAATGGAAACCATTGAAGTAGGTATTTTTGAATTCCACGATAAAATTCCGTTGAAAAGAGGTTATGCTGAAAAAGGAATTCGCGTTGTGCCACATGCAGTTGCGCGACATGGCGCCTATATTTCTAAAGGTGTGATTTTAATGCCCAGTTATGTTAATATTGGTTCCTACGTTGACGAAGGTACTATGGTTGATACGTGGGCAACAGTAGGAAGTTGTGCGCAAATTGGTAAAGATGTTCATTTAAGTGGCGGTGTCGGAATTGGTGGCGTCTTGGAGCCATTACAAGCGGCACCTGTAATCATCGAAGACGGCGCATTTATCGGTTCGCGTTGTATAGTCGTTGAAGGAGTTCGCGTAGAAAGAGAAGCAGTTTTAGGCGCCAATGTTTGCTTGACAGCTTCTACTAAAATTATAGACGTAACGGGAAGCCAACCCGTTGAATACAAAGGATTTGTACCTTCACGATCAGTTGTAATTCCGGGTAGTTATACCAAAAAATTTGAATCAGGCGAATACCAAGTTCCATGTGCTTTAATTATTGGAAAACGCAAACCGTCGACCGATTTAAAAACTTCATTGAACGATGCGTTGAGAGAATACAACGTAGCGGTTTAAATTTTCAGATAAAAAACAAACACAGATTACACAGATTTCATAAATTCTCTTCAATAATTTGTGAAATCTGTGTTTACTTTTAATGTTTTGATTTCATCACAAATAAAAGAGTTCTAAGTCGCTGATTTGGAACTCTTATTTTTTTCCAACAAACTTTTTGATGTATTTCTTACGCGCTGCTTTTCGCTTAAATTGAGAGGAGAATTGCGCAAGGAGTTGTACTAGTTCCTGTTCAGGACGATCAGCCAAAGCTGCGTATTTTTTGGCAATAATCTGAATCATTTGTTTGGACAACCACAATTTTTTAAAATTTTCCATGCGTTGGACGATGGATAACGATTCGAATTTCATCCGGTTCAAATCAATCAAATAAAAATCATACTTCTTGTTTTCCTTTTCGATGATTAATGTATTTCCTGGCGAATGATCCAAGAAATTAATATTTGCTTCATGCATCTGAAAGGTAAACTCGGCAAACTGCTCCAAAATTTCCTTTCGATTTGGAAACAATGGTTGATGTATTAATTCTCTGAATGTGAAATCGTAGTTAATGTGCTTACAGATGTAGTAGCTTTTTCCTAACAAACCTAGTGAATTTCGCTCTTCAACGTAGGCTATCGGGAATGGTGTCAATATATCATTTTCAATTAAATAACTTGCATAGTCAAAAGAACGCTTGGCTTTTGAATCTTTAAAAAAGGAATAGATAATCGATTTTACAAGTCCGGGTTTTTGAAAAAACTTGATGTTTATTTCTTCATTGCCTAAACTATCCTTCTTTATACTGTTGCGTGAGCCTTGAAAAAGAAGCGTACCTTTTTCAAAAAAAGAATCAGCTACTTGAGAGAGAGCTTCTTGATGATGCTTGTACTTGGGATGGATAGTAATTTTCACGCGATGACAAATAATTTGCACTAAAAGTATAAAAAAAATAGTACTTTGCACCAAGAATTCTTCGTATGAAAAAAATATTAATCATCCAAAACAAACGCATCGGCGATGTCTTAATCAGTTCGGTTATTGCTAATAATTACAAAGCAAAATATCCCGATAGTGAGATTCATTTAATGGCTTATGATTTTACGCACGGTGTGATTCAGAATAACCCAAACATTGACAGAATAATTTCCATCAACGAAAAGGAACTAAAGAAATTTAAAAACTTACTGCGAAAAATAAGAGAAATCAAGAAGGAAAAGTATGACATCATCTTTGACCCCTATTCAAAATTACAAAGTCGGTTGATTTGTAAATTTGGTGGTGCTAAACAAACGGTAGGGCATAAAAGCAGAAAAAAAATTGGGAATTTAGGCTATTACACACATCCGGTTGACATCCTGAAAGTCAAAACCCAGCCGTGTGGCAAAGCAATCGAAGATCGCATTCATTTGCTTAAACAATTGGATACCTTTGACTCTATCAATTACGAACCGAAAATCTTTTTAACTGAGAAAGAAAAAGAGTTTAGAGTGCCAATGAAATACCAAAACAAACCCATCATCATGTTGGGCGTTTTGGGAAGCACTCCGCAAAAATCGATGCCTTATGAATATGTTGCTAAAATAGTTGACTATATTTCTGCGACGTTTGATTGCTATATTTTATTTAATTATTCGCCCAATCAAAAATCGGAGGCCGACGCCATTTACAATTTGTGTGAATATAAAAACACCATCATTTTGGATGTGTATGCGCCAAGCATTAGAGATTTTGCTGTATTGATGAACCAATGCGCAGTATTAGTTTCTAACGAAGGTGGAACCGTGCACATTGCGAAAGCGTTGAACAAACCCACCTTTACTATTTTTTCACCTTATGTAAACAAAGACGATTGGTCGAGTTTTGAAGACGGAAAATTCCACAAATCAGTACATTTACTCGATTTTGTCCCGAACGCAATCTCAGAACTAACCTATGAAAAGTACAAAGAAATTGAAAAAAATCCGAGGGAATTGTATTTGCAACTCACTCCCGAAATGATTATATCGGAATTAAAGTCGTTTTTAAAACATCACTTAGAATAGGATAAATTATTGCATGGCGAGTTCGGCTACTCTTTTCTCAATCCCAAATTCGGTCCACGTTCGTTTTGTTTCTTTTGTTTCTTTACGAATTTTCAGATTCTTCTGAATCATTTCTGGCTTAACATAACTGCGGGTGTGATCAAGATGTACGCAAACCGTAGAATATCGAATTTGTTTCGATTTGATGCCGTTGTTGATTAAGCGTTCACCAAATTCGCGGTCTTCGCCTCCGTATTGCATGCGTTCGTCGAAACCGTTGACGGCTAGCAAATCTGATTTCCAGCCCGACGAATTGTGTCCGTTCCAACTTGGAGTTGTAGGTGTTGTAAAATTCAAAAGCCAACTCTTAGTGCCACTCGCTATAAGTTTATTGTTTTTGAATGACAGTTTAATTCCGTTCTTTTTCAGCCACGAAATATCAAAGCAATTTCCTGAATAAATATCGTCTTTAGTGATCTGTTGGGATAAATTCATAGGCAGTTTATAATAACCACCAGATAAAAAATAACCCATTTCTCGATGTTTGATATGGTGTTCGACAAAATCTTCACGTGGAATGCAATCGCCGTCTGTCATTAATATATAATCCGTCGAAGATTGTAAAATCGCTTTATTTAAAATAACGGTTTTTTGAAAACCACGGTCTTCGTGCCAAACATGAATAACCGGAAAGAAAACTTCTTTTTTGATTTCTTCTAAAAGCTTTTTGGTTCGTTCATCAGAGCCATCATCAGCAATAATAACTTCAAAGTTCCTGAATGTTTGAGCATTATAACCATAAAGGACTTTCTCCAACCATTCGGGTGAATTATACGTGCTTACTATAACTGAAATATCTTTCTTCATTAGATTGCAAAGATAATTTTTTTTTTCTATGTTTGAACTTTACAACATCTACTATGCAAACGGTTACCGTAATTATTCCCACTTTCAACGAAGAGAAATACATCCAAGATTGTTTGCATTCAGTTTCGTTTGCAGATCAGATTATTGTAATTGATTCCTATAGCACCGACCAGACTTTATCGATTGCCAAGAAATTCAATTGCGAAATTATCCAACGTAAATTCGATAATTTTTCCAACCAAAAAAACGCTGCGATTCATCTAGCGAAAAGTGATTGGATTTTATTTGTAGATGCTGATGAACGAGTACCTCAAAAATTACAATTTGAAATAAAAGCGGTAATAGAAAATTCGAATCAGTCGGCCTATAAAATAAGATTTCCGCATTTTTATATGAATCGGTTTTTATACCATACCGAAAATAAAGTGGTTCGATTGGTCAAAAATGAAAACGTGTATTTTGAAGGCGAAGTTCATGAAAAACTAATTCACCAAGGAAGTGTGGGTATTTTGAAAAATTTCATGCTTCATTTTACCTACAAAGGTCTTTTTCATTACATCAAAAAGAAAGATTCATATGCTTGGTTTCAAGCACAAATGGCCAAGGACAAAAACAAAAGCGCCTCCTATTTCCATTTGGTATTCAAACCCTTTTATCGTTTTTTTCACACCTATTTTATCCGAAGAGGATTTCTAGATGGTATTCCGGGATTAGCAGTTGCGACCATTGATGCCTATGGTGTTTTTTCGCGGTATGTGAAAATGATTCTAATCGACAAAAACTTAAAATAACCGCAATTTACCCAATCGAAGTTTCCATTTGAATGTCATAAGATTATCCTGACCTTTTACATCAATCCTCTTAATTAAGAACTTATTCTTGAACGGAAATGAATTAACACGGTTACCAATTCTAAATGCCAATTGTATGGAATTGTGCTCCAATAATTTAAAAAACGAATCTCTCGCTTTATCTTTTTTTGGGAAATTCCCATATGGATATGCCAAAGACGGAAACACATTCAGTTGATTTTGCTCAATAAATGCAACGCTTTTATCAAAATCAGCCTGAATTTCTTCAACCGATAAACTGCTGTACTTTCGATGGGCAAACGAGTGATGACCTAATTCAATAATTGAACTGTCCAAGGATTTTAATTGCTCGACAGTCATTATTTTTTCCGAGCCATTGTTCCACTCGTCAGTTGAACCCACGTAGGCAAACGGAACAAAAAAAGTGGCTTTACAATTGTATTTCTCCAATAAAGGTAGCGCGCACAACAATTGATTTTCGGTTACATCATCAAACGTAATTACAATACTTTTTTGGGGCAGTGGTCTTTTATGCACTAAGTCAGATGCAAATAATGTCGTGTATTTTTTTTCAATGATGTACTGTAACTGCTCTTCAAAACGTTGATTATGAATAGTTAAGTCAGAAATAGCGCTTTCGTTGGGAGTAACATTGTGATACATGAGAACCGGAATTCGTGCCATTTGTGTAAAATTGAATAAAAATATACTGTAAAATTATTACTTTTGTTTCTATATACAGCATAAGACCTCAAATAATTTGGTACCAAAAATCACTGCATTAGCCATCACCTATAACGAAGAAGAAAACGTTGAAAGATATTTCGAAAGTTTATCTTTTGCTGATGAAATCATTTTTGTTGATTCACAAAGTACTGACAAAACCATTGAAATTGCAGAACGACTCGGTGTAAAAGTCATCCAAAGGAAATTTGACGATTTTTCCAACCAACGAAATTTTGCTATCGAACAGGCCAGTCACGATTGGATATTGTTCTTTGATTTGGATGAAATTATTTCTAAAGACTTGGAGCTTGAAATCAAATCTATTGTACAAAAACCTGATGATAAAGTGGCTTTTTACATTCGCAGGAAGTTCTACTTTATGAGTAAGTTAATACGATATGGTGGTTGGCAAAACGATAAAGCCATCCGATTATTTAATAAGCAACACTGTCAATATAACGGTAATTTGGTTCACGAATTGGTTCAAAGTACAGGTAAAACTGGTGTTTTAAAAAACAAATTGCATCACTATAGTTATAAAAATTTTGATAACTACAACGATAAACTCAATTTGTACAGCAAACTGCAAGCTGAAAACTTGTTCTTTTTAAAGCAAAAACCCAATTTATATCACTTTTTTATTCGACCAACGTATCGCTTCTTGTGGCAGTATATTTTTAGATTGGGAATTTTAGATGGAAAAACCGGATTTATCTTGGCCTACATCCATTCGTTTTCGGTTTTTAAAAGATATCTTCAATTGTGGATGATGTATCGCAAAATAGAGTAATGTTACTTTAATTCATCTCATTAGAGATATTGGTCTACTCCATTTTTGATCCATGTAACTTTATTTCTGACCGTTTCTGATTGCATGGCATCGTTGCGTTCAAAATTATTTTTAGCATTTATCTTGTGGTGAATATGAAAAACAATACCCGCATATCGTAACCGCTTGGCTTTAACACCAATGTTTCCTATGCGAATAACTAAATCGGAATCTTCTCTTCCCCAACCTTCATAATCTTCGTTGTATCCGTTAACGGCAACAAAATCACTTTTCCAAAACGAAACGTTACAACCTCTAAATTTATCCGAAATTCCTTCATGCGGCTGGTACCATTTGGATACAAAATCGAGGTGAATCGAACGGGTTTTATTTTTGATTTCTTTTGAAAAAAAAGTAAAGTGAATGGTCTTGTTCTGAAGAATATTTTGAACAAACTTCGGTAAAATATTAACTCTAGATCCGTATAAATAAACTCCTTTTTGAGCCGCCTTCAAATGGTCTTCTACAAATTTTGGATGCAAAATGCAATCGCCATCGACCTGTATAATATAATCGGCAACCGATCCTGCAACGGCTTTATTTAAAATTTTTGATTTTCTAAATCCGTTGTCCTCCTGCCAAAAATGCTTAATCGGAACAGTTGATTTTTTCTTAAACTCGTCAATCAAGATAGTAGTTTCTGGAAGTGAACCATCATCGGCAATTAAAATCTCATCTACTTGAACCGATTGTTTGAGCACACTCATCAACACCAAACGAAGTGCATCGGGCCAATTGTAAGTTGAAATTAATAACGCACTGCTCAGTTTCATGATTTTTCTGCAAAATAGGTTTCGAACTCTGGTTTTTTATTTTTAAACAAATGCTTGAACCACTGTCCAAAATTTCTAAAAAATAGTTTCGTTTTCGGAATGACAAGTTTGGGATCGCTGTACACCATCTTTTTGATTTCTGTTAAATCTGAAGTAGGAAAATAGCCCAATTCAGGCCAAATTTCAGCGTCTAAATAAAAAACATCTTTTATAGTATGGTAGTTATCTTTATTGGCCATACGCCATTTTTGGAGAAACGTGGCATTGATGTCGTGCTTGTGACTCCAATTGTCGAGTTTCAGCAACAATTCTTCTTCGGTTCGCGCCAAACCTTCGTGTAGTATGTAGGTATCATCATAAACAATTCGCTCTTTGGTATTTTTGGCGTATTTGTAATTGGGATAATTAGTGGCCAAAAGCAATTTTGTTGGTTTGTCGATGTACAACATGCCTTCGTCTAAGTATTTATAGACATTGATGTGAAACCCAGCAAATTGAATGGGATGTTTTTCAGGATGGATTAAGTAACTATCGTATTGACGCAACTTCTTTACAAACTTCTCAAAATCGATAAAAATCTCATCCGAATCAACCTGAATCAGCCAATTCCCGATGCCCATTTTGTTGGCCAACATGTGGCGTTCGCGGGTATCGTTTTGCATTCCAGATAGCGTTGACACGTAAAAATCATCTTCATAAATAATAACTTTCTTATCAACGTCTAATTTGTTTACCCAATCATAAAAACTAGGATCCACTTCAAAATGGTTCCCCGACCAGGTTCTTTTTTTATGGTCTAACGCCAAAAAAATGGTATCGGCCAATTGGTAAACAGGCGGAATTGACTTTTTGAGTAATTCGTAATCGTACGACATCAAGAAACCGACTTGTATTTTTTTCATCGTTTGAATTTTGGAGTGAAAAAAAGCACCACGCTTATGAATGCTTTGAGCACTTTCCAAGCCATAGGAAACTTTTGGATATGAACTACTTGTTGAATGCGCTTTGAAGTCAAAAGTGATAAACTTTCGTAATCCTTTTCAAAGGTCGGAAAATATTTTCTGATGGTATTCGTCTTCTCCTTTTTGAATAATTCAGACGACTTTGGATTGGATGAAATACCTGTAAAATCGTACACTGCTATGGTTTGATTGAGGTATTTGTAGCTCACATTTTTGTAGCAAATGGCGTAGATAAAGAACTCCCAATCGGAGGCAATTTTATAACTTTCGTTGTAATAAAAGAACTGATCAAAAAGTGATCTCCGAATAAAAGTCGACTGATGATTGATGGAACTCGAATAAAAAAATGAAAAATCTAATTGGTCGGGATAGGTTTTTAATCGTTCCGAATTTGGACTTTTCTTGATGTTGTTTCCGTAATAAATATCAATCGAATCGGAGAAAAAAGTTGCGGCTTTTTCCAAGACATGAGCATCAAAGAAACAATCGCCGGCATTCATAAAAATCACAAATTCGCCCTTTGAAGCTCGAATTCCTTTATTCATGGCATTAAACACTCCCGTATCTTTTTCGCTGACCCAATGCTGGATTTTCGCTGCGTTTTGTTGTATGATTTCTTTACTTCCATCCGAACTATTTCCGTCGATCACAATCAGCTCGTAACTAGTATACGACTGATTTACAATGCTTTTTATAGTTTTATCTAAACCTACAGCATCATTGTAATTGACGGTAATAATAGAAATTTTTGTCATAAAAAAGACTATATTTTTTGTTTAGGCAAGAATAAAAGTAAAAAGTTTGAAACAGCTTTGAGGAGTTTCCATGGCCATCTAAATTGCTTGATGTACAAGAGATTCTTTACTCGCTTTGAATTTAATTCGCGGATTATCAGATAATCATCTACCATCATTGGAAAATACTTTTGTAAGGATTGATTTTTCTCTAGATTCACCCGTTCTTCGTTGTATGGATTAGATGAAATTCCGTTCAAATCATACTCGGAAACCACAATATCTAGGTGTTTATAAGATGCATTTTTATTGATGATGGCATTCATAAAAAACTCCCAATCTGAGGCAATTTTCAAGTTTTCGTTGTACATCGAAACAGATTCAAACAGCGTTCTTCTGATAAAACTGGCTTGATGTGGTAGGCTATAACCAACAAAAAATCCGAGTGATAACTTGTTGGGAAACGTCCATTGCTGCATTTTCTTTTTCTTAGCATCAAAATATACTAAATCCCCGTAATAAATATCAATTGAACCATCAATGGCTTGATTGATTTCGCTTAAGGTTGTGGAACTGACAAGACCGTCGCCACTATTCAAAAACAATAAATAATCACCTGTGGCAGCCTTAATTCCTTTGTTCATCGCATTGTAAATTCCGGTATCAGGCTCAGAAACGGAGTACGCAAAATGGTCTTGATACTGATGAACGAGTTCTTTGCTTCCGTCTGTACTATTCCCATCTATTACTATAAACTCAAAATCAGTGAAATTTTGTGAAAGCACGCTGGTGATTGTTTTGTGCAATCCTTCTCTCTCATTGAAATTTATCGTAATTATAGATAGTTTTGTCATGCGAATTACAAAAATTTGCTTCTATAGACTTCTGTTATTCCTTCTTTTAGGTCAATAGAGTGCGTCCAACCTAAACGGGTCAATTTACTCACATCCATTAGTTTTCTTGGCGTTCCGTCGGGTTTAGTGGTATCAAAAACGATGGCGCCAGTATAGCCTACAATTTCCTTCACCAAAAGGGCTAAATCGGCAATTGATATTTCTTTCCCTGAACCAATATTGACAAATCCAGCTTGATCATAGTTTTGCATCAAAAAAACACAGGCGTCGGCCATATCTGACGCATGGAGAAATTCTCTCAAAGGCTTTCCAGTTCCCCACACAACAACTTCGTTTTGGTTATTAATTTTGGCTTCGTGGAATTTTCTTAACAAAGCTGGCAGTACATGCGAATTTTGCAAATCGTAGTTATCGTTAAATCCGTACAAATTAGTTGGCATCACCGATATAAAATTACAGCCGTATTGCGCTCGGTAAGCATCACACATTTTAATTCCAGAAATCTTAGCTATGGCATATGGTTCGTTGGTTTCTTCTAATAATCCTGTTAAAAGAGATTCCTCTTTCAAGGGTTGTTCGGCCATTTTAGGATAAATGCATGATGAACCTAAAAACAACAATTTTTTCACGCAATTTACATACGAATGATGAATGACATTATTCTGTATCATTAAATTCTCATAAATAAAATCGGCTCGATAGGTATTGTTAGCTACTATTCCGCCCACTTTTGCCGCTGCAAGAAATACATACTCGGGCTGTTCTTCTTTAAAAAAAGCAGCTACATCATCTTGCTGGGTTAAATTGAGTTCGGTTGACGTACGGGTAATGATGTTGGAAAAACCTTTCTTTTGAAGATTTGCAACAATAGCACTTCCCACCATTCCCCTATGACCGGCAACATATATTTTCGAATTCAGTTCCATTATTTGTATTCTTTAAAATACTTTTCTTTTTTGAATAATTGTAGGTCGGCTGCCACCATTTCCTTTACTAGCATATCCAAAGTATATTTAGGCGTCCAACCTAGTTTTGTTTTGGCTTTTGTATTGTCTCCAATCAACAAATCTACTTCGGTAGGTCGGAAATACGTTGGATCAATCTGCAGCACAACTTGACCTACTTTAAATGCATAGTCTGGGTTAGAAGTCGACTTCACTTTGGCCGTTTCATCCACACCTTCACCCAAAAATTCGAGCTCTACTCCTACTTCGTCAAAAGCCATTTTTATAAAATCGCGCACAGTGGTGGTTACTCCCGTTGAAATGACAAAATCCTCGGGTTGGTCTTGTTGTAAAATCAACCACATGGCTTCCACATAATCTTTGGCATGACCCCAATCTCTTTTAGAATCAATGTTACCCATATACAGAGTATCTTGCATTCCGAGTGCCATTTGAGCAATACCGCGCGTAATTTTTCGGGTTACAAAAGTTTCACCTCGCAGCGGACTTTCGTGATTGAATAAGATTCCATTACACGCAAACATATCATAGGCTTCTCTGTAATTTACCGTAATCCAATAGGCGTACATTTTAGCCACAGCATAGGGAGAACGTGGATAGAAAGGTGTAGTTTCCTTTTGTGGAACTTCCTGCACCAATCCGTATAATTCGGAAGTTGAAGCTTGATATATTTTAGTTTTTTTGGTCAACCCAAGTAAACGAACTGCTTCAAGGATGCGCAACGTACCAATTCCGTCTGCATTAGCTGTATATTCTGGTGTATCAAAACTCACTTTTACGTGGCTCATCGCACCTAAGTTATAAATTTCATCGGGTTGCGTCTCTTGAATGATTCGGATTAGATTAGTTGAATCGCTCAAATCACCATAATGCAATCTAAAATGTTGATTATCGATGTGCGGATCTTCATAAATATGATCGATTCGTTGGGTATTAAACAACGAACTTCTACGTTTTATTCCGTGAACCATATATCCTTTTGATAATAACAATTCAGCTAAATACGCGCCATCTTG
>CAIUWH010000056.1 GCA_903902795.1 uncultured Bacteroidota bacterium
ACTACGGAAAATGGATTCCCGCCTGCGCGGGAAAGACGCAAGGCAGAAGTTGAAAACCATAATCTGTGTAGCTGTGGCAAAAAACTCCCACTAAAACAACTATTTTCCCTAACAAAAGTTTGCCTCAAAAGTTACCAAAACTTCAAAAAAACCTTCGTATTTTTGCTTCATCTTAAATAATTACGCAACTTCCAATTGCCGAATTGCCGAATTGCCGAATTGTCTAATTTTCAAATTGTCTAATAATCTAACAGTCTATACTATGTTAAAAGGATTCTTCAACGTACCCAAAGCAGTCAACGAACCCGTAAAATCATACGCTCCGAATTCACCCGAAAGAACAGCAGTTTTGGCCGCCTATCAAAAAATGTGGGACGAAACCATCGACGTGCCTTTGTTCATCGGTAACGAGCAAATTCGTACCGGAAATACCAAAACCATGTCGGCGCCACACGATCACCAACACATCGTGGGAACCTATCATTTAGCCGAAAAAGTACACGTAGAAAAAGCCATTGCAAACGCCTTAGAATCACGCAACGCATGGGCTAATTTACCGTGGGAACAACGTGCAGCCGTATTTTTAAAAGCAGCCGAATTAATCGCAGGTCCGTACCGAGCACGCATCAACGCAGCGACCATGATTGCCCAATCTAAAACCATCCATCAAGCAGAAATCGATGCTTCGTGTGAACTTATTGACTTTTTAAGGTTCAACGTCGAATTCATGACGCAGATTTATAAAGATCAACCCGCGTCGGTTTCCGACGTTTGGAATCGTGTAGAATATCGTCCGCTGGAAGGTTTTGTATATGCCATCACGCCGTTTAACTTTACAGCCATCGCCGCTAATTTACCTGCGAGCGCTGCATTAATGGGAAATACTGTCGTGTGGAAACCAAGTGATAGCCAAGTCTTTTCAGCCAAAATTATTATTGATATTTTTAAAGAAGCAGGTTTACCCAATGGTGTCATCAACGTTGTTTTTGGCGATCCAATTATGATCACGGATACAGTTTTAGCGAGTCCCGATTTTGCGGGCGTTCACTACACAGGTTCCACTTTCGTATTCAAAGAAATCTGGAAAAAAATCGGAACCAACATTCATAACTATAAAACGTATCCAAGAATTGTAGGTGAAACAGGCGGAAAAGACTTTATCATCGCGCATCCTAGTGCCAATGTAAAACAAGTTGTAACTGGAATTACCCGCGGTGCTTTCGAATTCCAAGGTCAGAAATGTTCCGCTGCGTCGCGCGTGTACATTCCGAAAAGTTTGTGGCCAGCCGTGAAAGACCAATTAATCACCGATGTACAATCCATGAAAATGGGATCACCCGAAGATTTCGGAAATTTCATAACAGCTGTAATTCACGAAGGTTCGTTTGATAAATTGGCTTCCTACATCGATCAAGCCAAAAAAGACGCCGACGCTGAAATAATTGTAGGCGGAAATTACGACAAATCGAAAGGGTATTTCATCGAACCAACCGTTATTGTAACAACCAATCCAAACTATTCTACAATGGAAACCGAACTGTTCGGACCAGTAGTAACGTTGTACGTATATGAAGATGCAAAATGGAGCGAAACCTTGAAATTGGTGGATGCAACATCTGAATACGCTTTGACGGGTGCCGTTTTCAGTGAAAATCGGTACGCTATTACCGAAGCAACCGTAGCCTTGCAAAACGCTGCTGGGAATTTCTACGTAAACGACAAACCAACTGGAGCTGTTGTCGGCATGCAACCCTTTGGTGGTGCACGAGCATCGGGGACGAACGACAAAGCAGGTTCGGCGCAAAATTTATTGCGTTGGGTTTCTCCTCGAACAATTAAAGAAACATTTGTAACACCAGAAGACTATCGTTATCCATTTTTAGGATAAAAAATATATTTTTTAAAAAGTCCAAACGTTTAGATTTGGACTTTTTTATTTGGTTGATTATTAATTTTTTGTATCTTCGAAATTTAAAATAAGAAACTATGCAATCAAAAATTACACTACTGGCGCTTTCGCTATTTTCACTGCTAGGTTTTAGTCAAGATAAATCCTACGATTTGCTTAAAGACAAAACCGAAACAGACATACTATACGATCGTGTATTCAACCTTTCTAAGGCCAATACGTTAGATGCTAAGCACATCTCAACTACAACTTTTAATCAAGTATACCACGAAATACAACGTGCCGATTATCTGCAAGCATTTCCTGCTTACGAAGTAATTAAAGAAGAAGCAAAACTCGGATTTGCCACGAAACAAATTCCACTTTCGGTCTTAATCACCGATTTCGAAACAATCAATACAACGGCATTGGAAAACGGCGATGTATTTGTAAATGGTGCAAATTTGTACGATGTAAAGCCTGCTGCGACTCAAGTCTTTCAAAAGCATTCTTTAAATTTGATGGCTTCGTTGGTGGCCAAAGCAAGTACAAGTACATTTATACTCAAAGATGATTTTATTTTTAACAGATCAAATAGAACCATTTCTACAATTGCATTAAAAACGCAAAATTCAGATTGGAAAATCATCCCTTTCAACCAAGCTTTTCAAATGGATTTGGGTGCAAATGGGAAACAAACAATTGAGTACAGAATCACCTTTACCAACGGAACATCCATCGAGCAATCGTTTGAAATTGAAAAAGTTGAAAACAGAACTACTTCAGCAAATAGAAACTCTTCCACTTCTTTCGTTCCAAATGTAGTAAGCGACATCACAGCTACTATTGCTTACCAAGGTTCGGGCGAAACGGCACCGTATTTCGGTCAAGGAGAATACGAATTATTTTTAGACACGACCAACGGAGTGTTAGACAAACCGATTTTTTTAGTAGACGGATTTGATCCAGGCGATACCCGCGATACTTCAACCATTTACACTTCCTTAAATTATGGTGCTGGACAAAATTTGGCCACCGATTTAAGAGCACAAGGTTTTGATATTGTGATTCTAAACTTTCCTGTTTACACCCGAACCAATACCACTACTGTAGTCGATGGCGGAGTCGATTTTATCCAAAGAAATGCTATGATTTTGGTCGAATTAATCAATCAAATTAATGCCCAAAAAGTAGGGACGGAACAAAATGTAATCATCGGTCCTAGTATGGGTGGACTGATTTCGCGTTATGCATTGCGCTATATGGAACTGAATTCATTAACGCCAGATACGCGTTTGTACATTTCATTTGATTCGCCACATTTAGGTGCAAACGTGCCAATTGGTTTCCAACATTTATTCAATTATATGGCCTACGGACCATTAGGGAATGTGCAAGTGCAACCAGTAGTAGATGGATTGATTAAAAGTCCAGCTGCACGCCAAATGTTGATCGACCATTTTGAAGGACATTTGCAGTCAGGAAGTGTTTTCGAATTTAATACCGCTTCTGACTCATTACTTCCAACCGGCGCACCCAATTTTAGAAATGCTTTTCAAAACGAACTGAATACGATGGGCTTTCCGACTACTACACGCAATGTGTCTATTTCGAATGGAGCTGGAAACGGAACTTCTAATTATACTCCCGATTTTGAAGTGATGAATCACACCATTAATGTGACCACTACACAACGCGCCATCATCAATCTACGTTTTACACCAGCTGCCAATCAAACCAATCAAGTGAGTCGTTTTAGAGGACAAACATTTTTAATCGTTTTTTGGGCTACTATTTTTGAAAGCCTTGCCAACTCAAAAGCTCCAACTTTTACGGATGGTTTAGACACTGCTCCAGGCGGAAGATTTGATTTATCCGGTTTTGAAGCAGGTTTAGGAGCTGATCCATTATTGACTGAATTTTTTGACAATTTAAACGCCGATTATTTCTGCTTTATTCCAGCTTGGAGTTCAATGGCTATTTCGAGCACTAATAATTTGTATGCTCCGATTACATCAAGTTCAGTAACGCCGTTCGTAGCATCTTCAATCCCAATTGTAAATGAAAATCACGTTACTTTAAATGCTCAGAATTTAGCTTTTGCCTTAAATGAAATTTTAAACCCAGTTTTAGCTACACCTCAAAATGCGGCTTTAAATAGCATTTGGATTAAAAACCCAATTGATGACTCAGTAGAAATTAATTCATCCTACACAATTGAAAATGCAACCATTTCGATTACTGATGTTTTTGGAAAATCAATCCTTACTCGTACGAATCAAAATATTTATGGTTCACTCGAAATTCCGGTTTCGTTGTCCAAAGGCGTATACTTACTTACCCTAGAAAGCAATGGAGAAAGAATCACTAAGAAATTAATTAAGAGCTAACATCCAAGCATAATAAATTAAAAACGCCTTGAAAATTCAAGGCGTTTTTTTTATAGAGGTAGGTGAACTACTTTTTTTGTTTCGAAAAATTCGTCGTTGAAGAATTCCGATAAATTGTATTCCGTTGCCTGTGGAAAACCTTTTAGTTCTTCAGTCAAATCACCGCCTTTTAAATACAAAATCCCATTGGGCAAATCATTTTTTGAAGCAGGTTTAATTTTACCTTTCACCCAAGTTACAAAATCGGGCATATTGGTTACAGCTCTACTTACAATAAAATCAAAATTAGATTTGACATTCTCAGCGCGCATTTGCTCGGCTTTTATATTGGTCAAACCTAGTGACGTAGCAACTTCATTAACTACTTTTATTTTTTTGGCAATTACATCAATCAAATAAAAAGTAGAATCGGGAAATAAAATAGCTAATGGAATTCCGGGAAACCCGCCGCCTGTGCCGACATCCATAATGATTGACCCAGCTTTAAATTCGATAATTTTTGCAATTCCTAATGAATGAAGCACGTGACGGGTGTACAGTTCATCAATGTCTTTTCTAGAAATTACATTGATTTTTGAATTCCAATCTTCATATAAAAATTGCAATTTTTCAAATTGTAAACGCTGGTTTTCAGTAAGATTAGGGAATTGCTTTGCAATTTCATCCATTTTGAATAATTTTCAACAAAAATAAGACTTTTGGTTAATAATTATGATTTGTTTTTAATGGTAAAAAAATTATAATAAGTACATTTGCGCTTTATCATAAATCATATATGAATACAACTCCTCCTACATTTTCGAAAAATGACAATTTAAAGTTCTTTAGAACACTAAATTCCAAAGTAAATAATTACTTCAAAGAAAATAACATCTCTAAAACAGGCAATTGGAAACTGCATTTGAAAACAATTATTTTGTTTTCTGTTTTTTTAGCCCCGTATTTTTTAACTATCTTCTTAACCACAATGCCGCTTTGGTTGTTTTTACTACTTTCTGTTGTGATGGGAATTGGAATGGCTGGAATCGGAATGAACGTAATGCATGATGGAAATCACGGTTCGTATTCCAACAAAAACTGGATCAACAAATTAATGGGTGGAACTATTTATGTTCTTGCGGGAAACGTGTACAATTGGCAGGTACAACACAATGTCTTGCACCATACGTATACGAATATTCCTGGACACGATGAAGATTTAGAAGCTGGAAGAGTAATTCGCTTTACAAAACATGCTAAATGGTATTCATTTCATAAATTTCAACACTATTATTCGATTTTTCTTTACGGATTATTAACGTTCAATTGGGCAATTACGACCGATTTCAAACAAATGAGATCCTACCTTAAGAGAAAACTATCCTACGGGGAAGTTAAAAGTCCTAAAATACTATGGACGACTTTGGTCATTACCAAAGTGATTTATTTTTCAATTTGGCTAGTTGTTCCCATGCTATTGGGAATTGCATGGTGGCAGGTATTATTGGGATTCTTTATTATGCACTACACTGCTGGATTAATTTTAAGTATCGTATTCCAATTAGCACACGTTATCGAAGATACTACAAATCCTGCTCCAAATGAAGCGGGAGAAATCGAAAATACTTGGGCAATTCATCAGTTATTTACCACTGTAAATTTTGCTCCTAAAAACTGGATTGTAAATTGGTATACGGGTGGATTAAATCATCAAGTAGAACACCATCTTTTCCCGCATATTAGTCATGTGCATTATGGTAAAATCGCCAAAATAGTTAAAGAAACTGCGCTCGAATGTAACCTTCCTTATCACGAGTATAAGACCATGCGTAGTGCCGTAATCGCGCACTTCAAGCACCTTAGAGAGTTAGGTAAAAAACCTCAACTCGCATAAAAATAATTGAAGACGCAGTGAATCGCGTCTTCTTTATTTAATACAATTTTCAAAAGTTACGAATACAAACACAATACCAATGAACCCATTATCAGATAGAATCAACAATTTATCTACTTCTCAAACCTTAGCTATGGCGGCTTTGGCAAGAGAATTAAAAGCACAAGGAAAAGACATCATCAGTTTAAGTTTGGGTGAACCCGATTTTAACACGCCCGACTTCATCAAAGAAGCGGCCAAAAGAGCTATCGACGAAAACTACTCAACATATTCTCCCGTTGATGGTTATATGGAATTAAAAGAAGCCATTTGTCGCAAATTCAAGCGCGATAATAATTTAGACTATAAACCATCTAACATTGTAGTTTCTACTGGAGCAAAACAATCGTTGTACAACATTGCACAATGCATGATCAATGACGGCGACGAAGTAATTCTTCCCGCTCCGTATTGGGTTTCGTATTTCGAAATCATTAAAATGGCTGGCGGAATTCCGGTTGAAGTGCCAACATCCGTAGAAAGCGATTTTAAAATCACACCCGAACAACTCGAAAAAGCCATCACACCGAAAACCAAAATGATTTGGTACAGTTCGCCTTGCAACCCAAGTGGTTCGGTATACAACCGTGAAGAATTAACGACTTTAGCCCAAGTTTTAGAAAAATATCCTAACATCTATATCGTTTCCGACGAAATCTACGAACACATCAATTTCTCGGGTACGTTTTGTAGCATCGCTTCCATTCCAGGTATGTTCGAACGAACCATTACCGTAAACGGAGTGGCTAAAGCATTTGCCATGACGGGTTGGAGAATCGGATACATCGGCGCATCAGAAGTCATCGCCAAAGCCTGCACCAAAATGCAAGGTCAAGTAACTTCTGGAGCTAATTCCATAGCGCAACGTGCCACCATTACAGCCGTTGATGCCGATCCGAGTGTACTGAACGAAATGGTTGCTGCGTTCAAAAATCGACGTGATTTAGTAGTTGGTTTGGTCAAAGATATACCCGGATTTAAACTCAACGTTCCCGAAGGCGCATTTTATGTTTTCCCTGATGTTTCGCACTATTTTGGAAAAACGTTACGCGGAACTACTATCAACAATGCTGACGATTTTTCTATGTATTTACTGGCCGAAGCCAATGTTGCAACCGTTACGGGCGACGCATTCGGAAACCCAAATTGCATCCGTTTTTCATACGCTACCAGTGAAGAATTACTCACCGAGGCAATGAAAAGAATCAAAGAAGCACTAGCTTAAAATCATACGCCTCAATTTATTGGGGCTTTTTTTATTTTAAATTTTGAATTGTATATTTTAAATGTTTCGAATAATTTAAAATTCAAAATTTATAATTTATTATAATAATTTCATTTAGAATTTCATGCAAAAGAAGATACTCTTATTAGGCTCCGGCGAACTCGGAAAAGAATTCGTCATCGCTGCACAGCGCATCGGACAAACCATAATTGCTGTCGATAGTTATGAAAATGCTCCCGCTATGCAAGTCGCACATGCATTTGAAGTCATCAACATGCTCGACGGAAGTGAACTCGACCGCATCGTAGCCAAACACCAACCCGATTTTATCGTTCCCGAAATCGAAGCCATTCGCACCGAACGTTTTTACGATTACGAACAACAAGGAATTACCGTTGTCCCGTCTGCAAAAGCGGCCAATTTTACCATGAACCGAAAAGCCATTCGTGATTTGGCTGCTAAAGAATTAGGTTTGAAAACGGCCAATTACCGCTATGCTACATCAGCAGATGAACTACAAAAAGCAGTTGCCGAAGTTGGAATTCCGTGTGTTGTAAAACCATTAATGAGTTCATCTGGAAAAGGACAATCTACCATAAAATCAGAAGAAGACATAACTAAAGCATGGAACTATGCCGTTGAAGGTTCACGTGGCGATGTTGTAGAAGTAATTGTCGAAGCTTTTGTCAAATTCAATTCAGAAATTACGCTGCTAACGGTTACACAAAATAACAACCTTACTTTATTCTGCGCACCTATTGGTCACCGACAAGAACGCGGTGATTACCAAGAAAGTTGGCAACCTGCACATGTTTCTCAAAAAGACATTCTTGAAGCGCAAGAAATGGCTCGAAAAGTCACTGAAGCTTTGGGTGGCGCTGGATTATTTGGTGTTGAATTTTTCTTAACTGATGAAGGTGTATATTTTTCCGAATTATCGCCTCGCCCTCATGATACAGGAATGGTAACACTTGCAGGAACGCAAAATTTTAATGAATTCGAACTGCATTTGCGCGCTATTTTAAGTTTGCCAATAGCTGAAATTACATTAGAAAAAGCAGGCGCAAGTGCCGTAATTTTAGCTTCTGAAAACTCTAACAACCCCACTTTTACTGGAATAGAAAATGTAGCTTCTTTACCCAAAACCGATTTTAGAATCTTTGGCAAACCAACTTCTCGACCTTACAGAAGAATGGGAGTTGTACTCACTTCTGATTCGCTTGAAACACCAGTTGAAGAAATTGTGGAACGAGCCAAAAAAACAGCTACCTTAGTCACAGTAATTTCATAAATCATGCGAAATTTATTCTATATACTTCTACTAATTTTTGGCAATTCGCTTTCTGCTCAAGAAAAAAAAGAGCAAAAACCTCAAGTTGTAGAAGTTTCGTGTGGTCAATGCCAATTTGGAATGACCGAAAAAAATGGCTGTGATTTGGCTGTTCGAATCGATGGCAAAAGCTACTTTGTAGAAGGAACCAAAATCGACGATCATGGCGATGCTCATGCACATGATGGCTTTTGTTCAACCATCAGAAAAGCAGAAGTAATTGGTGAATTCAAAGGCAATCGATTTGTTGTGAGTTCGTTTAAATTACTTTCAAACGAGAAGAACTAGTTGATGTCGCTCATACTTCAAAATATTGCCAAGCACGTCAACCTAACTCTAGAAGAACAAGAACTGTTTCTGTCGAAAACTGAAACGCATTTTTACAAATCCAAAACAATATTATTAAGTGCAGGCGAAGTATCGAAAAGCACTTGTTTTGTCAATTCTGGCATTTTACGCAGCTTCACTATTAACGATAACATCATCGAACACGTTTTGCATTTTGCTTGCGAAGGTTGGTGGATTGGCGACATGTATAGTTACCTTTCGGAAAAAACTGGCAATTTATTTATTGAAGTACTAGAAGACGCTGAAGTAGTTGTCATTTCAAAAGAAAACCATCAAGTTTTATATGCTGCAATTCCAAAACTAGAACGCTTTTTCCGAGTTCTTGCCGAAAACTCGTTGGTTGCTCATCAAGAACGATTGATGGATAATTTAAGCCTATCATCAGAACAACGCTTTGAAAAAATGTGTCAAAAATACCCCAGCTTGATACAAAAAGTTGCGCAAAAACATTTGGCTTCTTATATTGGTGTAACGCCAGAATTTTTCAGTAAGATGAAAACTCGTCTATTGAAAAAATAATTTCTTAATCTAGGTTAAGTGCACTTCGGTTTTCTTCGATTTAAATTTGTATCGTAATAATTACTAAATTTATATACAGATGAAAAATTCAGTTTTACACACAGCAGATTCAAGAGGTCATGCCAATCATGGTTGGTTGAACGCTTACCATAGTTTTAGCTTTGCCAACTGGTACAATCCAGAAAGAGTGCAGTTTGGAATGCTTCGCGTTTTGAACGATGATACTGTTGCTGCGGGCATGGGTTTTGGCGAACACGGTCATGACAACATGGAAATAATTACTATCCCTTTAAAAGGCGATTTGGCACACAAAGATAGTATGGGAAATGCCGAAACCATAAGAACTGGCGATGTGCAAGTAATGAGTGCTGGAACCGGAATTCGTCACAGTGAATTCAATCCAAATCATGACCAAGAAACGAAATTATTTCAAATTTGGTTGTTTCCAAAACTCCGAAATGTAGAACCACGTTATCAACAAATTACTTTAGATACAACCGAACAAAAAAACGCTTTTGCTCAAATTCTTTCTCCAAATCCAGACGATGCTGGCGTTTGGATTCACCAAGATGCATGGTTTTATTTGAGTGATTTTGAAGCCGATTTTTCTAAAAAATTAGCTTTAAAAAAAGAAGGAAATGGATTTTATATCATAAATATTGAAGGTGAAATTGAAGTAAATGGTGAAAGATTAGGAAAAAGGGACGCGATTGGAATTTGGGACACCAATGAAATTGAAATTAAAGCGAATAAAAATTCAAAATTTTTAGTAATGGAAATTCCGATGGAACAGTAATCAGTGGTCAGCCTGCCTGCCGGTAGGCAGGTGGTCAGTAAAAAATATAACTTATGAATGAAGTACAACTAAAAATAAACGATAATAAAGGGGTTTTTTATATTGATGTAAATGGCAAACACGAAGCCATGATGACATTCGTTTTTGCTGGCGAAGACAAAATCATAATCGATCACACTGAAGTAAATCCAGGCAATGAAGGCAAAGGTTTTGGTAAAAAAATGGTTACTAAAGCCGTAGAATATGCTCGTGAAAAAGGAATTAAAATCATTCCTCTTTGTCCTTTTGCTAAAAGTGTATTTGATAAAACACCAGAATTTAGAGACGTTTTATAATTTTAATTTTTTAATTTATGGATCCAAAAGATTTAACCAAAGAATACAGCAATGGCGAAGTAACCATTGTGTGGAAAAACGCACTGTGCATTCACTCGGCAGAGTGCGTAAAAAACAATCCTGATGTGTTTAAACCCAAAGAAAAACCATGGATAAATGCCGAAAATTCAACAACCGAAAAAATTATCGAAACGGTAAAAAAATGTCCATCGGGAGCATTAACTTATTATATGAATAAAAATGACTAAAAAAATCATCGCTTTTGGCGCTTCATCAAGTTCCACTTCTATTAATAAAAAATTGGCAACGTATGCAGCTTCACTTTTTGAAAATTGTTTGGTAGAAATCTTAGATTTGAACGATTACGAACTGCCCATTTACTCGACTGATAAGGAACAAAAAGATGGCATTCCGCAACTAGCGCACGACTTCTACAACAAACTTGGCACGGCTGATTTAATTATCATTTCATTTGCCGAACACAACGGTGCATATTCTGCTGCTTTTAAAAACATTTTCGATTGGATTTCGCGCATCAATGGGAAAACTTTTCAGGAAAAACCAATGCTTTTATTGGCAACTTCTCCTGGTATTCGTGGAGGAAGTTCGGTATTGGAAATCGCCAATAAACGTTTTCCTTTTCAAGGTGGAATTGTTAAAGGTAGTTTTTCGTTACCTAGTTTTAATGACAATTTTGATGATAAAGACGGAATTAAAAATCCTGAATTAAAGAAGCAATTGCTCGAAATTATACATTCCATTTAAAAAAAAGCCCTTCTCGATAGTAAGAAGGGCTTTTTTTATTTCGATTTCAAATTGAGGTTATCAAAACTCGTTACATCTATTACTTGTTCGTTGTCAATATCAAACGAAACTTTGACACTATCGCCAACCACTGTTAATGGAATTTCATTCGAAACTTGTGACGATCCCACAAAAATATTTGGGTAATCTTTTATCGTAAAGTAATAGAAACTATTTCCGTTCTTCACATCGCTTTGAACGCGACTGATTACGGATAAAATTGATTTTTTCGCTGCAACATTCCCTGGATTAATTTTATTCCCAGCCATATTGTAAACGCTTTTGAAAGAAGTTAATGTCTCACGCATTGAATTTCCTACCCCAACAATAGTATAGTCGTTGATGGCTACCATCGCATACATTTTTACCAAACCTCCATCGTCTTTTAAGGTCATTACATAAGTGGGAATTCCGTTTATATTATACGGAATGGGTAGCGAAGCCTTATAACCTTTTTCTTGAACTTTTCCTTCGGCCGAACTTTGAGCTGCAAATTCTGTGGCGCCGCTTTGCTTGTAAAATGTCGTTTCTTTTGTTCGTGTGTCAACCAAAACAAATCCAACAGCACTTTCGTCACTACCAACAGAGGTCAAACCCGTATACCAATAGGATTTGTTATTTTGTCCGTACACTAAAGTCAATCCTTCGGTGATTTGCAGTTTATCGGTATTTGAAAAATTCCAATATCCGTTAACCAATTCACCCCAATCGTTCAGTTGTTCTTCAATAAATTCTGCGGGTTGAATTCGATCCACCCAACTTGGTGAGTCTTTGATTGCATACTCCTGAATAGCGCCACTTTGGGCATCTACAACTAGAATTCCAGTAGTGTTTTTACCAGAGAACCCAATTTCTTTTTTATAGGTAGTAATTACCCAAAACGGATTCCCTTTTTCATCTATTTCAAAAGTGAAATCAGCTAAGCCAATTGTTGAATAACCATTAAAATAAACATGTCTGTGAATATTACTTTGGAAATAAGAACTTGGTTGGTATTTGATGTTTACTGCTTTTCCGTCTATATTTTGAACCAATTTCACATCACGTTCATTGGTTGCAGACACCATAACATAGCCCGGCGTTCCTTCTTTATTATTAAGCCATTTAAAAAAACCTGAATGTAATAAGGGTGCAATCCAATACAACTCATTATTGACTTTTTGAATAGAGAAGTTCCCTAATTTAATCTGACTTCCCAATGCTGGTTGCGATCCAATAACTTTCTCTCCCAATAAATAGGCCAATTCTTGATCTACAACTCTGATTTTATCCATGGAAATGGGAGCGATATGCTCGGAAATCTTTTCGCCATTTTCAACAGTTCCAATCATTTTTTGATAACTAGATGTATGAAAAATAGTAGCTGTGGTAACCAACGAAACTATGGTCAAGTACGCAAAAACTAAACCCATGGTAATGAGTAAAATTTTACTGGGTTTGGATGTGATTATAAACTTCTTACCCGATTTATCTACGTCAATTCCAAGAGAAAGCAGAAAATAGATAAATAATACTACTAAAACAATTATGGCAATCTCATAAAAACCATATTGAAGTACAGGGAGATTTAAATAAAATACTACGAAACCTAAAAGAAATAAGAATACAACAAGTAATGATTTTTTCATAATATCAGTTTTTCTTATAAGTCGGTTACTCGGCAAAAAGTTACAGTCAAACTTAATTATTTTACTAAGATAGTATCTTTAAAATTACTAGTTTTGCTTAACCAATTAAAAACATAACCGTTCAGCATTTTGTAGATGCTGAAATAAACTCAGCATAAAAATGAAAGCATACGTATTTCCAGGTCAAGGTGCGCAATTCACCGGAATGGGTAAAGAATTATATGAAAACTCGTCATTAGCCAAAGAACTTTTTGAAAAAGCAAACAATATCTTAGGTTTTAGAATTACAGATATTATGTTTGAAGGCACTGCAGACGAATTAAAAGAGACAAAAGTTACCCAACCAGCCGTTTTTTTGCATTCGGTAATTTTGGCGAAAACATTAGATAATTTTAACCCCGATATGGTCGCTGGACATTCATTAGGTGAGTTTTCAGCTTTAGTGGCGAACGGCACTTTGAGTTTTGAAGACGGATTGAAGTTGGTTTCACAAAGAGCAATTGCAATGCAAAAAGCCTGTGAAATTATGCCTTCAACTATGGCGGCCGTTTTAAATTTAGACGACAAAATCGTAGAAGACATCTGTGCTTCTATTGACGGCGTTGTCGTAGCTGCAAATTATAACTGTCCGGGGCAACTCGTAATTTCAGGAGAATACAAAGCGGTGGAATTAGCGTGTGAAAAAATGAAAGAAGCAGGAGCAAAAAGAGCTCTGATTTTACCTGTTGGCGGCGCTTTTCATTCACCAATGATGGAACCTGCTCGGGAAGAATTAGCTGCTGCGATTGAAGCAACTACTTTTTCAAAACCCATTTGTCCGGTTTATCAAAATGTAACGGCAAGTGCAGTTTCGGAACCAGAAGAGATTAAAAAAAACCTCATCATTCAATTGACGGCTCCAGTTAAGTGGACACAATCGGTACAACAAATGATTACAGATGGCGCCACTAGTTTTACAGAAGTTGGCCCAGGAAAGGTCTTAGTTGGATTGGTTGGTAAAATTGATAAGGACGTGGAAACGATTTCGGCCTAAGTAGAAAACAGTAAGCGGAATAAAGATTTCAAAATAGTACTAAATCCTCATAAACTTAATTTTATGAGGATTTTTAGATGATAACAAATGAAAAGTTTTATTGAAGTATTACGTTATTGTGAAGCAGCCAAAGTGATTGCGCCCGAAATTAAATATTCGGAATATGTTGCTTTGGATTTATCCGTTACAAACAAAGAATTGCAAGTTTATGACTTGAATACAGCTCACGATTACGAAGTTTACATTCAACATCATTTACATAAAAACCGTGCTTCAATTGCCTATGGCGGCTATTTGGAACGAAGAAATCTATATAAAAGAAGTGCCGTTTTTAAAAACGAAACCTCTAATGAACGCGATATTCACATTGGTCTGGATTTATGGATAAACGAGCAAGCTCCGATTTTTGCAGCATTAGATGGCACCATACACAGCTTACAAAATAACGATGCGTTGGGCGATTACGGTCCGACTATCATAGTAGAACATCAAATGGAACATTATAAATTCCACACCTTATACGGCCATTTAAGTTTAGAAAGTTTGATGGATAAAAAAGTGGGCTATTCTGTTCAAAAAGGGGCACAAATTGCCACTTTAGGTTTGCCTCCAATAAATGGTGATTATGCACCGCATTTGCATTTTCAAATCATTATTGATATGCAAAACAAAAAAGGAGATTATCCGGGAGTTTGTAATCAAAATGAGTTGGAATTCTATACCAAAAACTGTCCAGATCCTAATTTGCTACTAAAAATAATTGGCATTTAATTTGTACCTTAGTTATTCATTAACCTTTTAAATAATAAAACATGAAAAAAATACTAGTAGCCGCAGCTCTTGCTGTACTGATTATCTCTTGCAAATCGGAAACCAAAGAAAAAATAAAACTGGCAACCGAAGCAGTGTCCTCAGAAGTAAAGGAATCCATTGACTCGACGAAACTAAAAGCAAAGGAGATAATCGATTCTTCTAAAGTGAAAGAAAAGGTCAAAGACGTGGTCGCTAAAGGCGCTGAAAAAGTAGAAGAAGGCGCTAAAAAAGTGCAAGAAGCCGTACAAAAATAACAATTAGAAAGTTCCAATTAAATGCATTGGAACTTTTTTAATTTTTGGCACTTGGTTTGCATAGCTACAGTAGTTAATAACCTTTTAAATTTTTAAAAAATGAAATCGAAGATTCACGAACTCCTATTGAAAAAAATCAATTTTAATGTGAGTAAAAAAACAATTTTAGCAGTAGCTTTTATGGCTGTTGCGATGGTGTCATGCCAAGACAAAACAAATGCGAAAGTGGAAGACGCTACAGAAGCGGTTGGAACTGAAATCGAAACTGCAGCCGAAAACATTGCTGATGCTATTTATTCAACAGCTACAAAAGTAGGTGAAGATTTAAAAGAAGGCGCTGAAGAAGGCACTGAAAAAGTAGAAGAAGTGGCAAAGGACGCAAAAGAAGCTATCAAAAATTAATTTTTTGACTTCAAAAAAAAACCCAAACTTTGACGAGTTTGGGTTTTTGGTTTATTTATGATCTCGGATTTTTTGTTCCCACTTCCAGGCACTTGCTAAACTCTCTTCCAGCGAAGATTGCGCCTTCCAACCCAATACTGTATTGGCTTTGCGGGTATTGGCGTAAGCTTCCACCACGTCGCCTTCTCGTCGTCCGACAATTTGATAATTCAATTTTTGTCCTGATACTTTTTCAAAAGCTCTAATTACTTCCAAAACAGAACTACCTGTGCCAGTTCCTAAATTAAACGTTTCTACTTTTTCACTGTTTTGTTTATTCAGTAAACGCTGTAGGGCAACTACGTGAGCTTTGGCTAAATCGACTACATGAATATAATCACGAACGGCGGTTCCGTCTGGAGTAGGATAATCATTACCAAAAACAGACAATTTTTCGCGCAATCCAATGGCGGTTTGTGTAATAAAAGGCACTAAATTTTGCGGAACTCCAAGTGGTAATTCTCCAATTTCTGCCGAAGGATGTGACCCAATTGGATTGAAATACCGCAATAAAATTGAATTGATATTGGTCACTTTAGCAACATCACTAATAATTTCTTCTCCTATTTGCTTGGTGTTTCCGTATGGAGAAATAGCAGGTTGTATCGATGCATCTTCGGTAATCGGCATTTTTTCGGCTTGACCGTAAACCGTACAAGAGGAACTAAAAATAAAATTAGCACTTGGTATTTCTTTTAATTCTTGCAAAACATATACCAATGCATTGATGTTGTTTTCGTAGTATAAAAGTGGATTTTCAACACTTTCGCCTACCGCTTTCGAGGCCGCAAAATGAATCACACCGTCAATATCTCTATGCTTTGTAAAGAAATTCTGAACCGATGCTTTGTCGCGTAAATCCATTTTTTCAAAGATGGGTTTCTTGCCGGTGATTTTCTCAATTCCGTCTAAAACACTTTCTGACGAGTTCGAAAGATTGTCGATTGCTACTACTTCAAAACCTTCGTTTTGCAATTCAACAACCGTATGAGAACCTATAAAACCTAAACCTCCTGTAACTACTATTTTCATATTTTTTGAGAAAATAGAAAATAGAAAATAGAAAATAGATTGGAGTACATAAGTCTTTTCTCTATATTCTATGTTCTATATTCTTAATTTACATATTCTAAAACACTATCCGTTATAAATTTAATCTGCTCGTCATCCAATTCGGTGTGCATCGGTAACGCAATAACTTCTTTACACAACTGATTGGTTACGGGGAAATCTTCTTCTTTGTAACGCGAATCGGCATAGGCCTTTTGGCTGTGTAACGGAATTGGATAATAAATCGCACACGGAATTCCTTTTCCTTGTAAATGTTCCAACAAACCGTCGCGCTTTCCATTCAGAATTCGGATTACATATTGGTGAAACACATGGCAATCGCAAGTTTCACAAATAAATGGTGCCCACACATTTGGATTCACACTCAACGCAGTAGAATATTTTCTAGCGGCATCTTGACGGGCTTTATTGTACGTATCCAAATGTGGTAATTTCGCTTTTAAAACTCCTGCTTGAATACTATCTAATCTTGAGTTCACACCAACTACATCATGGTGATACCGTTCGTACATTCCGTGATTCACGATACCTCGCAACTTATGTGCCAACGCATCATCATTAGTGAAAATCGCTCCACCATCGCCATAACATCCCAAATTTTTAGAAGGAAAAAACGACGTTGCTCCAACATGACCAATTGTTCCTACTTTAGTTTTTGAACCGTCTTTTGATGTGTAATCTGCACCGATTGCTTGTGCATTATCCTCAATTACATATAAATTTTGCTCTTTAGCAATTTCCATAATCGCATCCATATTGGCCGAGCGTCCAAACAAATGAACCGGAACAATTGCTTTGGTTTTTGGAGTGATTGCTTTTCGAATTGCGTCCAATGAAATGTTCATATTATGTACTTCTACATCAACTAAAACTGGAGTCAATTGCAACAAAGCGATAACTTCTACCGTAGCAGCAAAGGTAAAATCGGCGGTAATTACTTCATCGCCCGGTTTCAAATCCAATCCCATCATGGCAATTTGCAAAGCATCGGTACCATTGGCACATGGAATCACATGTTTCACACCCAAATAATTCTCTAAATCTTTTTGAAATTGGTGGACCAAAGGTCCGTTTATGTATGTATTGGTGTCTAAAACCTCTTGAATCGAAGCATTTACCTCATCTTTGATTTTTTCGTATTGACTTTTTAAGTCAACCATTTGCAGTTTTTTCATTATATAAAAAATTGGAAGTACAAAAGTATGCTTTTTCTGATTATTTGAAGCGAATGGCTTAGGCTTTTTTGCAAACCTTATTCCCGCTTTTCGCTTTACTTTGGTGTCGCTTCACACGAGCGAAGCGAACTGGCGAAGCAATCGGGGCTAATGGGTAAATGTGTTTTGCAAAATCAGTATATAATTTGAAAATCTGTGAAAATCCGTCAAACCTGTTTAATCTGTTTAATCTGTGGCAAAAAATAGTACTTCATCTACCTTCTCTATGAATTCTTTGAAAAAGTGAAACGACCTATTTTTTATTAAAATCTATGTTTCTATGTGTTTAAAAAACTTAATTTAGCCAATCAAATAAAAACTGATGCTTTTCCTATACAATTTAGTAGTTTTATTGGCCGCACAAATCTTGAAATTACTGGCGCTTTTCAGTCCAAAAATGAGACTATTTGTCAACGGCAGAAAAGATGTCTTTCTCACAATAAAAAACAAAATCGCTCTAAACGACAAAACCATTTGGTTTCACGCGGCTTCTTTGGGCGAATTTGAGCAAGGTTTGCCTGTAATGGAACGAATGAAGCAGCAATTTCCCAATCATAAAATTATCGTGACATTCTTTTCACCTTCGGGGTATGAAGTGCGAAAAAACAATTCCATTGCCGATGTGACGGTGTATTTACCATTAGACACAGCGTCCAACGCAAAACAGTTTGTTGATGTGGTTCATCCTGAACTCGTTTTCTTTATCAAATATGAATACTGGCCAAACTATTTGAACGAATTAAAGAAGAGATCCCAAAGCATTGGGACAAGAACCTACTTAATTTCAGGTGTTTTTAGAGAAAACCAAGCATTCTTTAAATGGTACGGAGGATTTTACCGAAATGCGCTACTAGCATTTGACTACTTTTTTGTACAAAATGATTCGTCTAAAAAATTAATTCAAAGCATCGGATTCAACAATGTAAAAATCTCGGGTGATACGCGCTTTGATCGAGTCGTTTCTATTTTGGAACGCGACAATTCGTTGGATTCTATTGAGCAATTTAAAGACAATAAAACAACTATTGTGATAGGAAGTTCATGGCCGAAGGACGAAAATCTATTGGTGAATTACATCAACAATTCGGCGGAAGATATAAAATTCATTATTGCTCCACATAATATTAAACAAGAGCAAATAACTTCACTTTACCAACAAATCGAAAGGACTAAATTTAAATATTCTGATTACTCAATAGAGTCGTCAAGAAAGCCAGAGCTTAAAAATTATCAAGTTTTCATCATCGACACAATCGGAATACTAACGAAAATTTATTCCTATGCCGATATTGCGTACGTTGGCGGTGGATTCGGTAATCCTGGCGTGCATAATATTTTGGAACCTGCAACCTTTGGTGTTCCAATTGTAATCGGTCCGAATTACGCTCACTTTGCAGAAGCAACTGCTTTGGTAAATAGCACTGGATGTTTATCGATTGCCAATCAAAATCAACTGAACGACGCATTTGATGTACTGCTCAACAATGAAGATGAGCGACACGAAAAAGGCCATATTTGTTCCACTTTTGTGCAAATGAATAAAGGTGCGACCGATATCATAGTACGACATATTCTTAATGAAAACCTAAATTAATTTTATAAAATATCAAAAATTGTACCTTGCACTTCCAATTTAACATCTATGAAATACATTAAATTACTCCTATTACTTTTCGTACTTCAAGTCCAAGCACAACAAGGCGGCATGTGGATTCCCTCTTTATTAAAAGGAATGAACGAAACCGAAATGAAAAACTTGGGAATGCGCATTACCGCTGAACAAATTTACTCGGTAAACAAATCGAGTTTAAAAGATGCTGTTCCGCATTTCGATGGCGGTTGTACAGCCGAGGTTATTTCTCCTAAAGGTCTAATTTTGACCAATCATCACTGTGGTTACGATAACATTCAAACTCTTTCAACTGTTGAAAATGATTATTTGACCAACGGTTTTTGGGCGTATAAAATGGACGACGAATTGCCAAATAAAGACTTGGTAGTGACATTCGTCGTTCGCATTGATGACGTAACCACCAAAATAATGGACGGAGTTTCGAGTTTGACAACGGAAGCTGAAAAGCAAAAGAAAATTCAAGACAACATAAGCGCCTTGAGCACTTCATCACCCAAAGAATCCTGGCAAGAAAACCGTATTCGAACGTTCTACGACGGAAATCAATACTTGCTTTTTGTAACCGAGACGTTTAAAGATGTTCGTTTGGTGGGCGCTCCGCCAAGTTCAATCGGAAAATTTGGATCGGATACCGACAATTGGGTTTGGCCACGTCATACGGGTGATTTTTCGCTGTTTCGAATTTATGCCGATAAAGACAATCGTCCGGCAGCTTATTCGAAAGACAATATGCCCTACAAACCCAAACATTTTTTGCCGATTTCTGCAAAAGGAATTAAAGAAAATGACTTCACGATGGTCATGGGATATCCGGGAAGAACACAAGAATATTTGCCATCGTATGCAGTAGAACAAATTATCAATGATTTAAATCCGGTAAAAATTGAAGTTAGAGACGCGGCTTTAAAAGTGCAAGACGGATTTATGCGAAAAGACAATGCCATCAAAATTCAGTACGCTTCGAAATATGCAGGTGTTGCCAATTACTGGAAAAAATGGATTGGCGAAACCAAAGGATTGAAAAAGTCAAATGCCGTTGGTGTGAAGCAAAAATTTGAAAAAGACTTTCAGCAAAAGGTGCTGAAAACGGGTAAGCAGGCAGAATACGGGAATTTATTATCCGATTTTCAGAAAAACTACACTGATATTAGAGATTATGCCGTGGCACGTGATTTATTTACTGAAGTGGCTTTGCGTAACACCGAATTGCTGTCGTTAGGCTATAAAATATATCAATTGGAACAATTGCTTACCACTAAAGGTGAGCAAGCATTTACCGATAGAAAGAATAATTTAGTCAACGGATTGGGCGATTTCTACAAAGATTTCAATGCTTCGGTTGATGAAAAGGTTTTCGAACAACTTATCGTGATTTATTCCAAACGATATCCAAAGCAATTTTTACCTAGCTCACTAGCGAATGTGGATGGCAAGTCGCTTTCGTCCAATATTTATAACAACTCACAATTGGTCAGCTATGAGAAAATAAAAGAATTATTAACTGGCGATACTAAAACAGTTATTGAAAAAATAAACAAGGATGCTGGCTACCAACTAATTAAGACCATGTCTGAATCGTATGTAAAAAACATCGCTCCGAAATTTGATGAAATCAATTTGAAAAACACTGGATTGCAGCGAAACTACATGAAAGCGATTTTAGAATTGAGTCCGAAATCGGCTCGAATCTTCCCTGATGCTAATAGCACATTACGTGTAACCTATGGTAAAGTAAAAGGATACAAACCCAACGACGCGGTGTATTACGAGCCTATTACTTATTTAGATGGTGTAATGGAAAAGTACGTTCCTGGTGACTACGAATTTGATGTTCCGAAAAAATTAATCGATTTGTACGACGCAAAAGACTACGGAAAATATGGTTCTAAAGGAAAAATGCCTGTTTGTTTTGTAGCAACGAACCACACCACAGGAGGAAATTCGGGCAGTCCGGCCTTAGATGCAGACGGAAATTTAATTGGTTTGAACTTTGACCGAGTTTGGGAAGGAACCATGAGTGATATTTATTATGATCCCGCAATATGCAGAAACATTATGGTGGATGCGCGTTACATACTTTTTATCATAGATAAATATGCCGGCGCGACCAATATTATAGATGAATTAAAAATTATTTATCCCCTAAAAAAGAAATAATTTTCCTTTAACATAATTTTGGCACAGAATTTGTAAAGTAGATATTCGGAATTCAAAGAGAAAAATTTCAAAAAAAGTTAAATAAAAATTTTTCCGATTAAAAAAATTTGTATCTTTGCTCCGAATTAATAATTAACCTTTTATATTTAATTAAGATGAAAAAAGTATTTTTAAGTTTAGCTATCGTTGCTGCATTAACTGTAGTATCTTGTAAACAAGCTGAGGCAGAAGTAGAAGCTACTACTGATTCAGTTGCTACTGAAGTTGTTGAAGAAGTTGCTCCTGTTGCTGATTCTACTGTTACAGATTCTACTGCTACTGAAGCTCCTGCTGCTGAAGCTCCTGCTGCAAAGTAATAGCTTTCTAACAGAAAAAATAAAGTCTCACAATGTGAGACTTTTTTTTGTTATATAACTAATTGAAGTGATTTAAATTTTTCCTATTTGCTAAAAAATTTAAATCACTTCATTATTAAAAAACAATCGTTTTATTTGAAAAATCTAAGATTTCTGAAAATTGAGTGGATTGCAGTACTTCGTCGATTCCTTTTTCCATTAAGGGAAGTGTACTATACCTTCTACTAACCGAAACTTCTATATTGTTTAAAATTACTTTAAAATACAATTTTCCATTTTTAGATTTGAATTTCATAAAAAAAACCTCATTGATTGATTTTTTCAAAGCTTCTATTGATTCTTCACATTCAAATCTCAATTCAAAATCAATACTTGTGTAGATGATTTTCCCTTTTCTTGAATTAAACTCATATTTATACCGCCCATTTTGGCGTTGACTAATTACAAATACCCCCATTCAACTCTTATTTTATAACCTATTATCAAAAAAAAAGCTTTATCCGAAAACGAATAAAGCTTTTAGTACTCAAGGCGGGACTTGAACCCGCACGGGCATTACTACCCACTGGATTTTAAGTCCAGCGTGTCTACCAATTCCACCACTCGAGCAGTTTTTGCTTTAGTATTGAATCGCTAATTTTTAGAAAAAATTAATTAAATATATCACCACTCGAGCACTATTGCTTCTGCAATGAATAATAATTTTTTAAATCATTAAAACATGTTCAATACCGTAGCATTTCGTTTTTGCATTGAACTGATAACTTTAACAATTAATTTCAATACTCAAACTATTTAGGTAGTTGAGCGAAAAACGGGGCTCGAACCCGCGACCTCGACCTTGGCAAGGTCGCGCTCTACCAACTGAGCTATTTTCGCATTTTTTTTAAAAACACCTCGACAGACCATGACTTGCTAGAAGCAAAATCGCGCCCCAAACCGAGCTATTTTCACTTTCAATTTGTATAAGAACTGCAATACTTGTCGCATATTGCGGATGCAAATGTACTATTAAAATTGAATTAAGCAAAGGTTTTTTACAAAAAAATAAACGCCTTTTCTTAACTCTCTGATAACCCTAACTTTACTTTTTCTGCAGCATGCGTTTAATTTCATTCAATTTCATCAAGGCTTCAACCGGAGTCAACGTATTAATGTCTAAATGCAAAATTTCTTCTTTGATTTCTTCCAACAACGGATCATCCAAATTAAAAATATTCAACTGCATATCGTCTTTCATCGATCTTACTCCCGAAAGTTCGGCACCCGAGTGGTTTTTTTCCAATTTTTTCAGCAATTTTTGCGCTCGTTGTATCACAATTTGCGGCATGCCTGCCATTTTCGCTACGTGAATTCCGAAACTATGTGCACTTCCTCCTTTTACTAATTTCCGAATGAACAAAACCGTATCTTTTAGTTCTTTTACCGACACATTGTAATTGTGAATTCGACCAAATTGCTCCGACATTTCATTTAATTCGTGATAATGCGTAGCAAAAAGTGTTTTAGGTCGTGCCGGATTTTCGTGCAAAAACTCAGATATCGCCCAGGCTATTGAAATTCCGTCGTATGTACTGGTTCCACGACCAATTTCATCCAATAGCACCAAACTTCGATCAGAAATATTGTTCAAAATTGACGCCGTTTCATTCATCTCTACCATAAAAGTCGACTCGCCCATCGAAATGTTATCGCTCGCGCCCACACGGGTAAATATTTTATCGACAATTCCCATGCGCACTTTTTCGGCAGGAACAAAACTTCCAATTTGAGCCAACAAAACAATCAAAGCTGTCTGACGAAGAATAGCCGATTTACCCGACATATTTGGACCCGTAATCATAATCATCTGTTGCGTGTCGCGGTCTAAATACAAATCGTTTGCAATGTATGGAACATCAACGGGTAGTCGTTTTTCAATCACAGGATGTCTCCCATTGGTGATCTCCAAATCGAACGAATCATCCAAAACCGGACACCTATAATTGTTCTCAATGGCTAATTGCGCAAACGAAGTCAGACAATCTAATTGTGCTACCAAATTGGCGTTGAGTTGCACCGGCTTTATATAGGTTGCTATCCAAACTATTAATTGCTCAAAAAGCTGACTTTCAATCTGGAAAATTTTTTCTTCTGCACCAAGTATTTTGGTTTCGTATTCTTTGAGCTCTTCAGTGATGTAACGCTCGGCATTTACCAACGTTTGCTTTCTAATCCATTCCGTCGGAACCTTATCTTTATGAGTGTTTCGAACCTCAATATAATATCCAAAAACATTATTAAAGGAAATTTTTAATGAAGAAATTCCGGTTCGCTCTGATTCACGTTTTTCAATGCGTTCTAAAAATTCTTTTCCCGAAAAGGATATACTGCGAAGCTCGTCCAATTCGGAGTGAACTCCCATCGCAATGGCATTTCCTTTAGAAATCGCAACTGGCGCATCCGGATTTAACGTAGTTTTTATCTTTTCCCGCAGCAATTCGCACGCATGCAAACTGTCGCCAATTACACGAACTGCCTCTTGTTTACTCTCTAAAGCTGTTGTTTTTATGGGAATAATCGCATCCAACGAATCTTTTAAATACAGTACTTCTCTCGGTGAAATTTTACCCGTAGCTAACTTCGATATCAAACGCTCCAAATCGGATATTTGCTTAATCTGATACTGAATTTGCTTTAAAATTTCTTGATTTTCTTTAAAATAGGACACCACTTCATGACGGTTTCGAATGGCGTTCAGTTCTTTCAAGGGCAAAGCTAACCATCGCTTTAACAAGCGAGAACCCATGGGCGATAAAGTTTTGTCGATCACATCAAGTAACGTAACTGCATTTTGTGCGTTGCTGTGGTACAATTCTAAATTTCGGATGGTAAATCGATCCATCCATACGTAGCTATCTTCCGCAATACGCTGAATATTGGATATATGTTGGATTCTATTGTGTTGTGTTTCCGACAAATAGTACATAATTGCACCCGCCGCAATCATTCCGTGAGGCAAATCTTCTATTCCAAATCCTTTCATCGACTTGGTCTGAAAATGATTAGTCAACGTTTGAAACGCATAATCTTCCTTGAAAATCCAATCTTCTAAATAAAAAGTATTGAAATCGGCTCCGAATTTTTCCTTGAATAGATTTCGATTGCCCTTATCAATTAAAATCTCACTCGGTTGAAAATTTTGCAACAATTTATCAATGTATTCATCATTCCCTTGAGCTACCAAATATTCTCCTGTTGAAACATCCAAAAAAGAAATTCCGTTACTGGTTTTGGAGAAATAAATTGCTGCTAAAAAATTATTTGATTTGGATTGTAAAACTTCGTCATTAATAGCAACGCCAGGCGTTACCAATTCTGTCACTCCGCGTTTGACAATTGTTTTGGTCATTTTCGGATCTTCCAATTGATCGCAAATCGCCACACGCAAACCAGCCTTTACCAACTTAGGCAAATAGGTATGTAAGGAATGATGCGGAAATCCGGCTAATGCCGTTTCAGTTTCCGATCCTGCACCACGTTTGGTCAAGACGATTCCTAGTATTTTTGACGCTCGGACCGCATCTTCGCCAAAAGTCTCATAAAAATCTCCTACACGAAAAAGCAAACAAGCGTCGGGATACTTTCTTTTAATCTCGTTATACTGTTTCATTAAAGGAGTTTCCTTCGCTGTGGTTTCTTTTGATGCCAATTTGAGTGCCTTTTTTATTAGTTTACGAATTTATATTTTTAAGTGTAATAAATAAATAAAAATCGGCAAAATAAATCAACAATAGAACCTCGTGTCACTATTTTGAGTAAATTTGTTAGTAATTGAAATGATTTGTGTTATGATGAAATCAATTCTTACTGTATCTGCTCTGTGTTTAGGCCTTTCCTATTTGCAGGCACAAACAATTAAACCTAAAGCAAAAAAGCCAATTCCGGTTAAAGTGGTTCCTCAGACTATTGAAGGCGCTGGTATGCTTTTTAAAAGTGATGTGATTGATTACGGAAAAATCGCGCATAAATCAAATGGAGAACGTGAATTTGTATTTACCAATAACGGCAACAAAGCGCTACTCATTAAAAATGCAACAAGCACATGTGGCTGCACTGTTCCTACTTTTCCAAAAGATTCGATTCAGCCTGGCGAAAAAGGCGCAATCATAGTTAAATTCGACACCTCACGGGCTGGACCATTTAGTAAAACCGTCACCGTCACTTCTAATGCAGTGCAAGGTTCAACAAAAGTTCTTTTGATAAAAGGAGATGTGGCGATTCCGCCTAGAAAAGTCAGTGAACCCAACAAAAGCTAATTCCCTTTTTGTTTATAGATGCATGAAAAATAGTTGCGTTTTAAATACATTTGCAAAAAAAAGATGCGAAAACTTTTAAACAGTGAATTAGAACGCAAAACGGTAGACGACTTCAAACTCGCTCAAAAAACTCCTATTATACTTATTTTGGATGATGTGCGAAGTCTGCACAACATCGGTTCGGTATTTCGAACATCGGATGCGTTTTTAATTGAGAAAATTTACTTGTGCGGCATCACAGCAGTTCCACCAAATAAAGAAATACACAAAACGGCACTTGGAGCGACCGAAACGGTTGCTTGGGAATATGTAAAAGATGTAGCTTCGGTTATAGAAAAGTTGAAAGCCGAACAAACTTCAGTGTTTGCTATTGAACAAGTAGAAAAAGCAGTTTTGCTGAACGATTTTGAAGTGGATAAAAACACCAAATACGCCTTAGTTTTCGGAAATGAAGTCTATGGTGTTTCGCAAAAAGCGATTGAAATTTGCGATGGAACCATCGAAATTCCGCAACTCGGAACCAAACATTCTCTAAATATATCCGTCAGCGCTGGAATCGTAGTCTGGGATTTGTTTCAGAAACTTTCTGCCAACTAATGCGCTTTTTTGGCCATTTCGTCTAAAATAAAAGTATAATCTTCTTGATTCTTTACAAAATCTTTTTCTGATACATCGATAATCAAAACGTTCAAGTCTTGTTGCGTTTTGATGTAATCCAAATAACCTTCATTAATGCGTTCTAAATAATCTGACGGAATTTCTTGCTCATAACTTCGGCCCCTTTTTTTGATGTTTTGCAATAGTTTATCAGTGTTTTGATACAGGTAAATATACAAATCGGGGCGCGGCATTTCTTTATAAATGATGTCAAAAAGCGTTTTATACAACCGGTATTCGTCTTCTTGCAACGTAACTTTAGCAAAAATAAGCGATTTGAAAATGTGATAATCAGCGATGATGAAATCTTTAAACAAATCAAATTGCGCTAAATCGTCTGATATTTGTTGGTAACGATCAGCCAAAAAAGACATTTCCAACGGGAAGGCATAGCGGTTTTGATCTTTATAGAATTTAGGCAAGAACGGATTATCTGCAAATCGTTCCAAAACCGTTTTAGCATTAAAATCTTCTGCAATTTTGGTGGCTAAGGTTGTTTTTCCAGCGCCAATATTTCCTTCAATGGCGATGTAGTTGAACCGACTTAAATCGATCTTTTTCAAAGGCGCAATCAAAGTCGAAACGATTACACAACTTCCTGAATCGGAACATTTTTTGACCAACTCACCAATTGTGGTTTTGGTCGTTGGATGCATCCAATCGGAAATAATTTCCTGAAATGGCAGCAAAACAAAAAGTCGATCGCTGAGATGTGGATGTGGAATTTGAAGTCGTTCTTCATCAACCAGTTCATCGTTAAAGGCAATAATATCTACATCAATAATTCGGGCTTGATAGCCAGCTTCGTGAGTTCGGATACGTCCTAAAATTTGTTCAACTTTTAGAATCTTTTTCAGCACTTTTTGCGGTTTCAAATGGGTGTGCATTTCAACGACACAATTGTAAAACGATTCACTTTTAAAACCCCATGCATCCGACTCATACAATGAAGAAACCTTGGTAATTGTTCCAACATCCTGATGCAACAAATCAATGCAAAGCTGAATGTTCTCCTGCTTTTTTCCTAAATTACTTCCTAATGAAAGTATGACTTGATGCTGCGTTTTCATATCCCGCAAAATAACTAAAAGAAATTTACAATACTTCCAAAATTATGCGAGTGTTAATAACTATTCTGATTTTCTTACCACATAAAAGTAACAAATTGGACGAAAAGAGTACTCATACTTTAAAAATATAAAACTATGCGATTTTTAAGTAATGTACTGGCTACAGTAACAGGATTGTTTGTCTTTTTTATGATACTATTTTTCGGGCTTTTGCTAATCGGAGTACTAGCCGGTGGCGATTCTGAAGTAGTTCAGGTAAAAGGAAGCTCAGTAATCGAATTGGATTTATCCAAAATCAATTACGATTACGCTGGAAAAACAAATTATAAAGATTTTCAATTTTTTGAAGACCAACACGACGGTCTATCAGATGTTATCAAAGCGATTGAATACGCTCAAACCGACACTGACATCAAAGGAATTTCTATTATAAACAACTCATCAAATTTGGGCATTGCTCAAACAAAAGCGCTTCGTGACGCATTGGGGAAATTTAAAAATTCAGGCAAATTCGTGTATTCGTATGCCGACGTGTATTCTCAAAAAGACTATTATTTGAATTCGGTTGCAAACACCATGTATGTGAATCCAATCGGCGAAATCGACTTCAAAGGATTGTCAACAGAGATTATGTTTTTTAAAGATTTTCAAGAAAAGTCTGGATTGAAAATGGAGGTAATTCGCCACGGAAAATACAAAAGTGCCGTTGAACCCTTTTTAGAAAACCAAATGAGTGAAGCCAATCGTGAACAAACGATGGCGTTGTTGAACTCGATTTGGAATTCATTACTTACCGATATTTCTGTATCAAGAAAAGTATCTGAAACGCGTTTGAATGAAATCGCAACCGGACTTCTCGCGCGTAGTCCGGAAATGGCTTTGAAAGAAAAACTGATTGATAAAATTGCGTACGAAGATGTCTACCACGCCGACATCAGAAAAGCTTTAAAAGTAGACGCTGATAAAGATTATAACAAAGTATCAATTGAAGATTATGCTGAAAAAATTGCAGTGTCGACAGGTGATTACAGTACGAAAGATAAAATCGCCATCATTTATGCACAAGGAGAAATCCTTAGCGGTGAAGGTGATGTTTCCTTCATCGGCGAAGGTTCGATGCGTCGTTCGTTGCAAGAAGCTCGAAAAGACAAAAACGTAAAAGCAATAGTATTGCGTATTGATAGTCCGGGTGGAAATGCACTTACCTCTGAACTGATTTGGCGTGAAATCGAACTGACTAAAAAAGAAAAGCCAGTTGTAGTTTCTATGGGAAATTTGGCTGCTTCTGGCGGATATTACATCGCGTGTAACGCACATAAAATTTACGCCGAATCAAATACAATAACCGGTTCAATTGGTGTTTTTGGAACACTTCCTAATTTTACACAAGCTGCCAACAAATACGGAATCAACACGCAACAATTAAAAACACACGAAAGAGCCAATAATTATAGTCCGTTTGTTTCTTTAGACGATAATACACGCGCCTATTACCAGGAAAGTGTGGAGAAAATCTACAGTATTTTTGTAAATCGCGTGGCAAAAGGTCGAAATATGAGCTTCGCACAAGTCGATTCCATCGGGCAAGGACGAGTTTGGAGCGGAAAAGATGCGTTGCGAATTGGTTTAGTCGACAAAATTGGTGGAATGGACGATGCCTTAAAAGAAGCAGCTTCATTAGCGAAAATAAAAGAATACCGAACGCAAGATTTCCCAGAATACGAAAAAAGTTTTGAAGATATTTTGGCTCAATTCGGGTTAGCACAAAGCAAAGAATCGTTGATGAAAGAAGAATTAGGAGAAGAAAATTACCTCATCCTTCAACGCCTAAAAAGATTAAGTCAATTAAAAGGAGTTCAGGCTATAATGCCTTACGAAATAAAAATAAATTGATCGAAAAACGACAGTTGAGTTAGTTGTTTTATAATCCGCTTCAAATTTTTGAAGCGGATTTTTTATGAAGTAGTTCAATTCTAGTGCTTCTTATTTAAGAAAACATTATCAGTTTTATCAAGCGAAATTTTTAATTTTGCTGTAGTTATTATTAGGCAAGATTATTGCATACAAACGTTGAATCAATACCGTAATCATTATGATCAAGAAAATACTTAAAATAGTTGGTTTAGTTTTGCTCCTGTTTATCGTTGCTGCCTTTGCTATTCCGTATCTGTTTGAAGATGAAATCAAAGCAAAAATTACTAAAGCAATTAACGAAAGTGTTGACGCTAAGGTTACTTTTGAAGATGCTGATTTGAGTTTATTCAAAAGTTTTCCGAAAGCAAATGTGACCATTGACAAGCTTTCTATCATCAACAAAGCGCCGTTTGAAGGAGATACTTTAGTCGCATTTGACCAACTAAACCTTAAAATGTCGGTAATGGAATTGTTCAATGCCGATAACGAACCGATGAATATTGACGGATTATCTTCTAAAAATGGACTGATTAATATCATTTTTAATAAAGATGGCGTTGGTAATTTCGATATTGCTTTAAAAGATCAAAAAGGAAAAGACGATGGAAAAAGCAAACCTTTAGCTCTAAAAATCAAAGAATACGACGTAGAAAACTTTAGATTCAAATATACTGATGAAAAATCGAAAATCGGAATGGTTATCGACAGCATTACACATTCGGGCTCGGGCGATTTTAGCAACGATCTTTTAGATTTAGACACAAAAACTACTGCAAAAGTTTCGTTGAACATGGATAAGATGAATTACCTCAACAATGTAAACGTGGCATTAGACGCTGTACTCGGAATCGATTTAAAACAAAGTAAATATACATTTAAAGAAAACAAAGCAAAAATCAACGATTTACCTCTTGAATTCAATGGTTTAATACAAATGGTTGAACAAGGACAGGTTTATGACTTGACCTTCAAAACGCCTACTTCATCCTTTAAAAATTTTTTAGGATTGATTCCCGAATCGTATCGAAGCAACATCGAAAACGTAAAAACTTCGGGCGATTTTACCGTTACCGGATTTGCCAAAGGCCAGTTAACCGACACCACGGTTCCGAAATTTAATGTAGCAATTGCATCCAACAATGCGTCGTTTCAATATCCTGATTTGCCGAAATCAGTCAAAAACATTATGATTGATACCAAAATCATCAACGAAACGGGAATCATGAACGATACCTACGTCAACCTCGACAAATTGTCTTTTGCGATTGACCAAGATGTTTTTAGTGCGAAAGCCAACATCAAAAATGTAGCTACCAATGCGTTAGTTGACGCTGCTTTAAAAGGAACGATTAACTTAGCTAATCTTTCCAAAGCTTATCCGATTAAATTGGACAAACCATTAACCGGAATTTTAAAAGCCGATGTGACAAGCAAATTTGACATGCTATCGGTTGAGAAGAGTCAGTATGAAAACATCAACAACGCCGGGACCATAAGTTTATCTGGCTTTAAATACACAGATGAAAATGGCAAAGGAATGAACATCAACTCGGCATTGGTGCAATTCAATCCGAGTCGAGTGAACTTACAGCAATTCAACGCTACAACCGTAAAAAGCGATTTAAGTGTAACGGGAGTTTTAGAAAATTTCTACGGATTTGTATTCAGAAATCAAGAATTAAAAGGCGATTTCAATTTGAATTCGAATGTGTTCGCGGTATCCGATTTCATGACGACTTCTGATCCTGCAAAAGGAACCGAAGCGAAAAAAACAGAAGCCATGAAAATTCCGGCCTTTTTAAATTGCACGTTAACTGCAAAAGCCAACACGATTTTATACGATAATTTGACCTTGAAAGATTGTTCGGGAAAACTGATTGTGAGAGATCAAGCTGTTACGTTACAAAACATAAAAACCAATATTTTTGGCGGACAAATCGGGTTGAACGGAACGGTTTCTACCAAAGCAAAAACTCCAACATTCAGCATGAATTTAGGATTGGATCAGGTTGATATTGCTCAGACGTTTACGCAATTGGATATGTTGAAAAAAATTGCTCCTATTGCGGGAGTAATTAACGGAAAATTAAATTCAACCATCAAATTGTCTGGAAATTTAGATGCTAATGAAATGACTCCCGATTTAAAAACCATTTCTGGAGATTTATTAGGCCAATTGCTTTCCACTACTGTAAATGCTAATAATTCAACGTTGTTGAGTGCACTGAGTTCGAATATAAAATTCCTCGATATGAGTAAGTTAAATCTGAACGATCTCAAGGCAGCGCTAACATTTAAAGACGGTAAAGTATCGGTAAAGCCGTTCAATCTCAAGTACCAAGACATCACAGCAACGGTTGGCGGAACACACAGTTTTGATCAGTTAATGAACTACAATGTAAAACTAGATGTTCCTGCTAAATATTTAGGAACTGAAGCCAATGCATTAATTGCTAAACTGACTCCAGCAAACGCCGCTAAACTGGAAAATATTCCGATTAACGCGATTTTAGGAGGTTCGTTTGCTCAACCCAAAGTAAGCACTGATTTAAAACAAGCCACAAATTCGTTGGTTACAAGCTTGGTCAAACAACAAAAAGACCAATTGATTGGAAAAGGAACTACCGCGCTCGGAAATCTAATTGACAAGAATAAAAAACCAGGTGATAGTACTAAAACAGTCGTGCCAACAACAAAAGCGGAAGTGAAAGAAGAAGTAAAAAAACAAGCCGAAACCAAAGCAAAAGATTTACTGAACGGTTTGTTTAACAAGAAGAAAGAAAAACCAGCGGATCCGCCGAAATAGTTTATTTTAAACTAATTTTTACCACATAACCTTCAAAGGTTCTAACGTTAAAAACGGTTCCGTCTTCAAAGAGTAAATATTGGCCTTTAATTCCGATGAGTTTTCCGGAAAAATTGGGCGATTTGTCTAAATTCAAGCTGTTCACTTTTTTTGGATATTCTAAAACTGGGAAATACAACTCATACAAATCGTCTTTTTCTGGATGGAAATAATCTTGCACTTCTTTTGGGAGCATGTACTTCAATCCAGCGCGCTCTTTAAACAAATCAACAACCGGCAAATCATTTTTAAGCATTTTTTGCCAATTGGTTTTGTCAGCGTATAGGTTTTTTAAGGCAACTTCGGTGATTCCAGCTAAGTACCTATTTGGAACTTCCACAATGGGAAGCGCTTGCACCGCGCCTTGGTCAATCCAACGAGTAGGAACTTGGGTTAATCGCGTGACACCTACTTTAATCTCACTCGACAAAGCTAAGTAGACCATATGCGGTTGTAATTGCACTTTTTTCTCGTAGTCTAAATCGCGGTCTTCGATGTCCAAATGCGCCGTACTCAATTCCGGTTTCATGATCCAATCGCCTGCCGCTGCGCTACTCATAAAGCAATCGTAACAAAATCCTTGGCGGAAAATTTTCTTCTTTTTGCCACAATTCAGACATTGATATCCTACGAAATCAATCACAAGAGATTTGTCCAATAACTGATTTAAATTCAAAAAACTGTTTTCAAAAACTAAGTAATACTGAATCGGATTTGCGAATTCCGTTTGCATTTTGGTAAGTACGCCTTCGTATTGCATATTAAATTTTAGATATTAAAACATTAAATTTGAAGTAAAATAAGTATTTTTGGTAAAGTTATCATTCGTAATTTTTAATTCCTAATTCGTAATTTAAAAATATGCCATTCCCAATCATCAATTCTATCGCTTCATGGTTTTTAAAGCAGCGCATCCATCAGATCGAGCTGTTTTTAAAATATCCACATGAAATTCAAGATGAGTTGTTGATGAATTTGATTCGCAATTGCGAAGAAACTTTAATCGGAAAAAAACACGATTTTGCTTCCATTAAGAACTACAGATCTTTTTCTGAACGGATTCCGGTTTCAACCTACGAAGAACAAGAACCAATGATTGAACTCACCCGAAAAGGCGCACAAAATGTATTTTGGCATTCGCCAATTAAATGGTTTGCCAAATCGAGCGGAACAACCAATGCCAAAAGCAAATTTATACCCGTAAGCCCAGAAGCCTTGGAAGATTGCCACTACAAAGGCAGTAAAGATTTGTTGTGTATGTACCTCAACAACAATGAAAATTCAGATTTGTTTTTAGGCAAAAGTTTGCGCTTGGGCGGAAGTTCACAGATATACGAACACAACAATACTTCGTTTGGAGATTTGTCGGCGATTCTCATTGAAAATATGCCGATGTGGGCCGAATTCAGCAGTACACCAAGTAATAAAGTGTCGCTGATGAGCGAATGGGAAACAAAACTTACAGCTATCATCAACGAAACCAAAACCGAAAACGTAACCAGTTTTGCCGGAGTTCCCTCGTGGATGTTAGTGTTGTTAAACCGGATTTTAACTGAAACCAACAACACCCATTTACTGGAACTTTGGCCCAATTTAGAGGTGTATTTCCATGGCGGTGTTAATTTTGAGCCGTACCGTGAACAATACAAGAAAATTATTCCGAGTTCCGATTTCAAATACTACGAAATTTACAATGCGTCCGAAGGATTTTTTGCTATTCAAGATTTGAATTATTCGAATGATTTATTGCTGATGTTGGACTATGGAATCTTCTACGAATTCATTCCGATGGATACCTTTGGAACAGAACATCAGAAAATTATTCGCCTATCCGATGTCGAATTATATAAAAATTACGCCATTGTAATCACTACCAATTCGGGATTATGGCGCTATATGATTGGTGATACCGTTCGGTTTACCTCGTTGAAACCCTATCGAATTAGAGTTTCGGGTAGAACTAAACATCATATTAATGTTTTTGGGGAAGAATTAATGGTTGAAAATACTGATATGGCAATTGCCAAAACATCTTCCCAATTCAATTGCGAAGTAAAAGATTATACTGTCGCACCTATTTTTATGAAAGGAAAAGAAAAAGGAGCGCACGAATGGATGATTGAATTTAAAAAACATCCTGAAAACATCAGCTTGTTTCAAAAAACTCTAGACGAAAACCTGCAATCGATCAATTCAGATTACGAGGCCAAACGATATAATAATATGACTTTAAATCAGTTATCCATTAATGTGGCACGTGAAAATTTATTTTACGATTGGTTAAAAGAACAAGATAAATTAGGCGGCCAACATAAAATTCCGAGACTATCTAATCAAAGAGATTATTTGGAACAGTTGAAAGACATGCAAATTGAAGTTAAAAAATAAGTCCCAAACCTATGAAAAAAATACTTTTGCTACTACTGGCTGCACTTTTTGTAGCTTCGTGCGCACCTAAAAGAGCACGTTGTTACGGAAAACGTTGTGTAGAATTACACAAACCCGCGGAAAATACTATTTCTTCCCAACGAAATTCATAAGCGCTTTTTTGAAAACCAAGCTCTACCTCGCCCTATTTTGTGTTGCATTTTTTTGGGGAACTACCTTTTTAGGCATCCGAATAGGTGTAGAAACGATTCCTCCTTTTATTCTAGCCGGAATTCGGAATTTTATTTCGGGTTCGCTTATATTTCTATTTTTACTCGTTCAAAAGAAATTAGAACCAATTACTCCGCGTCAATTTCTACGTGCTTTTATTTTATCAATACTTATGATTGTCATCGCCAACGGACTGACAACGTATTCTGAAAAATACATCAGCAGTGGTTTGGCTTCTTTAATCTCGACGCTTTCTCCCTTTTTTGTACTGATTTTGAACTTGGCTCTGGGCAACGAAAAAGCATCATTTAAAACCTCAATCGGCATATTTTTGGGCATGTTCGGAATCTTTTTAATCTACCAAAATAGTATTGCTGATTTATTAAATCCCGATTATCGAAACGGTGTTTTTGCCATACTTTTGGCCGTTATTTCGTGGTCAGTTGGAACGATTATCACTAAAAAAGGAAGTGCTAATTCGATGACGATGTTAATGAATGTTAGCGTGCAAATGTTGATTGCAGGTGTTTTATTAACCGCATTTCAATTGTATCTTACGCCAACTATTTCAACTGAAAATTGGAGCATACAGAGCATTTTTGCTATGATCTATTTGGCACTTTTTGGATCGGTTGTGGGATATGTAGCATACAGTTATTTGATCTCTCAAATGTCATCCACGAAAGTGTCGGTACTTTCATACGTGAACGTTGTTGTGGCATTATTTCTGGGTTGGCTAGTTCTTGACGAACCAATCACGAACCGAATCGTATTAGCTACTTTATTCATTATTAGTGGTGTTCTGATTGTAAATTACAAAAAAAGCAACTAATTTAATTTTGGTTGTAACATTTGAGAACGATGATAGTCTTATGGATAATCATCAATCAATCTGACTGTCTCAGTCGGAACAAATCAATCATCATGAAATCAAAACTGCTAGTGCTAGTTTTCCTAGCAACGGGTATGCTTTTTGCCCAAGAAAATCAATCAGAGAAGCAAGTCAAAGATTCAATCAAAAGGAAAGAAATCCTGCTGGACGAAGTAAAAATAACTTCCAAAAAGAAATTCATTAAAGTAGATTCCGACAAAACGACTATTGCGGTCAAAGATAATGCGATGCTCAATAGTGGAAGCAGCTTGGAAGCGGTCAAAAAATTGCCTGGAGTAATTACCTCGCCTACTGGCAGCATTACATTAAACGGAAAAGGTGTTGCAATTTACATCGATAACGCACCGAGTAGTTTATCGGGAAATGATTTGCAAAACTATCTGAATTCGCTACCTGCGAACGCAATTGAAAAAGTCGAATTGATTTACAATCCAGGTGCCGCGTATGACGCCAATGCGAGCGGCTCCATCATTAACATCGTTACGACATCCAAAAGGATGAAAGGCATCAACGCCAGTTTTAACATCAATTACAATTTCAATAAATACCAGAAACCGAGTCCGCAAATTCTCTTAAACGGAAAAGAGAAAAACTTGAGTTGGCAAACCATGGTTGGCTACAATTATATTGATGGCGAAAACCGAACGAAAACCGACCAAACCTTTACCGCTTTTGATCCGAATAAAAAATTGAATCAAGAGAATTTCTCTCAAACCACCGATAGAAATTTCTATGCACGATTTGGAACCAATTATCGTCTTTCACAACGATCTAATTTGTTGTTCAACTACAATGTAACTTTAAGCAACGACCGGAATACGTTTGATGCGAAAACACTGGGAGATAACATCAATTATTTTAATGAAGGTATAACCAAAAACAAAAGCGGCAATCACGAATTAAGTTTACAATATAAAACCAAACTCGATACAATAGGCCGCACATTTGATGTAGTAGCCTATACTAATTTATTTGAGCGCAATCCTATAACGAACTCGAATGCGCGCGACTTTATTTCGAACACTACGTTTTTTAACAATGGAAATGGCGCATTTGATTTACAAAATCAGTACTTGAAATATGACTTTGTGGTTCCGTTTGAAAAATACAAATTTTCGATCAGCACGGGAGGAAAATTTAATGTGTTAAAAGTAGAAAATACTGGGAACTACTTTGTGAATTCGCCGATTGTCAATACCATAAATTTTGATTATTCAGAAACCAATTTGGCATTTTATGCCGAAGCTAGAAAAAAGATAAAAAAATTCAATTTAACAGCCGGATTGCGTTTTGAGGATTTTAATGTAGAGCGAATTTCGAGCACCGTTGCTGATAAAATTAAGTTCAGAAACACCAATATTTTTCCGAATTTGAGTGCAATGTATGAAGTGAATGACAACATCAACATGACCGCTTCCTACTCTAAAAAAATCCGTCAACCCGATTACAATCAAATGGATCCAAACAACGGATCGGTATTTGATCAATACAACACCTCGCAGGGAAATTTCTTTTTGAACCCCACATTTTTTGATAATTATGAGTTTAAAGTGACTGCTTTTCAGTTTGTCAACCTCGGAACTAATTATACCCGTTCTAAAGACAACAGCTTATTTGTTTTTGGTGCTGATGCCAATGCAACTGAACCCATCAGTAATCAAACGGCGCAGCAATTTGAAGAATTTAACACGTTTAGTGCCTATGCCAGTTTCCCGATTCCATTAGATTATATCTTTAAAGGAAAAGAGGAATTCAATAAACGGATGAACGATTTGGACAACATGAACTATGTCTTTTTGAACATCAATTATATTAAATCAGACATCAAAGGATATGTTTTCCCCTACAGCAATAAAGCAATTTGGAATTATGCCGCTCAAGCTCAAATCATTTTGCCTTGGAAGATTAAAAACAGCATGACGTATTTCATTCTTCCATCAGGAAACTGGGAAATTTATAAGATTACCAAGCCAATTCAGCAATTTGACATTTCGTTCAACAGAGACTTTATGGATAAAAAGTTAAAAATTGGATTGCACTGCTTCGATGTATTCAATTCGAATGAGATAAATGCCTTGATAGCGGGACAGAATTTGGAAACCAATTTCGGACAAAAACGAGATACTCGAACGTTCCGCTTGTCGCTGACCTATAACTTCGGAAACTTAAAAATCGATAAAGAAAACACCGATATTCAAGTGGAGAAAAAGCAAGCTGGTGGTGGTTTGGTGAAGTAATTTTTTCAAATAAAAAATCCCGACTTTAATCGGGATTTTTTATTTTGGTTACGACGCGATTTCCAATCGTTTCAGTAAATTTTTATTCAAGGTGTCTTCGGTGTATGCCTTTGTAATGTGCAATTCTTTTTCGTCGGAGCTCGGTAAGTCGTACATCGCATCGGTAAGAATCGCTTCACACAGTGAGCGCAATCCACGTGCGCCGAGTTTATATTCTAACGCTTTATCAACAATGTAGTCCAACGCTTCGTTGTCGATGGTGAACTGTACTTCATCCATAGCAAACAACTTTTCGTATTGTTTGATCAGGGCATTTTTAGGTTCTGTTAAAATAGAACGCAAGGTTTCTTTATCCAACGGATCCATGTGCGTTAACACCGGTAAACGACCAATGATTTCGGGAATCAACCCAAAATCTTTGATGTCTTTTGGGATGATGTACTGCAACAAATTGTCTTTGTCGATGTTGTCTACATTTCTCGACGTGCTGTAACCTACTGCCTGACGATTCAATCGTTTGGAAATGATGCGGTCGATTCCGTCAAACGCGCCACCTGCGATGAACAATATATTTTGAGTATTGACTTCCACAAATTTTTGATCGGGGTGTTTTCTTCCGCCTTTGGGTGGAACATTTACAACCGTTCCTTCTAATAGTTTCAGTAAGGCTTGCTGTACACCTTCACCCGAAACATCTCGTGTAATGGATGGATTATCGCTTTTACGTGCAATTTTATCAATTTCGTCAATGAATACGATTCCACGTTCTGCTTTAGTAACATCGTAATCTGCAGCTTGAAGCAAACGGGTTAAAATACTTTCTACGTCTTCTCCAACATAACCCGCTTCGGTTAATACCGTTGCATCAACAATAGCTAAAGGAACGTCTAACATACGCGCTATGGTCTTGGCCACCAATGTTTTTCCGGTGCCCGTTTGACCGACCATAATGATGTTTGATTTCTCAATTTCTACTTCTTCGGCTAAGGTAGGTTGCATCAATCGTTTGTAGTGATTGTATACGGCAACTGCCATTACCTTTTTAGTTTGGTCTTGGCCAATTACATATTTGTCGAGAAACGCTCTGATTTCTTTTGGCTTGCGCAAAACTAAATCGGAGGCTACTTTATTGTTGCTGTTGGTTTTCAATTCTTCGAGCACAATACCGTTGGCTTGTTCAATACAACGGTCACAAATGTGGGCGTTAATTCCCGCAATGAGTAAATTAGTCTCTGGTTTTTTCCTTCCGCAGAACGAACATTCTAATACTTCTTTTGCCATTTTTCTCAGTTAGCAGAAGGCAGATTTGAGAAGGCAGACTTGATTCTGCATTCTACTTTCTGCGTTCTGAATTTATCTTCTTAACACTTCATCAATCATTCCGTATTCTTTGGCTTCGTCGGCAATCATCCAGTAATCGCGTTCAGAATCTTTATGCACTTTATCGAAGGTTTGTCCGGAATGGTTCGATATGATTTGGTACAATTCGTCTTTTAGTTTCAACATTTCACGCAAGTTGATTTCCATATCGGTTGCTACACCGTGAGCGCCGCCCGATGGTTGGTGAATCATTACACGTGAATGCGGTAAGGCCGAACGTTTTCCTGCGGCACCGGCACATAGCAAAACCGCACCCATTGAGGCTGCCATTCCGGTACAAATAGTTGCTACATCAGGTTTGATGTATTGCATAGTATCGTAAATTCCGAGGCCAGCGTATACGCTTCCGCCTGGTGAATTGATGTAAATTTGAATGTCTTTCGACGCGTCTACTGATTCTAAAAACAGCAATTGCGCCTGAATGATATTGGCCATATAATCGTCGACACCCGTTCCCATAAAGATGATGCGATCCATCATTAAACGGGAGAAAACGTCGAGTTGGGAAATATTAAGTTGACGTTCTTCAATAATATAAGGTGTCATACTCGACACTATTTTATCGTAGTACAAACTATTTACTCCGTGTTTTTTGGTAGCAAACGATTTAAATTGCTTTGCCATTTCGAGCGCAACTTTTGGGTCTTTTCCGTTGTTCATTGTATAAATGTGTTAATTAGTCAATGTGGGTTTAAGTCTATAAAGCAAAGTTCGTACCTTTAATGTTAGATGACAAACTGTCGGGCATTCACTTTATTTACTTTCGAATTGTGCCAAACCTTTTGCACAAAGGTCGTACATTTTTTTTACTTTTTTCTTTTCTGATGCAGGTTCGTTTCCGCAATAATAAATATACTGAATCCGCTCGCTTTCGTCGATATAGGTTTTGGCTTGCAGGAAGTTTTTTTCTTCGATGGCAATCCACGCCAATGTCTTGTAGGCTCTACTTTTACTGAAATTGGTATCGTCTTGTGTGGTAACGAAATGGTTTAGAAATTCCTTGGCCGCTTCGAAGTTGTCCAAATTGAATTTCGTGCCGTCTTTTCGGTAGGAAGCGTCGCTTACGTATTTGGCTTCGGAAGATTTTGAGATGACTCTAACGTAGAAGTTGAGTACTTTTTCTTCTATTTTTTCGGTCTTGGCTTTGGTTTCGGCGATTTTTTTGGCAATATCATTGATTTTGGCGATGGAATCTTGCGTGCGTTTTTCGAGTTCTTTTTTGGATGGTTTAGGCGATTCCTCTTGAGCAAACGTGCTCAGAGAAAGAACTAGAAGAAGAGAAAGAAAAACTAATTTCATATTAAACGTATTGCCGTTATGATGGATTAGCCCAGATGGAAGTGGAAAGCTTTTTGTGGTGTTGGGGTTACAATTTTTAGGAGTATACAGCGACCAGCGGAAGCTCGTATACTGCTTTAAAATTGTGGCCAACAAAACGAAAACTTGGAACGCACAGCTGGATTGGCTACTAAAAAAAAGCATCAAAACCTACCGATTTTGATGCTCAAATATAGTAATTTTTTTAAATTATCCTTCGCCGTACATTGCTTTGATGAAGTCTTCGTAATTAACTTCCTTAGTTTTGGCAGCTACTTTTTGCTTGAACAAGTGCAGCATTTTTTCGTTCATTACCTGCTCGGAAAGGCGTTTTACCTCGTCTTGGTTGGATAACACACGCGCTACGATTCCTTGAACGTCTTCGTCGGTTGGGTCCATTTGACCGAATTGTGCCATTTGTTTTTTGATCAATTCGGAAGTGAACGCTTTTAATTCTTCGAAAGTAGTTTGCAGACCGTTTTCGAAGATGATTTTCCCTTCGATTAATTGGTAGCGCAATCCTTTTTCAGAGCGTGCATATTCTTCTTCGGCTTGTTCTTCGGTTAGTGGATTTTGGCCTGCGGTTTGAATCCATTTTTTAAGGAATTCAGCTGGTAAATCGAATTTTGTGTTTTCGATTAAAGCTTCGGTCACGTCGTTTAAAAACTTCTGATTTGATTGTTGTTCGAATTGTTTTTCGGCGTCTTCTTTGATTTTATCTTTTAGTTCACCTACTGAGGTTACTACTTTAGGTCCGAATAATTTATCAAATAATTCCTGGTCTAAATTAGCGGGTTCGCTAGCAACAACTTCATCAATTGTGAACGTAACTTCGATATCCAAATCGTGTATATCATCGTGACCAATGGCTAAAACGTCCATTAATTTATGGTCGTCGTTGAATAAACCTTTCGTTTTCAAAACTACGGCATCACCGACTTTTTTACCGATAAAACTTTTTGCAGTTTTAGCATCAGCAAACAACTCTAGATCGAGTGTTGTGCGGTTGTTGATGCCTTTTTCTTCGTTGGTAAAGACACCAGATACGTCGTTCCCTTCGGCAACGACATCGGTAGAAATAATTTTACCGTATTGCTTTTGAATTCGCGCGATTTGTGCATTAAGCATGGTATCGTCTGCGATAATTTTGTAGTGCGTTACGTTATTTTTGGCGTTTAAATCAACGGTGAATTCGGGTGCTAATCCCAATTCGAAGTCGAATTTGTAGTCATCGGCATCCCAATTGAAGTCTTCTGTAACTTTAGGAAGTGGATTTCCGAGTATGTCTAATTTTTCTTGAACTAAATAGTTGTTCAAGCTTTCTTGTAGTATTTTATTAACCTCTTCTAACAAAACGGCTTTTCCGTATTGTTTTTGGATTAAACTCATTGGCACAGTACCTTTTCTAAATCCTGGAATGGCTGCGTTCTTACGATAATCTGCCAGCACTTTTTCTACTTTGGACGCGTAATCATTTTTAGAGACCTCAACGGTTAAAACGGCATTTAAAGCATCTACATTATTTCTTGTAATATTCATATACGTTGTATAAATGTTTATAAACTAAAATTGGGTTGCAAAATTATAACATTTCTGCAACCCAACCAAGTTTTTATTCGGTTGAAAATTAAAGTTGTACCGCTTACTTTCTGTTAGCTTATAGACAAGCGATTGTGAAAGCGATAAAATAATACTAAATAACAATGCTGTCCAAAACGTATCAACCATAAATCCGTCTACTAATTTGTCACACAACAAAATAATAAGGGCGTTGATAACCAAATAAAACAACCCCAAGGTAAAAATCGTGATGGGTAATGTAAACAATACTAATAGAGGTTTGACAAAAAAATTAAGCAAACCGAGCACAAGTGCCACTATTAGCGACGTTGTAAAATTAGTTACTGTTACACCATTTAATACATGAGCAATTACCATCACTAAAATTGCGGTTACGAGTATTCTTACCAGTACTTTCATTTTTAAAGTTTTCATAAAATTAGAAAAAAATTGTAAAAATTCTAAATTTTAATTATTTTTGTGAAATATTAATTTAAAAAAAACAAATTATGAAAAAACTATTACTTTCAATTACCTTTTTAGCTGCGGGATTTTGTGCAAATGCACAGGCAACTCTTTTTGAAGAAGATTGGGATGGAGCTGGCCCAGGTATTGCTTTTTGGGAACTTTACAATCTTGACGGATTAACTCCAGTTGGTCCTGCTGGAACTTCTGGTGAAGCATTATCTTTTTTAGTTCAAGACGCATGGTCTATCTTGTCTTTGGCAGAAATCCAAGCAGTAACTCCAGGTTTCACAGCTTACCCAACAGCAGCGGTTGGAATGTTTGACAACATTGCCGCATCAAATTCATGGTATGAGCCTGTTGGTATTGCCAATGACTGGTTAGTATCGCCTTTGATTACTATTCCAGCGGGAACAACTTCAATTAGCTTAAACTGGGCTGCACTTAGTAGAGGATCTGCCACGTTTTTAGAAGATTACCGAGTACATTTGTCTCCTACAGGTGGTAATGATCCGGTAAATTTTACAACGCTTTTGCAAGATGTAAATAATGAACTTAACACTGGAAGTTACAGAACTTTGGCGTTAAGCCCTTCATTGGCTGGTACTTCTTTCAGAATTGCTTTTCAAAATGATGGTAATGACCAATATGTAATGTTCTTAGATAACATTACAATAACAGGTACTCTTTCTAACGATGAGTTTTTTGCTAGCAAATTTTCTACTTATCCTAATCCTGCAAAAGATGTGTTAAACATTACTACATCGGAAAACATTTTGGTTTCTAATGTTTCTATCACTGACATCAATGGTAGAACCATCCAAAATACTTCTGTAAATAATTTAACAGAAGCTCAAATCAACGTTGGTGCATTAAATTCAGGAATTTACTTTTTGAACATCGACTCTGATGCTGGTAAAGCAGTTAAGAAATTCGTTAAAAACTAAGAAATTATTTTTTAAAATAGTAAAGCCTCTAAAATTTAGAGGCTTTTTTTATTGCAAAAAAGTACGCGTTACTTCAAAAAATTGTTGTGGGTTTTCAGCATGTAACCAATGGCCAACATTAGGAACTGTTGCTAAAGTTGCTTCAGGAAAATGTTTGCTAATTAGAGGCCAATCGCTGTCTAAAATATAATTCGAATTACCGCCGCGTACAAATAAGGTGGGTTTTTTAAAAACTGCATCTGATGCTAATGCTGTTCCTATGATTTCGATTTGTTGATTAAATACTTTCAAGTTGAACCTAAAATCCAGTTGATTTGGCATTTTCCAATACAGATTCTTCATCAAGAATTGCCGGGTACCAAAATCGGGGATATAGGGAAACAAGGTTTCTTCTACATCGGTTCGACTGGGTTGCATGGAAAAATCAACCGCATTTAGTCCAGCTAAAATATCCTGATGATGCAAAGGATAATACTTGGGTCCGATGTCGGCTACAATTAATTTTGAAACTCGTTCTGGATAAATTGTTGCAAAATGCATTGCTACTTTTCCGCCCATGGAATGTCCGATGATAAAAACTTCATCCAAATGAAAGTGATTGCAATACTCTAAAACATCGTTGGCCATCACTTCGTAATTGAACTCATCCGAATGAAAACTTTTTCCGTGGTTACGTAGGTCAAGCATGTGAACTTGAAATCCTTCTTGTGCATACAAAGTTCCAAAAGACTTCCAATTATCTGACATTCCGAGAAAGCCATGAAGAATCAACAACGGCTTTCCTTGTCCTTCAATGCGCGAATACAACATTTTATTTTAATTTTTGAAGATACATATTGACTACATTGTCCAATCCGAGGTAAAGCGACTCGCAAATCAGCGCATGTCCGATGGAAACTTCCAATAAATTGGGAATATTACTTTTAAAGAATCGGATGTTATCCAAACTCAAATCGTGACCCGCATTGATACCGAGTTGCAATTCATTGGCTAAAGTAGCAGCTTTTATATAAGGCTCAATAGCTTTTTGATTGCCAAATCCATACTGGTGCGCGAAGGCTTCGGTGTATAATTCGATACGATTGGTTCCGGTTGCCTTAGCGCCATCGATCATTTTCAAATCGGGATCTACAAAAATCGAAGTTCTAATGCCGTTTCGATGAAACTCCTGAATGACTTCGGTCAAATAGGCTTGATGTTGAATTGTATCCCATCCCGCGCTAGAAGTAATTGCGCCAATCGCATCGGGAACCAAAGTAACTTGAGTCGGTTTACATTCGAGTACTAAATCGATAAAATTATGTTGAGGATTTCCTTCAATGTTGAACTCAGTATACACAACCGATTTTAGGTCGCGGGCATCTTGATACCGTATATGGCGCTCGTCAGGTCGTGGATGAATGGTAATTCCGTGCGCTCCGAACTTCTGTATGTCTGCAGCAACTTGTAATAAATTGGGGACATTGCCACCACGAGCATTGCGCAGAGTTGCAATTTTGTTGATGTTTACGCTTAATTTTGTCATGATGGATGGAAACTATAGTATATTTACATTCTAGTTTGCAAAAATACGAAGTTAAAATAAGGTTTTATGTTCTAAAATTTGATTATTTTGCACTCATTAATGTCCACTTATTTTATGACCGAAATTAAAGATTATATCACAAACGATTACAAAGCGATAGACAGCCAAAGCAAAATTTCTGACATTCAGGATTTTTTTATGGATGTGCCGTTTTCGCACTTTCCTGTTTTAAATGAAGGTGTGTACATTGGTAGCATGGTTGCGGATGATATTGAAACGTTAGATTCAGACAAAAAAGCGGCTGATTACTTGTATACTTTGGAAACATTTTTTGCTAGAGATTCGATGATTTGGCTTGATGTTTTAGAAGTTTTTGCTAAAAACCACACCAATATTGTTCCTGTTTTAAACGAAAAAAACATCTATTCTGGTTATTATGAATTGGAAGACATTGTGAAGTTTTTTCATGAAACTCCGTTTTTAAGAGAACCGGGCGGAATAATTGTGGTTCAAAAAAACATCACCGACTATTCGATGAGTCAAATTGCACAAATTGTTGAAAGCAACAACGCTAAATTATTGGGCATGTTTGTTTCGGAAGCCACTTCAGAAAACATTCAAATCACCATAAAAACTACAATAGGCTCATTGAACGACATCATCCAAACGTTTAGACGATACAATTACGAAATCATATCAGAACACCACGAAGACAATTATTTGAACAGTTTGAAAGAACGTTCGGAGTATTTAGATAAATATTTGAACATATAAAAATATAATATTCAATATGAAAGTCGCCATTTTCGGACAATATTATCAAAATGACACCCGACCTATTATTAAGGATATTTTTGTTTTTCTTAATCGAAATCAAATTGAACTAGTAATTGAAAGAGATTTCTTGGCCATCTTATACGATCATAAAATAGTTGAAAAAAAATATGAAACGTTCTCTAGTTATGCGGATCTCGATCAAAGTTTTGATGTTTTAATTAGTATCGGTGGCGACGGAACTATTTTGCGGGCGGCAACTTATGTTCGTAATTCCGGTATTCCCATCATCGGAATTAATGCTGGAAGACTTGGGTTTTTGGCCAAAGTTCAGAAAGATAGTATTGAGTCATTTTTACAAATCGTAATCAATAAACAATATTCGATATCTGAACGAACCCTACTAAAATTGACTTGTGATCATGATATCCCCGAATTGAATCAACTCAATTTTGCAATGAACGAAGTAACCGTAAGTAGAAAGGACACGACTTCGATGATTACAATTGAAACCCATTTGAACGATGAATACTTAAATTCATATTGGGCAGATGGTTTAATTGTTTCTACACCTACTGGATCTACCGGTTATTCGTTGAGTTGTGGTGGACCTGTGTTAACTCCCGACGTGAATAGCTTGGTAATTACTCCCATTGCTCCACATAATTTAAATGCTCGACCACTAGTGATTAAAGACGATACCAAAATAAGATTAAAAGTTTCAGGTCGAGAAGAACAATATATGGTTTCTTTAGATTCCCGAATCATATCCATCAACAATAATGCTGTTTTGACCTTGAAAAAAGCAGATTTTAAAATCAATATGATTGAGTTTTCAGACGAAACATTTCTAAAAACACTCCGAAACAAACTGCTTTGGGGAGAAGACAAACGAAATTAACATTTCTTATTTATACTACAACCGCTCACTTTTTCGTTTGAAATCTGAATTAAAAAGTATACTACTCTATTAACTGTTCAAAATAATTACTTATAAATACTAATAACATGTTTTATTAGTATCTAATATTGTTATATTTGCACGCTATTTTCGATTTAATGAAACGATTTTTTTTAACGATACTATTAGTTACTGGAGTTCTAAAATTAAACGGCCAGATTAATGAAATAGGAGTATTTATTGGTGGTTCCAACTATATTGGTGACATCGGTGCAACAACCTATATCAATCCGAGTGACGTTGCTATTGGCGTTTTGTACAAATGGAATAAAAGTCCACGACATGCGTATCGTTTTTCATTAAAACATGCTGAAATTAATGGTGACGACGCCGAATCAGATGTGCCGGGAAGAAACAAAAGAGGATTAGCCTTTACAAATACAATCACGGAATTTTCAGCGGGTTTGGAATTTAATTTTTTTGATTTTAATTTGCATCAGATGGACCAAAAAACAACTCCTTATATATATACAGGTATTTCTTATGCCTTTTATGACGGATTGTTTTTTGCGGGTAAAGAACCTAGATCTGATGCCCAACATGGGACTGCAGCTATTCCGATGATAGTCGGAATCAAATCAAACATCACTCCCAACTTAATATTAGGAGCAGAAATAGGTGCTCGTTATACATTTGCTGATGATATTGATGGCAGCTTTCCAACGAATGAAAACTTAGATAATTTAAAATTTGGGAATCTATTAAGCAAAGATTGGTATGTGTTTACTGGATTTACCCTAACGTACACTTTTGGTGAAAAACCCTGCTATTGCTTCGACTAAATGATGGAACTATTAAATTCTATAAATAAAAACAACCTACCTAAACATCTAGCTATAATTATGGATGGTAATGGACGTTGGGCGAAACAAAAAGGATTTATCCGAGCAATCGGACATGAAAACGGCACCAAATCGGTTCGCCTCACAGTTGAAGCATGCGCGAAACTCGGCATAGAAAACCTAACTCTCTATGCTTTCTCAACCGAAAACTGGAAAAGACCCAAACTCGAAGTTGATACTTTAATGAAACTATTGGTTAATTCCTTAAAGTCAGAATTGAAAACATTACAAGAGAACGATATTAAATTAAATTCTATTGGCGCGTTAGATAAATTGCCAAAATCGATATACAGAGAGCTGAACGAAGTAATCGAATTGACAAAAAATAACTCTCGAATGACTTTAACTTTAGCTTTAAGTTATGGCTCTAGAGAAGAATTATTAAATGTTGTTAAAAACATAAGTGATAAAGTTAAAAATAATATAATTTCAGTAGATAGTATTGATGAATCAATTATTAATCAGCATCTTTACACACATGATTTACCAGATGTAGATCTATTGATTAGAACCAGTGGAGAACATAGAATCAGTAACTTTCTGCTTTGGCAGATAGCCTATGCGGAATTCTATTTTATGGATGTTTTGTGGCCTGATTTTACGGAAAATCATTTATATGAAGCCCTAATTAGTTATCAAAAAAGAGAGCGTAGATTTGGAAAAACAAGTGAACAAATTAAATAAAACCTTAGTGCAAAATTATATTTTTAAAAGTCTATTATACCTCCTTTTTATAGGAACCTTTTTTACAGTACATGCCCAAGAAAGAGTCCCTTTTGATCAAGGGAAAAAATACATTTTAGGCGGTGTTGATGTTACCGGAAAAATCACTTTCAACCCACAAACCGTTATTACTTTTGCCGGATTAGAAAAAGGACAAGACATCGTTGTTCCTGGAGAAGAGATTAGTAATGCTATCAAAAAATTAGGGAACTTAGGATTGTTCAGCGACATCGACTTCTACATCAATGAAATCAAAGGAGATAGCATCTTTTTAGGATTGAACATTATTGAATTGCCCAAATTAAATGAAGCCAAATTTTCTGGATTAAAAAAGGGAAAAATTGAAGAACTCATAAAAAGTACCGAACTTACGAAAGGGAAAATTGTCAATGAAAACTTAATTACCAAAACCAAGAATTTCATCGAGAATAAATACCGTAAAGACGGCTATTTTCAAGCAAAAGCGACGATAACGACGACTGTCGACACCTCAAGCGCGAACTTGGTTGACATGAAAATTTTTGTCGATAAAGGTCAAAAAGTTAAAATCAAAAAGATCACTATCGAAGGTAATGAAAAGTTTACAGATGCTAAACTTAAAAAAACCATGAAAAATACGAAACAGCAGAATCCGATTCGTATTTTCAAGTCATCTAAATATATCAAAGATAAATATAAAGAAGATTTAGCTGCTGTTGTAAATAAATACAAAGAAAAAGGATACCGAGATGCGCGCGTTGTGAGTGACACCGTTTTTATAAGTGAAAAAAAACTAGCCATAAACATCAAAGTAGATGAAGGAAATAAATACTATTTCGGAAACATTAAATTCTTGGGTAACTCAGTGTATTCTGACCAATTTTTAAATCGTGTTTTAGGGATAAGTAAAGGAGAAGTGTACAATGGAGTGTTACTTGAAAAACGAATCGCTGACAAAACCAAACCCGATGCAGAAGACCTAACTAATTTGTACCAAAATAATGGCTATTTGTTCTCAACCATCAATGCAGTTGAAGTAAAAACGGCCAATGATTCCATCGATTTTGAAATCAGAGTTACTGAAGGTCCGATTGCCTATTTTAATAAGATTTCCGTAGTAGGTAATGATAAAACGCATGACCGAGTAATCTATAGAGAATTACGCACCAAACCAGGAGAGAAATACAGTAAAGAAGAATTAGTTCGTACTGTTAGAGAAATTGGTCAACTCGGATTTTTCGATCCTGAAGCCATAGATCCTAAATTTAAAAATGTAGACCCAACTGCAGGAACAGTTGACATTGAATACAATTTGGTAGAAAGAGGATCGAGTCAAATTGAACTTCAAGGTGGATACGGCGGTGGAGGATTTATCGGAACACTAGGTCTTTCTTTTAATAACTTCTCGGTTCGAAACCTTTTCAACAAAGACGCATACAGACCTTTGCCTATGGGTGATGGACAAAAAGTATCATTACGAGCACAAGCAAGTCAGTTTTTTAGAACCTATAGTCTTTCGTTCTCTGAACCATGGTTAGGCGGAAAAAAACCAATCAACTTTTCTACTTCATTGTCACATAGTAAGCAATTTTTATTCACTGGTGGAAGAGATGTTGACAGAAGCCAAAGCTTTAACATCACATCGCTTTCAGTAGGAGTTGCAAAACGTTTAACAGTGCCAGACGATTATTTTACACTTTCCAATTCGGTTAGTTTTCAATACTACGACCTAAATAATTACAATACCGGACTATTTACTTTTGGTAATGGTGCTTCACGAAATTTAGCGTTTACAACAGCTATTTCAAGAAATAATAAAGGGACAAACCCTATATATCCAATGTACGGTTCTGAATTTACTATTTCGGCCAAATTCACGCTGCCCTATTCGCTTATGAACGGAATTGATTATGGGAATTTGCAAAATCTTGATGAAAACAAATTAACGAATACAAATGCTGGTTACTTTGGGGTTGACGGGGTGTTTGTTGCTCCAGGTGAATTTATAAAACAAGTTACCGTGTTAAACAGTTTTGGACAACCTGAAACCGGATTTGTAAAAGCAAATAATGCTCAAGAAGCCGCTGTGGATCAAGGCAAAGTGGACCAACAAAAATTCAATTGGCTGGAATACTACAAAATTAAATTCAAAGCCGACTGGTATACCAAAATTTGGGATAAATTAGTATTGAGATCATTGGGTGAATTTGGATTTTTAGGGGCATATAATAGTGACCGTGGACTTGTTCCTTTTGAACGTTTTTATTTAGGTGGTGATGGACTAGCTAACTTTGCGCTCGATGGAAGAGAGATCATTCAATTGAGAGGTTATCCTAATCAATCCCTTTCATCTCTTGATGGTGGAACTATCTACAATAAATTTTCGTTAGAACTAAGATATCCATTAACTTTGAAAGGTCAAACAACCATTTATGCGTTAGGATTTTTAGAAGCCGGTGCATCGTATAACAATTTTCAAGAATATAATCCGTTTAAGCTACAACGTTCTGCCGGATTCGGTTTGAGAGTATTCATGCCAGCATTCGGACTGTTGGGTATTGATTTCGGACATGGGTTTGATGCACTACCAGGAGGAACAATTAAAAATGGTTGGGAAACACATTTTATAATTGGTCAACAATTTTAGTATATTTGTTTTTGATTTCTAAATTTAAGAAGTATGAAAAAATATTTTTTTACCGCTTGTCTTACTGCCCTTTTATCTCTCAACGCAGTAGCACAAACACGTGGCGTGAAAATTGGATACATCGATATGGAGTATATCTTAGAAAAAGTACCTGATTATGCGCAAGCAAAAAATCAACTTGAAGAGAAAGCTCAGAAATGGAAACAAGAAATAGAAGAAAAAAAACTAGAAATTGCCAAACAAAAGGAAACACTTAAATCTGAAAAAGTGCTCTTAACAAAAGAACTTCTAGAAGAAAGAGAAGAAGAAATTGCTTTTCTTGAAACTGAATTGTTAGAATACCAACAAAAAAGATTTGGTCCAACTGGTGACTTAGTTACTCAAAAATCTGTACTGGTAAAACCTATACAAGATCAAGTATTCAATGCAGTTCAAGACATTGCAGAGGCTAAAAAATATGATTTCATCTTTGACAAGTCATCCGATTTAACAATGTTGTTTTCAGCACAACGACACGATATCAGTGATCAGGTTGTTCGCGTTTTAACTCGTGCTCAAAACAGAGAACAAAAATCGAAAAAACTTCTAGAAAAAGAAGCTGAAGAAGAGCGCAAACAAGATATGATAGACGACAATCCTAATTTGAGCGAACGTCAAAAAATACTTGATGAAAGAAAAGCAGCTCGTGATAAATTACTTGCTGACAGAAAGGAAGCTGCCGATTTAAAGAAAAAAGAAGCTGAAGACAAACGAAAACAATTATTAGCTGACAGAGAAGCCAAAAAAAATGGCACAGTTTCTGATAAAGGTACAAACGCTGGGGACGGAAATAAAACAACCCCACCTAATAGTGCAACCGATGAGCCAAAAGATGGCGAATCGACTGAGCTAACTCCAGAAGAAAAAAGAGCTAAAGCTGAAGAAGCTAAAACAAAAACACTGGAAGAAAGAAAAAAAATAATTGAAGATCGCAAAAAAGCGGCAGAAGAACGCAGAAAAAAAATATTAGAAGACCGAGAAGCTGCTAAAAAAGCAAAAGAAAACGCTACTCCACCAAAATAGAAACACTTAAATTAGAATTATAAACAATTAAAATGAAAATGATGAAACAATTAAAAACTTTATTAATAGCAACCACCTTATTTTTTGGTGCTCAATCTAGTTTTGCTCAAGCAAAAATAGCTCATGTTGATGTAAACGAAATCATGACTAAAATGCCCGCTATTTTGGATGCCCAAAAACAATTGCAAAAATTAGGAGAAACCTACAGTGCTGAATACAACACGATGGTGCAAGAATACCAAGGAAAAATAAAGAAATACGACGCAGAAGCTGCTGGACAAACTGATGCTATCAATCAAGCTCGTCAAACTGAAGTGCAAGATATGGCTAAAAGAATTGGTGAATACCAAGAAAATGCGCAAAAAGAACTACAGAAAAAAGAAGGTGACTTAATGAAACCCATTTTAGATAAGGTAAAGGAATCTATTTCTAAAGTAGGTAAAGCTAAAGGATATCAGTACGTTTTAAACTCAACTGATTTACTTTTAACTGATGGACCAGATCTTACTGCAGATGTAAAAAAAGACTTAGGATTTTAATCTGTTCGCCTAGGCGAATCAGATTCTAGCAAACTCTTTTTAAAATATAAAAAACTACTCAACCTAATTGAGTAGTTTTTTTTTACTTTTGTTTTTATGACTAATAACAATCCCATCGGGCTTTTTGATTCGGGTATCGGCGGAACTTCTATTTGGAAAGAAATACATCTCTTACTGATAAATGAAAATTCCATTTACCTTGCCGATAGCAAAAATGCGCCTTATGGACAAAAATCGAAAGAAGAAATCATTCACTTGAGCGAGAAAAACACCGAATTTCTGCTCAACAAAAATTGCAAAATAATTGTTATTGCTTGCAATACAGCAACGACCAATGCCGCCAAAGAACTCCGAGCTAAATACGACATTCCATTCATCGGAATCGAACCCGCAATCAAACCGGCTGCAATCCACTCACAAACGCATAAAATCGGAATACTGGCCACCAAAGGCACACTTAATAGCGAACTCTTTCATAAAAATATCGAGAAATTCCAAGACATAGAAATCATTGAACAAGTAGGCGAAGGATTAGTAGAACTGATTGAAAATGGCGCCATTAATTCGCCCGAAATGAAGAAGCTACTCCAATCCTATCTGCAACCTATGGTTGAGCAAGACATCGATTACTTAGTCCTCGGCTGCAGTCATTATCCATACCTAATTCCCCAAATCAAGAAAATTATTCCACATCATATCAAAATCATCGATTCGGGTGAAGCCGTAGCTCGACAAACCAAAAATGTACTCCAAGAAAAAGTGGGTTTCCGAACCGAAAACCTACCCAGTACGCAACTATTTTATTCCAACTCGAATCCAACGGTACTCGAATCCATTTTAAAAAACAACTACCACGTCATCCAAGAAGATTTCTAACACAACTATTTGATATGGCATTTTATCAATCGATAGACCTTACTCCGGACACCTCAGCTCATTTTTGGAAAATTGACGAAGATTTTAATACGCTCTTTCGATCAGTTGCTCTCAAAGATGTTTCCTTAGCTCGTTTAGAACAGATGAAATCAGAAAGTCACCAAAAAGGATTTCTAGCCGTTAGGATGTTGCTACAACATCTAGGTTATACCGACTTTGATTTATCTTACGATGATTCAGGAAAACCGCATTTAAATGATGGGAAAACCATCTCTATATCACATTCTAATAATTTCTCGTGTGTCGCCGTGAGCAACCAGAAGATTGGCATTGATTTGGAAATCTTAAAGGAAAAAACCCTAAAAATTGCACAACGATTTATGAATATAAGCCATTTACAAAACCTTCCCAAAACTGAACAACTTAAAAAAGCAACAATCATATGGGGAATTAAAGAATCGGTGTTTAAAATAAAAAATGTCGTCGGCATAAGCTTTTTGGAGCACATCTTCGAGGATTCTTTTTCTTTGGAAGATAGAAAAGCATCCGTTCAACTGCACTTCAATAATCAAATCGAGCACTTTACTATTGCATTTCATTCGGTAGAAGAGTATATCTTTGTATGCGCATTCGAAAACATTCCATGAAAAATATCTACGCTGAAATAGTTGCTTCTCACCATAAAAATCTGCTCGCTATCCTGCTCGATCCTGATAAATTGTCGGTAGAAAAAGCCATCGATTTAATACAGAAAATAAATTCGACACCAACCACCCATATTCTCGTCGGCGGAAGTTCATTTGAAGGAAGCCATTTAGACGAATTGATTGCAACCCTTAAACAAAATACGAATTTACCAGTAGTTTTGTTTCCAGGAAATCCAGGTCAAATCTCGAATCAAGCTGATGGTCTTTTATTTTTAACTTTACTGTCTGGCAGAAATCCCGATTACTTGATTGAACACCAAGTAAATGCTGTACCCTTCTTAAAAAAAACCGAATTGGAAATTATTTCAACCGGTTATATTTTAATTGAAAGCGGTCATGAAACCGCCGTTCAACGCGTAACAAAAACCCAACCCCTAGACCGAAATAATTCGGATTATGTTGTCCAAACCGCTCAAGCTGGCGAACTCATCGGAAACAAACTCATTTACCTTGAAGCAGGAAGTGGCGCGCAACTGCCCGTTCCACTAGAAATGATACAACACGTAAAACAAAACATTACTGTTCCACTGATTGTTGGCGGTGGAATCCGTTCTCAAAAAGAAATCGACGACGCATTTCAAGCTGGAGCAAATATGGTTGTCATCGGAACAGCTTTTGAAAACGACAGCAATTTTTTCGAACCAAAACAATCCAAATAATCGGAACTATTTTGATAGACTTTTTTATTGAACAATATAAAAATGCATCAACCGAACAAGTCGCTTTGGAATCGACAGCGTTTGTATTTGGGATTTTAAGTGTTTATTTTGCAAAAAAAGAAAATATTTGGGTATTCCCATCCGGACTACTAGCAACTACCATTACGGTCTATTTATTGTATCAAGCCAGCTATTATGGCGATATGACCATGAATATTTATTATTCAATAATGAGCCTATATGGCTGGTTTAATTGGTCTAAATCAGCGAATAAACCAGTTGTACAAATAACTCGAACGTCAAAAAAAGAGAAAATTATTGGCTTCATACTTTTTATTTTAACGATGGCTTTCACTTATTTAGTCTACGTTTTTTTTGATTATAAACTTGAAATTCCTAATTATATTGATATTTTTACATCAGGAATATTTTTTACGGCCATGTGGTATATGGCACTAAAAAAAATAGAAAACTGGACGCTGTGGATTATTGGTGACTTAATTGTAATTCCTCTTTTTGCCTACCGCGGATTGGGAATGCTTTCGTTACAATATTTTATTTTTACTATTTTGGCCATTATGGCTTATTTAAAATGGAAGAAAATCTTAAACAAGTACAATCAGACGTAATAAAAATAACATTGTTCGGACCAGCATGTGAAGGAAAAACTACACTTTCTAAACAATTGGCAGCCGAGTTCAATACCCTATCGGTGCCCGAATTTGCGCAAGAATATTTTCAAAAAAAAGGGAACAACAAACAAGAAATTTGTTCAGAAGATGATTTGCTTCACATTGCTATTGGACAAATTCGTGCAGAGAATGAAGCTGTTAGTAAGGCAAATGCGATTTTATTTTGCGAGACAAATTCATTAACAACTAAAGTGGTTTCGGATATTAATTTCCACTCGTGTTCACCAATTTTAGAAAAAGCCGCTAAAAAAAACAAATACGATTTATTTTTTCTCACAGATGTGGATGTACCGCAGAAAATAGAAAATTTAAAAGACACGTCTGAAAATAGAGAACACACCCTTGCCCTATTTGAAAAAACAATAAAACAGTTTGATAAGCCTTACATCAAATTAGTGGGAACTATAGAAGAACGAAAACAAAACGCAATAAAAATTGTATCTGATTTTATAAAGGCAAAAAAACTCGGCTTCACTTCTCAAGATTTTATCGAGATGTACGACAGAAAAATCAACATTGCTACCGTTGAGAATCAGATTAATTATATCAAAAAAGGAATTACAAAAACAGTTTTAGATCGTCCTGCCATCAAAAATGACGGTATTATAGCGCTCACTAAAGACGAGTCGCTGTTTTTCTCTACTTATTTTGATGAAAACAAAAATACCTTAAAACTGAAAAAATTTGTTCCGGCTTCGGGCGCTGCCAGTCGAATGTTTAAATTTCTGATTGAATTCATCAACGAATTTAAACTCGGCGAAGAATCGATTAATGCTTATATCAACCGAACCAACGACAAAAATTTGCCCGTTTTTTTAGTGGCTAAAGAAAAATTTCCGTTCTACTCTGAAGTTATCCGTAAAATAAAGTCATTGCATTCCAACTACGACGATTTGGATAAAGACACTCGTAATTACTGGTTCATTCACACTTTGCTATCTAAAGATGGTTTTGATTATGCCAACAAACCGAAAGGTGTATTGCCATTTCATAAATATAAACACCACATAGCAACCGCCATCGAAGAACATTTGAACGAATGTGCTTTTTATGCGTCTGCAGTAGGAAAGTCGAACATTCACTTTACGGTATCAAAAGAACATTTGATGGGCTTTCAATCTATAGTAAAGAAGGTAAAACCTCAAATTGAAGAGAAAACAAAAGTTACCATCCAAGTCAATTATTCTTTTCAAAACGAATCAACCGATGTAATTGCGCTAAATAATAACAACCAGCCTTTTAGAAACCAAAACGACACCATTCTATTTAGACCAGGCGGACATGGCGCGCTGATTGAGAATCTAAATAATCTCGACGCCGATTTAGTGTTCATCAAAAACATCGACAACGTCATTCAAAATCATATCGACGAAATCACTTTCTATAAAAAAGCACTAGGCGGAATTTTACTAAAATATCAAAAAGAAATTTTCGATTACTTACGAATGTTGAAACAAGACGTGGTTTCTAAAGAAAATATTGAAGAAATTGCGTTTTTCATTAAGGAAAAACTCAACATCGAAGTTAAAGAAGATTTTGATAAATATACCAAAGAAAGTAAGATTGAAAACTTAATTACGGTGTTAAACCGACCTATCCGAATTTGTGGAATGGTGAAAAACGAGGGCGAACCCGGTGGAGGTCCGTTTTGGGTGAAAGACAATAAGGGAAGATCTTTTTTGCAAATTATCGAATCGACACAAATCGACTTTAAAGATGAACAGCAAGCCAGAATTGCTAAGAACGCGACGCATTTCAATCCGGTCGACTTAGTTTGTGGTATTAAAAATTACTGCGGGAAGCCTTTCGATTTGTACGAATACATCGATGAAAACTCTGGGTTTATAGTTGAAAAAAATAAAAATGGTAAAACCTATAAAGCCTATGAACTTCCGGGATTATGGAATGGTGCAATGGCAAAATGGCTTACTCTTTTTGTCGAAGTACCACTCATTACCTTCAATCCAGTAAAGACGGTCAACGATTTATTAAAACCCGCACACCAACCCGAATCATGAACACCGAAGTTATTGTAAGTGAATTGAGTTACAAAGCAGTTCGAAGTAGCGGTCCAGGTGGTCAAAACGTAAATAAAGTAGCATCAAAAGTGGTACTGACTTTTGATTTGGCTAATTCTTTGGGTTTGTCCGAGGAAGAAAAAGAACGTTCAATAACTAAATTAAAATCCAAACTTACAAATGAAGGCATTTTAATTTTAACCTGCGATGAAGACCGAAGTCAGCTCAAAAACAAAGAACTCGTGACCAAACGATTTCTAGAACTCATCCAAAAAGCACTAGTGGTTGCAAAAGAAAGAAAAGCGACCAAAATTCCGAGATCCGTCATTGAAAAAAGACTAAAAGACAAATCCTCACAATCGGAAATCAAACAAAATCGCAAAAAACCAGATGTGTAAAATCTCAAAATCATAATTCCATTTGGCTTTAGTCAACTAAATTAGTGATTTTTTTGCCGCAGATTATAAAGATTAGCAACGATTACGTTTCAGTTAAAGTGAAGAAAAATCTTTTTAATCCTTTAAATCTGTGACAAAATAAATATAAAAAATATACTATTTAGTGCATTGCCTTTTATTTAAAAAGTAGGTTTTTCTATTGCAATTGTCATTGAATTTGAACTATCTTTGTGCCGTCTCACGGGGTGCTCTAAATAACGAGCTGAGATTATACCCATAGAACCTGAGCAGGTAATGCTGCTAAGGGAAAAGTGACAATTTTTTGTGTGCACGCAGATTATTGTTACAGCAAACAACCATTTTTTATTAACCAGAATAATTTACCCCTGTTATTCGTAATCTATTTTACGAATGAACACTTTATTCAAAGTACGAGGTACGAAGTACGAAGTACGAAGTGCTACAACACGCTTATTTTCGGTCATTAGCCTATTGCTTATTGGCCAATTGAATGCTCAAGAACAAATTAAAGACACCACTAAACTCGACGAAGTTGTGGTTCAGTCGGTTCGAGCCAACAAAAAAACACCCGTTACGTTTTCCAATCTTTCCAAAGAAGAATTTGCTTCCCGCAATCTGGGACAAGACATTCCTATTTTAATGAATTTTCTTCCTTCAGTAGTTACTACTTCCGACGCAGGTAATGGCTTTGGTTACACCGGAATTAGAGTCCGCGGAAGCGATGCCACTCGGGTCAACGTAACGATAAACGGAATTCCGTACAACGATTCCGAAAGTCACGGTACGTTTTGGGTCAACATGCCCGATTTTGCTTCGTCGGTTGAAAACATGCAATTGCAACGCGGTGTTGGAACCTCAACCAATGGTGCCGGTGCTTTTGGTGCCAGTTTAAATCTGTTAACTGATTCATTTTCTAAAAAAGCAAATGGCGAAGTTTCGAATTCGTTTGGAAGTTTTAACTCGAGAAAACATACAGTTAAATTCAGCACCGGATTGCTAAACGACCATTTTGAATTGGCGGGAAGAGTTTCAAAAATTAACTCCGATGGCTATATTGACCGAGCTTTTGCTGATTTAAGATCGTATTTTTTGCAAGCTACATACGTCAACAAATCAACGCTAATCAAAGCCTTAGTTTTTGGTGGAACGGAAAAAACCTACCAAGCTTGGAACGGAATTGATTTGCTTACATTGGAAAACGACCGCACGTTTAATCCGTCTGGGATGTTTACCGATGAATTTGGAAACGTGCGCTTTTATGAAAATGAAACCGACAATTACCAACAAGATCATTATCAATTGTTGTGGAACGAAAAAATCAATGAAAACTGGTCGTCTAATTTTGCACTGCATTACACTATTGGAAAAGGTTATTTTGAAAATTATAAGGAAGACGCAGATTTTGCAGAATATGGATTGACTCCAATTGCAGGTCAAACCGCGACCGATTTAATTCGGCAAAAATGGTTGGATAATGATTTCTACGGCACTACATTCTCGGTAAATTATAAGAAAAATCCACTAGAAGTGATTATTGGTGGAGGTTTTAATCGCTACGAAGGCGATCATTTCGGTAAGGTTATTTGGTCGCGATTTGCTTCCACCAGTGAATTGGGCGATCGATACTACGATGATTTTGCCTCGAAAAACGATTTCAATATGTATTCAAAAGTGTACTATCAATTGAATGCCAATTGGTTGCTTTTTGGAGATGTACAAGTGCGAACAGTTGATTACAAGTCGAATGGAGAAACCGGTTTGGTGGATGATTCGTTTGCTTTTTTTAATCCGAAAGCCGGAATTACCTATACTCTTAATAAACACAATAATTTGTATTTTTCGTATGCGAGAGCGAATCGCGAACCCAATCGAACCGACTACGAAAACGGCAACCCAAAGCCAGAAGAATTGAACGACTTTGAATTGGGATGGCGATATGAAACGTCCAAAAGCAAAATCAACGTAAATGGGTATTTAATGAGTTATTCCAATCAATTAATTTTGACTGGAGCACTCGATGATGTTGGAAATCCGATTCGAGCAAATGGCGGAGAAAGCTATCGGTTGGGGATCGAAATTGATGCATTATTTCAACCTTTAAAAAATGTCGTTCTTCAACCCAATCTTTCGTTGAGTCAGAATAAAAACAAAGATTTTTACTTCCGTCGTGATGGAGTACTGCAAAATTTAGGTGATACCACTATTGCATTTTCGCCCTCAGTGGTGTTCAACAATCAATTGACCATTCTTCCTTTTAAAAATACTCAGTTTACCCTACTTTCTAAATTTGTGGGTGAACAATTTATGGGTAACATCGATTCTGAGGTTTCAAAATTGAAATCGTACAGCACGACCGATATTAATATATCCTATGAAATCAAACCTAAAAAAGTATTCGAATCTATTGGATTGTCGCTATTATTGAATAACATCTTTGATCAAAAGTACGTTTCGAATGGCTATTTCTTTACATTTGATGACGATTATTCTGATCCGAACACCGTAACGACTATTGAAGGTGCAGGTTATTATCCGCAAGCGGAATTTAATTTCTTACTGGGATTGACAGTAAAGTTCTAAGATAAAAAAGGTCCTGAGAAAATTCAGGACCTTTTTTTTAATTGGAAACAACAACAGTATTTCCGTTTAACTCTGCTCGATACTGCTTTAGCGGATACTGCTTCCCTGGTGCTTGTCCGTTGAACAAGCTGTAAACGGCATCATCGCAAGGGCAAGTCGCAGAGGAACTATTTAAGGTTAAGGTGGAGCAAGAAGACAACGCTTGGTTCGGACACGCGCCATCAAATGCCACATAACCACTACCAGTGTTAAATACGATGATTCCCCTATTTCCCACGTTAGTCTCGTTTACTTTAACCGAATTACCTGCAAATTGCAAATTGCTGTACAAGGGTAAATTCAGGTTCACTTGAACCGAAAAACTTAAGTCGGCTAAATACGGATTATTATTGTTCACTCGGTCTCTACTACAACCTAATGTAATAAGGGCAAGTAGAGCAAAAGGAGTAATTTGTGTAACTATTTTTTTAGTAAAATTCACTTTTATAAAAATTAATTTAATTAACTTTGTGCGGTACAAAAGTGCAAAATAAAATTAAATAATTAGCAAATAATTATATCTTTGAAAGAAGAAATCCCGTTGCGATGGGATTTTTTCTATTATATATAACATCATTATTATGAGTAACATATCGTATTATACCGCAGAAGGATTAAAAAAGTTGAAAGAAGAACTCGATCAACTCAAACATGTAGAACGACAAAAAGCATCACAAGCCATTGCCGAAGCCAGAGATAAAGGCGATTTATCGGAAAATGCAGAATATGACGCCGCCAAAGAAGCACAAGGCATGTTAGAAATGAGAATTGCTAAATTAGAGGAAATTCATTCAAATGCCCGATTAATTGATGAGTCTACTCTTGACCTTTCAAAAGCGTTGGTTTTGTCTAATGTTAAAATTAGAAATTTAGCTAATAAAATGGAAATGAAATACACTTTAGTTGCCGAGAGTGAAGCCGATTTAAAAACTGGAAAAATCTCTGTAACTTCTCCAATTGGAAGAGGCTTGTTAGGTAAATCAGTTGGCGAAGTAGCCGAAATAAACGTTCCCAATGGAACGCTAAAATTTGAAGTTTTAGAAATTACTCGCGATTAAATCCCTTCTAATGAGTACCATTTTCACCAAAATAGTGAACGGCGAAATTCCGTGTTACAAAATTACTGAAGACGACAAATACCTCGCTTTTTTGGACGTAAATCCGAATGCGAAAGGACATACCTTGTGTATTCCCAAACAAGAAATTAATAAAATTTTCGAAATAGAAGATGAACTATATCTTGGGTTAATGGCGTTTTCTAAGAAAGTAGCGATTGCTTTAGAGAAGTCGGTTCCGTGCAAACGAATCGGAATGGCTGTTGTAGGACTCGAAGTTCCTCACGCTCATGTGCATCTAATTCCGCTAAATGAAATGGATGAAATGCGTTTTCAAAATAAAGTATCTCTATCGAAAGAAGAATTTGAAGCTCTAGCGAGTACCATCCAAAACAATTTATAATATCATTACTCGTTACCCGTTGGGCGCAATTATTAAAAACGTCAATTCGAGTGTTTTTTGTGTAGTAAAACGGAACAAAACTTCTCGATATGCTTCGCACTCGAAGTGACGTCTATCGAGAATCGTTTTTAATGAAATTTTTCTTATTCTCG
>CAIUWH010000057.1 GCA_903902795.1 uncultured Bacteroidota bacterium
GCAATCCGATTTGGGAACCAAAATCCTCCAACACATTGGCATTTTAAATCAAAAAATTGATAGTATTGTTTTATATGAACCTGGTGTAGCCTATTACTACAAATCGGGAGCCGTGATTGAAATTTCCAAAACACTGCAAGGATTATTCAATTACGGAATGTTGTTTCGAATTTTACCGAATTCGTTGCGCGATGTGGTGTATGATTATATAGCCAAAAACCGTTATAAATGGTATGGCAAAAAAGAAAGTTGTATGATTCCGACACCCGAATTGAAATCAAAATTTTTATAAACTGATAATTGTCATACGATAGCGATTTTTATACATCTACCTTTGGATAACTAAAATCGATACCAATGACACATTTAGCTTTACCTCTTTATTCATGGGATAATGGTGCTTTTATCATGATTGGCGTTTTTGCCTTGGTCATATTTGGGCTTATAGGCATTATTATGATGATGATGAATAGTAAAAACAAAAAAGACTAGAAATTCTAGTCTTTTTTTGTAAACTATGTGGTCACTTTATTTGGTCAAAATTATTTTTTTGCCACATATTCACAGATTTTAACTAATAACTATTTACTCGTCTTCCTTCTCCCATTTTCCCACAACCGAGGTCGCTAAAGCGTTTCCTAATACGTTGGTGGCACTGCGGAACATATCGCAAAAATGGTCAATCGGTAAAATCAGGGCGATGCCTTCTACTGGAATATCAAACATTCCACAGGTTGCGGCAACAACGACTAAACTCGCTCGCGGAACGCCCGCGATTCCTTTACTGGTCAACATAAGTACTAAAAGCATCGTCATTTGTGTTCCTATATCTAAGTCGATTCCGGATGCCTGAGCGATAAAAATACTGGCAAACGTCATGTACATCATACTTCCGTCGAGATTAAACGAATAACCTAGTGGCAGCATGAACGATACAATACGGTCTTTGATTCCGAAGCGCTCCAATTCTTCCGTTAATTTTGGGAAAACCGCTTCACTACTGGTCGTTCCGAAGGCGATGATGAGTGGACTGACGATACGTTTCAATAAAAGCGTCATTTGACCTTTTAAGAAAATGTAACCCACCAATAAGAGAATCACCCATAAAGAGGTAATTCCGACTAAAAACGAACCGAAAAATTTCGCGTACGTTACTAATAAATCGCTTACGTCGCGTGTGGCAAACACTCCAGCAATGGCTCCGAAAACGCCTAGTGGCGCAAATTTCATTACGTAATTTACCATTTTCAAAATGATGTGCGAGGTTTTCTCCAAGGCATTGACTACCGGTTTGGTGTAATCACCGATGGACGCTGCTGCCAATCCGAAGAAGATGGAGAAAATTACTATTTGCAGAATTTCGTTGGTGGCCATAGCTTCAACAATACTTTTCGGAATGATGTGCTCGATGAAATTTTGCGCCGAAAAGTTTTGCGTTTTGTCGGTTACTTCTGACGCCGTTGACGGATCGATATCTATCAACTGAATTCCGATTCCGGGTTGGAAGAAATTCACCCAAAACATACCTATTAATAAGGAGATGAACGAAGCCGTAAAAAACCAACCAAGTGCCTTTCCTCCTATTCGTCCCACCGATTTGATGTCGCCCAATTTGGCAATTCCGACTACTAAAGTGGTAAATACCAAGGGCGAAATAATCATTTGCACCAAACGAATGAATACGGTCGCCAGCATTTTGATGTAACCGCTGAATTCTTTAGCGCTTTCGACCGAATAATTGTTGTGAATAAAGACTCCGAGTACAGCGCCAATAACCATGGCGATGAGAATTTGAACCGTTAAATTTCCTAGAAATGATTTTTTTTGTACGGAATGATCTTGTTCGTGATTCGGATGAGTGTTCATAGGATTGAGGTTTGTTTTAGCCCAGACCTGCCTGCCGGCAGGCAGGTAGCAGTGGAAATGCTTCTAAAAATTGTTATGCACTTTGTTTAATAAATAAAAATCGGCCAACACCAAAGCAGCCATGGCTTCTACAATTGGCACAGCTCTTGGCACCACACACGGGTCGTGACGGCCTTTTCCTTGTTGTTCGACGATCGTATTTTGGTTGGTTAACACGTCTTGTTTCTGAATGAGCGTGGCGACGGGTTTGAACGCTACTCGGAAATAAATATCCATTCCGTTGGAAATTCCGCCTTGAATTCCGCCTGATAAATTTGTCTTTGTTGTGCCGTCTTCGTTGTATAAATCGTTGTGTTCGCTTCCTTTCATGCGTGCACCACAGAATCCGCTGCCGAATTCAAATCCTTTTACTGCATTAATCGATAACATGGCTTTTCCGAGTTCGGCGTGCAATTTATCGAAAACTGGTTCGCCCAAACCGATGGGCACATTTTGAATGACACAAGTTATGGTTCCGCCTACCGTATCGCCTTGTTTTTTGATTTCTTTAATGTACTGCTCCATTTTTTCCGCTGTTGCGACATCGGGACAGCGTACTGGATTACTTTCGATTTGAGAAAAATCGAGTTCTTGATAGGGTTTATCGATAAATATTTCACCCACAGACGAAACGAAAGCGTTGATGGAAATGGTGTTAATTACTTGTTTGGCGATGGCTCCGCCTACTACACGGCATGCGGTTTCACGGGCTGAACTTCGTCCGCCACCGCGGTAGTCTCTGATGCCGTATTTTTTTTCATATACGTAATCGGCGTGACTTGGTCGGTACGTATCTTTAATATGTGAATAATCATCTGACTTCTGATTGGTATTCGGAATGATGAATCCGATAGGTGTTCCGGTTGTTTTTCCTTCGAAGATTCCAGATAAGAATTGAACTTCATCGTCTTCTTTGCGTTGGGTTACGATGGACGACTGACCGGGTTTACGGCGCTGCATTTCGGTTTGAATGGCTTCAAAATTAAGTTCGATACCAGGCGGACAACCTTCAATAATGCCACCTAAGGCTTCACCATGTGATTCACCAAATGTTGTAATTTTAAAAAGTGTACCGTAACTATTTCCTACCATTCGTATATTGTTTGAAACAAATATAGTATTTATTGTTTAGTTGTCGAAACATATCTAAACTTTACATGAGCTCAATTACTTAGGTAGTTTAAAACGAAATACTTATCTTTTTGCAGTAGAATTTTGATACAAAAAAAATAGTTTTTGGTACAATAGTTGATTTGTAGAATCGTTATAGTAAAAACTAAAACATTTTTTTATGAGAAAAGTAATTTTGACTGCCTTATTTTTATTGGGATTGGGGATGACTTCACAAGCTCAAGACATTTCGAAAAACGCATTGGGTTTGCGTTTAGGAGATAACGACGGATTCAAAGGAGAAGTTTCGTATCAAAGAAGACTGTCGTCTGACAACCGATTGGAATTGGATTTAGGTTGGAGAAACAGCAACAATGTAGATGCTATCAAATTAGCCGGTTTGTACCAATGGGTTTGGAACATCGATGGTGGATTCAATTGGTATGCTGGAGTTGGTGGTGGTTTAGGTACGTGGAATTATGACACTAACGGTTTTAGTGACAACGGAACGATCTTGTTTGCTGCGGGTAACGTCGGAATTGAGTACAATTTTGATTTTCCATTACAGCTATCCTTAGACTTCAGACCTGAATTGTATTTCAATTCAGATGATTATAGAGAAGACAGTTTAGGACCAGATTTAGCGTTGGGAATTAGATACCGATTCGATTAAGCGCTGTATAGTAAAATAGAAAAGTCCTCTTGAAAACCAAGAGGACTTTTTGTTTCATCAGGGTTTAATTTTCTTCACTATTTTGGAAAAAGTACAGTGTCGGCATCTGCTTTAGAACTTAAATAGCATATCTTCTTTCTTTACTGACATCTACGCGATACATATGAATATGGTTTAATAGGTTTGAAAATTAACATATGATTATCATTTGATTAGTTAAAAAAAAATGCTCTATTTTTTTTGTATTTATTTCCAATTAAGTAATTTAGAATTTCGTTTAGTACGTACGTTTTTATATCTTAAAAAATTTAATAATGCTGACAGGTAAAGAATCTTTGGTTACCTTTTTGTTGAAAGACCGAAAAAAGACCGTAAACGAGAACGATTTTCTTCGTGAAGTAGTGCAGATTTTAGAACAAAATGAAAACGAACGAACTCAGATTAAACAGAGTCTGAGTAGTCAAAGTTCAACAATTGCCAACGCTTTTCGATTTGATGCGTTAGAAACCAATCGCATTTTTCACGTAAATCAGATTCAGAAATTATGTATTGATTACCGATTGCGTTTTTTAGACAGCCATTTATTTAAAAATGCAATTCCGGAAGAGGCGATTTCAAAAATCAATGCGTTGGAAAAGGAACACGGAATTTATGTGAGCGGATTTAAAATCGTGGCACCGAGCAAGACTTTTGACTTAGAGAGTTACGACGATCCATTGTTGTTTGCGCCCATCGGAAATGGCTATTACTATTTGATTCACCAATGGGGAAATGATGTGAGTTGGCTGCGCAAATGGAAGTTTAAGCCGGTGAAGAACATTGAGAACTTTTTGATATTTAGCCTTTTAGTAAGTATTTTGATTGCCATAGTTACTCCGGAAACCAATTTAAGCAAGCAAATTCCCATGGCGTCTGCTATTGTGTTTCTATTTGCTTTTAAGTCGGTTGTGGCGGTTGCGTTGTATTATTTCTTTATGATGGGAAAGAACTTTAATAGTGAAATTTGGAATCGGGAGTTTAAGGAAAATTAAATACACTTTTCCGCGCATTAATCAATTGATATGTTTAGGAACTGAGGTTAGTAATACTGAAATTGTTTTTGTTTTGACCGCAGATTCACAGATTAATTAATCAATAAAAATCTGTGAATCTGTGGTTAAATTTTTTACGTAAAGTTCAAACATTTGTAGTCTGTAACGAGGTACAAGTGCATAAAAAAAGCCCTACATTTCTGTAAGGCTTTCTTTTTATCTAAAAGTGAAAATTATTTTTTCTCTTTTTTCTCCATTTTTGCTTTTAAGTCAGCTAAAATATCATTGTTATCTCCTAAAGTTGAAGCGGGAGCGTTAGTAGTAGCTGCACTTTCAGTAGCTGCTTTAACGTTTTTGTCTTCCTCTTCTCTGAAGATAGCTGTATGAGAAGCCACAACTCTTTTGAATTCTTTGTTGAACTCAATTACTTTGAATTCAGCTTCGTCACCTTTTTTCAATTTTTTACCGTCTTCTTTCTCTAAGTGACGCGTTGGAATAAACGCAACTACATCATCTCCGAAATCAACTGTTGCCCCTTTGTCAACAATTTCTGCGATAGTTCCAGTGTGAACAGTTCCTACAGCATAGGCATCTTCATGCTTATCCCAAGGATTTGCAGTAGTTTGTTTGTGACCTAACGATAATTTACGTGCATCAACATCCAATTCTAATACCACTACATCTAATTTATCACCTACGTTAACAAATTCTGATGGATGCTTGATTTTTTTAGTCCAAGATAAATCAGAGATGTACACTAAACCGTCGATTCCTTCTTCTAATTCTACGAAAATTCCGAAGTTAGTAAAGTTTCTAACGATACCTGTATGTTTAGAACCTACCGGATATTTAGCAGTAATGTCTGTCCATGGGTCTTGCGTCATTTGTTTAATACCTAAAGACATTTTTCTTTCGTCTCTAACTAAGGTCAAAATAACTGCTTCAACAACATCTCCTACTTTTACGAAATCTTGAGCCGAACGCAAGTGCGTAGACCATGACATTTCAGAAACGTGGATCAAACCTTCAACACCTTCAGCAACTTCGATGAACGCACCATAGTCAGCTAAAACGACAACTTTACCTTTCACTTTGTCACCAACTTTAAGTTCTGCTCCAAGAGCATCCCATGGATGAGCGTTTAATTGTTTTAAACCTAATTGAATTCTTGTTTTCTCATCATCGAAATCAAGGATTACTACGTTTAATTTTTGGTCTAATTCAAGAACTTCACTTGGGTGATTGATTCTTGACCAAGAAAGGTCGGTAATGTGAATCAATCCATCAACACCACCTAAATCAATGAACACACCATACGAAGTAATGTTTTTAACCACACCTTCTAATACTTGTCCTTTTTCTAATTGACCGATGATTTCTTTTTTCTGAACTTCGATATCCGCTTCGATAAGCGCTTTGTGCGATACAACAACGTTTTTGAATTCGTGGTTGATTTTCACCACTTTGAATTCCATCATTTTGTTTACGTATACGTCGTAATCACGGATTGGTTTCACATCAATTTGTGAACCTGGTAAGAATGCTTCAATTCCGAAAACATCTACAATCATACCACCTTTAGTTCTACATTTTACAAAACCAGTAACAATTTCACCTGTTTCGTTAGCAGAAATAACTCTATCCCATGATTTAATAGTTCTAGCTTTTCTGTGTGACAATACCAATTGACCTGTTTTGTCCTCACGAACGTCAATTAATACTTCTACTTTGTCACCTACTTTTAAGTTTGGGTTGTAACGGAATTCGTTTAACGAGATAACACCTTCCGATTTTGCATTAATGTCAACAATCGCGTCTCTATCTGTGATACGAACTACTACACCTTCTACTACTTCTTCTTGATCGGTATCAATAAATGTTTTTGATACTAAATCTTCAAATTCTTGAAGGTTTTTTTGGTCTACAACATCAATTCCTTCTGAGTAATTGTGCCAGTTAAATTCGTTTAAAAACGCTTGTTGTTCTTTGTTTAATTCAGACATGCTGATAAAAAATTTGTATTTTGTTTTTCATGAGTTTCTTTAAGCGATAGAAAAACAAAAGTGTTTTACATAAATAATTGATTTCCAAACGAAACTCTACTCTGCATTTTGGATTGCAAAAGTAATCATAATTTATTAATTACAAAACAATTGACTAAGAAAATAGATGATAGAAAAAAGATAACAGATAATTTATTTAAGAGGGAAGGATTAGGGTGTTCTTGGTATCCGTTTTCCTGCTGTAAGCACTGGGAGGTAGTCGCTCCCATCAGGGCGAGAAAGTAATGACAATGAACAAAATAGACCTGACAAGCTTCAAAAGCCTGTCAGGTCTAATCTTATAAATTAAAACTGTTTAATGATTCAAATTCGCAACCGTATCCGGGTCATGTTTATGTTTAAACAGTAATGCAAAGGCAATACCAATAACTAATGCATAAATAGAGAAAGTAAGCCAAATGCCATGCCAGTCAGAAACCCCATCAGTAACAAAATATTTACTAATCATATACCCTGAAATCTTACTGCCAAAATAAGCACCAAAGCCATTAGTCATCATCATAAACAAACCTTGAGCCGAAGATCTTATTTTAGAATCAGTGGTAGTTTCAATAAACAATGAACCAGAGATATTAAAGAAGTCAAATGCCATTCCGTAAACGATGTTCGAAAGCAAAATCAAAACTAGGCCAAATCCTTCGGGGCTTCCATATGAAAAGAATCCAAATCGAATTACCCATGCCAACATCGAAATGAGCATAACTTTTTTTATACCAAATTTTCTAAGAAAGAAAGGAATTGTTACTATAAAAACAGTCTCTGATATTTGGGAAATAGACATTACAAGTGTAGAGTTGCTCGAAACAAATGAATCTTTAGGAAAACTGTACAAAAAGGAATCTCCGTACATATTTGTCAACTGTAGTGCTGCCCCCAAAAACATTGAAAAAACAAAAAATAACGCCATTTTGTATTGACCAAACAACTTAAAAGCATTCAGTCCTAATTGTTCAATTATTGAGGCGTCTTTAGCAATATTTCTTTGTGGAGGGCATTTTGGTAATGAAAATGAGTAAATTCCTAATACAATAGCCATAACGGCTCCAATGTAAAACTGATTTGCGTTGATATTACTATGTGTAAAATTAGTAATTAACATTGCAACAATGAACCCTATTGTACCCCAAACCCTAATCGGTGGAAATTCCTTAACAACATCATAATTATTATTCTTTAAAATTGTATAACCTATTGAATTAGAAAGAGAAATAGTGGGCATATAACATAACATCGCTCCAAAAATTACATAATATAGCGTGTTTGGGTCATTAACTTGCGGAACGTAAAGCAAGACTGCCCCATAAAGAATTTGCAAAATCCCATACAGTTTCTCCGCATTTATCCATTTATCAGCAATAATACCTGTTATTGCTGGCATAATTAATGAAGAGAGGGCCAATGTCGAGAAGATCGCGCCGAATTGCTCAAACCCCCAACCTTTTGCGTTCAAACAATAAGTGCCAATTGTTATCAACCACGCACCCCAAACAAAAAATTGGAGAAAACTCATTATCGTCAATCTGAATTTTATGCTCATACGAATAAAATGTATTTAATGTAAATAGATTGTAAATCTAACATTAAAAATGTGAATTGCAAAAAATGTAGGGATGAGTTTGTCATTTCAACGAAGCGAAATTACAGTAGATAATTAATTAAAATTTATGAGATTCCTCGCTCCTCGGAATGACAAATCTGAACGAATTTCAGTTTTGTGTAATGGGAACAGTTTGGATAACTAGGAACCAATTACTTCTTCAGCCAGTTCCAATACGACCGCAAATTGTTCCTCTCGTGTTAAATACGAATTATCAATTTCGATGGCATCGTTGGCAATCACTAAAGGTGAATCTTCTCGATGGGAATCAATGTAATCACGTTCTTGTACGTTTTCCAACACTTCTTCGTAGGTAACCGAATCGCCTTTGGCTTGCAATTCGTCAAATCTGCGTTGTGCACGTGTTTCAGCACTGGCCGTCATAAAGATTTTGAGTTCGGCATCCGGAAAAACAACGGTTCCTATATCGCGGCCGTCCATTACAATTCCTTTTCCTTTACCCATTTCTTGTTGTTGCTCGACCAATTTACTGCGGACTTCAGAAACCTCGGCGATTTTACTCACAAAATTGGATACACCAAGCGTTCGGATTTCTTTTTCGACGTTCAAACCATTTAGGTACATTTCGGCAAAACCTAAAACGGCGTTGAATTCAAAATGCAATTTAATTTGAGGCAAGCTGTTTATTAAAGTTTCTTTGTCAAAATATTCATTAGAAATGTAACCCATTTGCATAGAAAATAGGGTGATTGCACGGTACATAGCACCTGTATCGAC
>CAIUWH010000058.1 GCA_903902795.1 uncultured Bacteroidota bacterium
TGTCACACTGAGCGCAGTCGAAGTGTTGTTTGAGTTAGTTATATACTTTGAAAAGATGTTTTTGCAATGAAACATCTTTTTTTATTTTAAATTTTAAATTTTAAATTATGAATGTGTAATTTTACCAACATTCATTTTTTAGGTTTCTAAAAATCTAAAAATCTAAAAATCCAAACTTGATAACCAAACAAACCATAGATAAAGTTTTTGATGCCGCACGCGTGGAAGAAGTCATTGGTGATTTCGTCCAACTCAAACGTGCCGGAAGCAATTTCAAAGGCTTGAGTCCGTTTTCTGACGAACGAACGCCTTCGTTTATGGTATCGCCTGTGAAACAAATTTGGAAGGATTTTAGTACCGGAAAAGGAGGAAGCTCGGTGACCTTTTTAATGGAATATTCGCAGTTTACCTATCCAGAAGCCATTCGTTATCTGGCTAAAAAATACAACATCGAAATCGAGGAAACCGAACTTTCCGAAGAAGATAAAGCCGAAGCCAACGAAAAGGAAAGCATGTATTTGGTATCGGAATTTGCCGCCAACTATTTCCACGACGTGTTGTTAAACCAAGAAGAAGGAAAAGCCATCGGATTTACGTATTTTAAGGAACGCGGATTTACCAACGAAACCATCAAAAAATTCAAATTAGGGTATTCGCCCAATCAATGGGATGCGTTCACCAAAGAGGCGTTGGGGAAAGGCTATCAATTGGATTATTTGGAGAAAACCGGACTCACAATTGTCGGTGAAGACAAGCAATTCGATCGATTCAAAGGACGCGTTATGTTTCCCATTCAAAGCATGAGCGGACGTGTACTTGGCTTCGGTGGCCGAATTCTTACGCAAGATAAAAAAGCAGCCAAATACCTTAATTCGCCCGAAAGTGAGCTCTATCATAAAAGTAAAGTGTTGTACGGTATTTTTCATGCTAAGCAATCCATCGCCAAACTCGATAATTGTTTTTTGGTGGAAGGTTATACCGATGTGATTCAGATGCATCAATCGGGAATTGAAAATGTAGTGTCTTCTTCCGGTACGGCATTAACGCCCGACCAAATTCGGTTGATCAATCGGTTGACGAAAAATGTTACCGTTCTATTTGATGGCGACGCGGCAGGTTTGCGTGCGTCCATCCGCGGAATTGATTTAATCCTCGAAGAAGGAATGAACGTAAAAGTCTGCTCATTTCCCGATGGCGATGATCCCGACAGTTTTGCGCGAAAAACATCCTATGAAGATTTAGTGAAGTACTTGGACGAAAATGCCAAAGATTTCATTCAGTTCAAAGCCTCGCTTTTGATGAACGAAGCCAAAAATGACCCCATCAAAAAAGCCGATTTGATTCGGGATATGGTGACGAGTATTTCTAAAATTCCAGATCGCATCAAACGCGAAATCTACATTCAGGAAACATCGCGTATCATGGACATTTCAGAGGATGTTTTGTTCAATACGTTGGCTCAAATTTCTAAAAAAGACCTACAAGAATTAGGTAAAAAACACAAAGAGGAACAAAAAGCGTTCGAAATTCATAAAAACGAACCCATTTCAATTGCGGCGAATGTTGATATTCAATACGAATTGGAACAAAAAATCATCGAAATTCTGTTGTTGTACGGAAACGAAGAAGATGAGTTTGAAGATATTTTGCTCAAAGCCGATGAAAATGGCGAAATGACCGAAGTAAAAGAATTGAATACCTATAAAGTATACCACCGTATTTTTCTGAGTTTACAAGAAGATGAAGTCGAACTGGCCAATCCGTTGTTTCAATCGATTTACACCCATTTAATTGATTACTACAATCAAAATGAGGTGTTTGAATTAGAAAACTATTTGCAACAAATCACACCCGAAATTGCTAACGAAGTCACGTCAATTGTGATGAATAATGAACGCGAAGTCTTGCACAATTGGGAAACGAAACACATTTATGTAAAGAATAAAAACCAAACCATCAGTCAGTACGTTTCCGAAACAATTCTCACGTTACGATGGTTTTTGGTCAATAAAATCATAGAGGAATTAAAAAGCGAAATCACTTCCGAACCGGAAACGGATAATTCGGAAACACTTTCTATGGTTATCGACTATTTAGGATTGACCAACATCTTCTCCAAAAAACTAGGTAGAGTCATTTCCCGACATAACTAAAAAAAATCCCGATTCATCAGAACCAGGATTTATGTATTGAAATGTAACTTCTAACTTCGTACTTCTAACTTCGTACTTCGTATCTCGTACTTCGTATCTCGTACTTCTACCTTCGCACTTTAAACAATATCCAGCGTTTTCGCCTTATTCACCAAATCGACTAAATTCGTCACATTCAGTTTCTGTAATAATCGCAATTTATACGTACTGATTGTTTTTTCATTCAATCCCAAGGTTTTTGAAATTTCGTTGTTTTTCTTTCCGTCGCACAAAAAACGCAAAACTTCAATTTCACGGTTGGATAATTTCCGGTACAACCTTTCCGATTTGTTTTGTTTGGAAATCAGAGCTAAATTTTTCTTCAAACTTTCACTCATCATAATCAATCCTTGATGCACTCTGATGATAGTCGTTCCAAGGGTTTCTAGTTTGGCCGACTTATGAACGTAACCTGCAACGCCCGCTTTAATAGCATTGGAAGCATAAATTTGCTCGTTTAAATTGGAGAAAATGAGCACTTTTGTTTTGGGAAAATTTTTGATAATGGCCTTTAATTCATAAATACTTTTAAGCCCATCCAACTCTAAATCAATAATCAAAACATTTATTTCTTTGTTTCTGAGCGCATCAGGAACCATAAAAAAACTACCCACGTTAGAAACAACGCTGATTTCGGGGTGTTCTTTGAAATATGACTTTACGCCAAAATGAACTACCGGATAGTTATCAGCTAAACAAACGTTTATCATAACCCATTAATTTAGATAAAATTCAAAAAAACAACACGTAAAAATACAAAATAAAATTAAAACAACTAAAAAAAATGTTAAAAAATTATCTATAATTCATCGGAATAGTACAAACCGGAATCGCGACCATCTTGTGTTTGTTGGCGCTGTTCAACCGAATATAGATGTCAAAAACCTCTTTTTCTCTGCCTGAAAATGCTTCCGAAGTTAACCCTTTTTCTGCTTGCAACATCGCCCATTCCAATTCATCGTAACTCGCGCCCAACTGTTCTTCATCGGTTCGCGAATCGCCGAATAAGCCGTCGGTTGGCGCTGCATTCTGAATCGACTCTGGAATTTCAAGATACTGTCCCAAAGCGTACACATCGCTTTTCATTAAATCGGCAATCGGACTCAAATCAACTCCGCCGTCGCCGTATTTCGTGTAAAAACCTACGCCAAAATCTTCTACTTTATTTCCGGTGCCTGCAACCAATAATCCGTATATTCCAGCATAATAGTACAACGTAGTCATGCGGAGTCGCGCGCGCGTATTGGCCAAAGACAAATACAACCGATGCTCGTTGTCCGTATTCGGAACTTGCTGCACAAATCCTTCAAAAACAGGCGTTAAGTCGGTTTCAGCGCGACGCACATTTGGAAACCTTTTTTCCAGTTGCTTAATGTGTTCGCGACCGCGATTCACCTGACTCGGATGCTGGTGTATCGGCATTTCCACACACAACACCTCAAGCCCAGTTTGCGCGCAAAGTGTCGAAGTTACGGCCGAATCCACGCCGCCCGAAATCCCAATCACAAATCCGTTTACCTTCGCTTGTGCTGCATACTCTTTCAACCAATTCACAATGTGTTCGTTTACCTTTTCAACCTGAATCGTACTTTTTTTTGCCATTTTTAATTGAAGATTTGGAATTGTGTGATGTATATTTGCAAAAATAATAATTTATACAATACTACGTTTTTTATTGTAAGCTAATTCCAGCTATGCGCTACTCCCGATGAATCGGGATCCGCTGCTGCCTACCGGCAGGCAGGTCTGGGCTAAAACCATCGATTATCAATGAAAAAATTCGTCATACTAGTTCTTTTTGCGTTTTTAATTACTTCTTGCGATAAGAAAAGCAAGGTAGAAAAAGCCATTGAAGAAATGCCACTCGAAATGAAACTCTACCGTTTTGAACAGGCGTTCTACGAAGCTAAACCATCGGAACTTCAATCGGTAAAAGCCAAATTCCCCGATTTTTTCCCAGAAGGCACACCCGATGAAGTATGGATTGCCCGTATGCAAGATCCAATTTGGCGTGAATTGTATTTTGAAGTTAAAAAAAGGTATGGCAACTTCAACGAAAAACAAGCCGAAATTGAAGAAGTCTTCAAACGCATAAAATACCATTTTCCAACAGTACAAACACCTGCGATTTATACAGCGATTGGCGAAATGGATTACAATAATAAAGTCATTTACGCTAATGATAAATTAATCATCGCGTTAGAATTATTCCTCGGAAAAGAACACCGTTTTTATAGTGATTTCCCGACCTACATCACACAAAATTTTGAAGAGCGACAGCTCATGCCTGAAGTTGCGGCGAGTTTTGCAATCGGAGTTGTTCCGGTTCCAACCGACGAAACTTTACTAAATTTGATGATCTACCACGGCAAGGAATTGTATTTGAAAGATGCGTTACTAAGTGACGACTACACCGACGCAGAAAAAATCGGTTACACGCCCGAACAAATCGCATGGAGTCAGGAAAATGAAGCGTACATTTGGACGTACTTTATCGAAAATCAATTGCTGTACAGCTCCAATTCAAAATTACCAAATCAATTCATCAATCTAGCGCCTTTTTCTAAATTCTATCTCGAAATCGACAACGAATCTCCAGGTAGAATAGGTCGTTGGATAGGTTGGCAAATTGTGCGTTCCTTTATGGAAAACAATGAAAAAGTCTCGTTGCAAGACCTTATCAAAATGGACGCAAAAGAACTCTTCGAACAATCCAAATACAAACCCAAAAAAAATGAGTAATTCCCTAAACTCCGAAATAAAATTCAATGTTCAACTAGACGAAAACCGCGTGCCTGAATCGCTGGCTTGGACAGCGCAAGACGGCGGCATCGACGACCAACAAACCAAGGCCATCATGCTTTCTATTTGGGATAATAATGCCAAAGAAACATTGCGCATCGATTTGTGGACCAAAGACATGCCCGTGGACGAAATGAAACAATTCTTTCATCAAACGCTTGTGGCGATGTCAGACACGTATCAACGCGCTACCAACGACGAAAAAATGGCCGATACCATGCGCGATTTTTGCGAGTATTTCGCCGAGAAGTTAGAGCTTAAAAAATAAGTTAGTTGTTTCTAAACATCTCTTCGTTGATCGAATTGATGTACTCCAAAACTTGTTCTCTTCCAGTAGATTCCACCGATGAGGTAACAAAATACGGTGGCATTTCAGCCCAATTGTTGCCCAAAATTTTCTTTTTATAGGCGGCAATATGCGAGTCCACTTTGGTTTTTCCAATCTTATCTGCTTTGGTAAAAACTATACAAAACGGAACTTCAGTTTCACCTAAGTACGTGATAAATTCCAAATCGATTTTTTGTGCCTCCAAACGGATGTCAATCAGTACAAAAGCACAAACCAATTGTTCTCTTTTTTTAAAATAATCAGTAATAAATTGCTGAAACACTTCTTTCGTTTTTTTCGAAACTTTAGCGTAGCCATATCCTGGTAAATCGACCAAAAACCAATTGTTGTTGATTTTAAAATGATTGATTAACTGAGTTTTTCCGGGTCGTGAAGACGTTTTGGCCAAGCTGTTTCGGCCGGTTAGCATATTAATCAACGACGATTTTCCCACATTCGAACGACCGATAAAAGCATATTCTGGAATACGCTCTAACGGACATTTACTTACGTCGGAATTGCTGATGATGAACTCGGCGGTATTTATTTTCATGATAGGTATTGAAGTAAAAAAGTCCAAATTGGACTTTTAGTTTTGAAGCCGATTACGTTTTTTTTGATTGAACCAACTTATATTATAAATTCACTTTTTGCAACCATTCGTGAAGCAATCGGTTGAACTCATCGGGATGCTCCATCATGGCTGCATGTCCGCATTTGTCAATCCAATATAAAGTAGAATTTGGCATTAATTTGTGAAATTCTTCGGCCACTTCGGGCGGCGTTACTTTGTCGTTTTTTCCCCAAATCAAACACGTTTGTACGTGCATTTTTGGTAAATCTTTCGCCATATTATGACGAATTGCACTTTTGGCAATGGTAAGCGTTTTGATTACTTTGATGCGGTCATTTACAATTCCGAATACTTCGTCAATCATTTCTTTGGTAGCTATTTTTGGATCATAAAACACAGATTCTGTTTTATTTTTTATGTATTCGTAATCGCCTCTTTTCGGATAACTGTCGCCCATAGCACTCTCGTACAAACCAGAACTTCCCGTCAACACTAAACCTGCAACTTTTTCAGGATACATTTTAGAATGGTACAGGGCGATATGTCCACCAAGGGAATTGCCTAACAATAGTACTCGATCGAATTTTTTGAACGTAATAAAATCCTTTACGAATTTTGAAAATGCTTTAACATTCGTTTTTAGTATGTTTTGAGAATACAAAGGCAATTCTGGGATAACAATTTTGTAGCCTTGTTGAGAAAAATATTCGGCAAGAGCATCAAAATTACTTAATCCACCCATTAATCCGTGTAAAACGACAATTGGCGTGCCTTCGCCAATTTCATAATACGTATATCTACCTTCTTTTCTAAGTTTTTTTTCCATCTCGTAATACCGATTTTAGATCCTTTTTGTGTCGTAGTTTAAAGCTGCAAATATAAACTTTTATCTAAGATGGCTAAGATACATTTTTACAATCAATTTAAAAAACTTCTTTCTTAACCGAAAAATAACATTTTGATAATCGCTTCACTATCAATATGAAAATCGATTTCTTGGCTTTTCAAAATTTAAGAAAATCATTAAATAATCAATAATGTATTCCAATTCAATCTAAAAAATTTATCTAAAATTCATCTCTACAACCAATTTTTTGTTTTTTATTTAAAATCTAAAAAAATCAGCTGTAGCCAAAAAATGGTTTTAAGTGGTAAAACTTATTAACAAAGTGGAGATTAGTGGTAAAATGTGGTAAATTATTTTATATTTTTGCTCTTAATCATAAAATAAGGTAGTGAACTCAATCATTGGAACATACGAATGTAAAGTAGATGCTAAAGGAAGGCTGTTATTGCCGGCGCCTTTGAAAAAGCAACTGGCTGCTTCAATTCAGGATGGTTTTGTCTTGAAGCGTTCTGTTTTTCAACCTTGTTTAGAGTTATATCCGATGAGTGAATGGAATTTGATGATGCAAAAAATCAACAAGCTCAACCGATTTGTTAAAAAGAATAATGATTTCATTCGGCGTTTTTCAGCCGGAGTAAAAGTGGTCGAAATCGATAATTTAGGACGTTTGCTCGTTCCAAAAGACCTGACCGTTTTTGCCAAAATATCGAAAGATATTGTGCTGAATTCGGCCGTGAACATCATCGAAATTTGGGATAAAGAATTGTATGAAAAAGCCATAGACGATTCGATTGTCGATTTTGCAGATTTGGCTGAAGACGTAATGGGAAATGTAAATGACGACGACAATGGACTATCATAATCCTGTTCTTTTAAAGGAAACAGTAGACGGATTGAACATCAATCCCAATGGAGTTTACGTCGACGTGACTTTTGGCGGTGGCGGACATTCGAAAGAAATTTTGAGTCGGTTAGGGCCAAAAGGGAAATTGTTTGGTTTTGACCAAGATGAGGATGCTTTGGAAAATGCTTTAGACGATGACCGATTTGTGTTGATTCCTGAAAATTTCAGATACATCAAACGTTTTTTGAGGTTCCACGGAATCACAGAAGTAGACGGAATTTTGGCTGATTTGGGCGTGTCATCGCATCAATTTGATGTGCCTGAAAGAGGGTTTTCGACCCGTTTTGATGCCGGATTAGATATGCGAATGAGCAAGAAAAATGAGTTGGACGCTTTTAAAGTCATCAACGAATACGACGATGAAAATTTAAAACGCGTGTTTTATGATTATGGCGAGCTGAAAAATGCACCCGCGCTTTCGAGAACTATCATTGATGCAAGAGAGAAAAAAGCGATTCAAACCACAGAAGAGTTAAAAAGCATTTTAGGAAAACATTTGCCAGCACATTTTAGTAATAAAATATTGGCTCAAATATATCAGGCAGTTCGTATTGAAGTCAATCAAGAAATGGATGTTTTGAAAGAATTTTTAGAACAATCATTACAAATTTTAAAACCCGAAAGGCGATTGAGTGTGATTTCGTACCACTCGCTGGAAGACCGATTGGTAAAGCGATTTATGAAAAATGGAATGTTTGAAGGTGAACCCGAACGCGACCTTTACGGAAATTTCTCAGTTCCATTTAAGTTGATAGGAAAATTAATTGTTCCATCTGAAGCTGAAATTCGAATTAACAATCGAGCCCGAAGTGCTAAACTTCGTATCGCAGAGAAGAAGTAGTGGTCAGTGTTCAGATTTAAAAAATAAATCTTGGTGTCTTAGCGCCTTCGTGGCAAAAATATGAAAGGAAAAATATACAACATATTAAAAGCTCGATTTTTAGTCAATGAAGACGCTACCAAAAACTGGCGATTCATTGTTTTTCTAATTATCCTAGCCATCATTATGATTGCCAATACACACCGTTTTGAACAAAAAGTATTCAAAATAGCCGATTTATCAGACGAAGTGAAAGAGCTACGTTCAGAATTTGTAGACCGAAGATCTCAGCTAATGAAACTGAAAATGGAGTCGACTATTTCGAAAAAAATGGAAGCAAGAGGTATTTTTCCTTCGCAAGTTCCACCAGTTAAAATCAAAGTAAAACAACCCAAAGAGAAGAGTTTCTTCCAAAAGTTATGGCAGTAGCGGACAAAAATAATTCATACCGAATTTTCTTAGTAGCATTTTTGATGTTTCTAATGGCTATTGCTATCATGGTTAAGTTGACTAACATTCAATTAGTAGAAGGCGAGCATTATAAAAATTTAGCTAAGGAAGAAACCGTAAAGCACTTTGTTATTCCAGCCAATAAAGGGAATATATACTCAGCCGATGGTAGTTTGTTAGCGACTTCTATTCCTAATTATACCATCCGTTTCGATGCGGTGGCTCCAAAAAAAGAAGATTTCGATACCCATGTCGATTCGTTGGCGTTGCAATTGGCACAATTATTAGAAAAACCAAAATCTGAAATTTTATCCGAATTACGAAAAGCAAGGACCAATAAAAACAGGTACTTCTTGGTTGCCAAAGATTTAAGTTACACCGAATACATGCAGGTTAAAAACATGCCGCTTTTTAATAAAGGCACCTATAAAGGCGGAATCATCACGGAACAAAAAACTATTCGTGAACATCCGATTGGCATCATCGCTGAGCGAACCATTGGTTATGAGCGAAAAGACGAAAATGGGGTTTTGACTAGAGTCGGAATTGAAGGCGCATACGGAAAATACCTTAACGGCAAAGACGGAAACGTACTGAAACAAAAAATCGCAAAAGGTCAGTGGAAACCCATTCGAGATGTTAATGAAGTAGAACCTCAAGACGGTTACGACGTAATTTCTACCATTGATGTCTACATTCAGGATATTGCGCACCACGCCTTACTAAAGCAATTAGAATTCTATCAAGCCGATCACGGTTGCGTAGTCGTTATGGAAACTAAAACCGGCTACGTCAAAGCAATATCAAATTTAGGTAGAGCCAAAGACGGTTCGTATTACGAAACTATTAATTATGCCGTTGCCGAATCACACGAACCCGGCTCAACGTTCAAGTTGATAGATATGATTGCGCTTTTAGATGATAAAAAAGTGGATACAAGCAAAGTATATGATACTCGCGGTGGCGTAATTATGTACAATGGAGAAAGCGTATGGGATTCTAATGGGAAAGGATACGGAAAAATATCATTGGCCAAAGGTTTTGAACTGTCTTCCAATACGGTTTTAGTGCAAGCGGTATACGAAAATTATAAAAATAATCCAGAAGAATTTGTCAATCGAATTAACCGAATGGGATTGAATAAACCACTTGGATTGCCTTTTAAAGGTGAAGGAAAACCAATCGTGTATCAACCGGGCGAAAAAGGTTGGGATAGAAACACTTTACCATGGATGGCTTTCGGATACAACGTTGCCATCACGCCATTGCAAACTTTAGCGGTTTACAACGCGATTGCCAACAACGGAGAAATGGTAAAGCCACAGTTTGTTTCCGAGATCAAAGAATGGAACAAAACCATCAAAAAATACGACAAGCAAGTCATCAACAAAAGTATTTGCGACCAAGAAACGGTCAATAAACTCAAAGCAGTTATGCAAAATGTAGTAAAACGCGGAACAGGTTCAAAACTCTATTCTAAAGATTTTTCTATGGCGGGTAAAACAGGAACGGCACAAGTGGATTACCACAAAAAAGACGGAAGTATGTACTACGCCTCGTCTTTTGTTGGTTTCTTTCCCGTTGACGAACCTAAATATTCGTGCATCGTGGTGGTGCACAAACCAAATGTTTCCGCAGGCTATTACGGAGCCGATGTGGCAGGTCCGGTTTTTAAACGAATTGCGCAGAAAATTTTTACCGATGCGCCAACCACAAATGAGGTAAAAAACTTGAACAAGAAAATAAAAAAACAAGAGCAGAATTTTGATAATTATTATACGAAAATCAATTCCAAGCTACTTTACATTCCGAATTTGATTGGAATGTCCGGAATGGATGCTGTCGCTTTATTAGAAAATTTAAAGCTCAAAGTCAGAGTGGTGGGAACTGGAAAAGTAAAATCCCAATCACTCAAACCCGGAGAAACAATTCAGAAAAACAAAATCATACTATTAGAATTATCGTGATTATTCTTAAAGACATATTATATAAAGTAGCGCTAGAAGTCGTAAAAGGTTCTACTGAAATGGCCATTAATAAAATCGAATTCGATTCGAGAAAGATAATGGAAAACGATGTGTTTGTTGCCATAAGAGGAACTGTTTCTAACGGCCATGATTTTATTGAAACTGCCATAAATAAAGGGGCAACGGCAATTGTATGCGACGAACTTCCCGAAGTAATCGTAACCGGAATTACATACATTCAAGTAAAAGATACCAATTCGGCTTTGGCTTTTATGTCTACCAATTATTACGACAATCCGTCAACCAAGTTGCGATTGGTAGGAATCACCGGAACCAACGGAAAGACAACCATCGCATCGCTTCTATACCAATTATTTAAAAAAGCCGGATATAAAGTTGGCTTACTATCTACCGTAAAAATAATGGTGGATGATGTCGAATACAAAGCCACTCATACCACACCCGATTCATTAACCATCAATCACTATTTGAATGAAATGGTCGAAATAGGCTGCGAGTTTTGCTTTATGGAAGTGAGTTCGCACGGTGTGCATCAAAAACGCACCGAAGGATTGGAATTTGCAGGTGGCGTTTTTACAAATTTATCGCACGATCACCTCGATTACCACGAAACATTTTCTGAATACCGCGATGTAAAAAAATCATTTTTTGATCATTTACCAAAAGCAGCTTTTGCACTCACCAACATCGATGACAAAAACGGTTTGGTGATGCTTCAAAATACGGCTGCTCGAAAACTTACGTATGCATTGAAAACCTACGCCGAATATAAAGCGCAAATTTTAGAAAGTCAGATGGGTGGTTTGTTGCTTAAAATCAATGAAAGTGAAGTTTGGGTACGATTAATCGGAACCTTTAACGCGTATAATTTATTGGCGATATATGGTACCGCAGTAGAACTGGGCTTGGAACGTTTGGAAGTTTTGCGATTACTGTCGGAATTGGAAAGTGTTTCGGGACGATTTCAGTTCATCATCTCCGATTTAAAAATCACAGCCATAGTCGATTATGCGCACACGCCCGATGCTTTAGAAAATGTACTGAAGACAATTGCTGATATCCGAACCAAAAACGAACAGTTGATTACGGTTGTTGGTTGTGGTGGTGATCGAGACACAACCAAACGTCCGATTATGGCCAATATTGCTACAACTATGAGCGATAAAGTGATTCTGACATCCGACAATCCGAGGTCAGAAAATCCGCAAACTATTATAGAACAAATGGAAGCTGGAGTTGAGCCTCAAAATTTTAAAAAATCAGTGTCAATCGTTGATCGAAAGCAAGCGATTAAGACCGCATGCCAACTAGCTAAACCGCATGACATCATTTTAATTGCTGGAAAAGGTCACGAAACCTATCAAGAAATTCAAGGCGTACGCCACGATTTTGACGATATGAAAATAGTTAAAGAGTTTTTAGAACAAATGAATAAATAACATCCAATATAAAGGTAAATCTCAAGCTCTATTTGGAATTTGGATTTTGATTTTTGGAATTTAAAGAAAAATTTATGTTATACTACTTATTTGAATACTTAGATAAAACCTTAGACGTTCCTGGAGCAGGTGTATTTCAATACATCACGTTTCGTTCGGCTTTGGCGATTATTTTATCCTTGATGATTTCTACCATTTACGGTAAAAAAATCATCACGTTTCTTCGCAACAAACAAGTAGGTGAAACGGTAAGAGAACTCGGTTTGGATGGACAGACGCAAAAAGCGGGAACGCCAACGATGGGTGGATTAATCATCATTATCGCTACGTTGATTCCGGTGTTATTGCTTACCAAGTTGAATAACATTTATATCATTTTGTTAATCATCACCACAGTTTGGATGGGAACAATCGGATTTATAGATGATTACATTAAAATATTTAAAAAAGACAAACAAGGATTAAAAGGGATTTTTAAAGTAATTGGTCAAGTCGGATTGGGATTAATCGTAGGTTCGGTATTGTATTTTCACCCCAGTGTTACCGTGCGTGAAAAATCGTCTACACCGATTACCTTCAATCAAAAGGAAAATGTGATTTCAAGTATTCCCAACGAATACAAATCGACTGCCACCACCATTCCGTTTGTAAAAAACAACGAATTTGACTACGCTCAAATCATTGCTTGGACGGGCGACGGTTACCAAAATTGGGCCTGGTTAGTGTTCATCCCGATTGTGATTTTTATCATCACAGCGGTTTCAAACGGAGCCAATTTAACCGACGGAATTGATGGTCTCGCCGCTGGAACTTCGGCCATATCGGTCTTGGCACTCGGAATTTTCACGTTCGTGTCGGGTAATATTATTTTCTCGAGTTATCTGAACATCATGTACATCCCCAATTCGGGTGAAATGACCGTCTTTATTGCTGCTTTTGTGGGTTCGCTCATCGGATTTTTATGGTACAATTCATATCCAGCATCGGTTTTTATGGGCGATACAGGAAGTTTAACGATTGGCGGAATCATAGCGGTTTTAGCAATTTCAGTACGGAAAGAAATGTTGTTGCCCGTTTTATGCGCGATTTTCTTTGCCGAAAGTGCTTCCGTAATCATACAAGTAACCTATTTCAAATACACTAAGAAGAGATTTGGCGAAGGTAGGCGAGTTTTCCTCATGTCTCCTTTGCACCATCATTATCAGAAAAAAGGCTACCACGAAAGTAAAATTGTAACGCGTTTTTGGATTGTTACCATTCTATTAACCATCGTTTCGATTGTAACGCTAAAATTGAGGTAATGCAAAGGTTAGTAATTCTGGGTGGTGGCGAAAGCGGAGTCGGTACAGCGATTTTAGGAAAGAAAGAAGGTTACGATGTATTTGTATCCGATTTCGGAAAAATGAATGATAAGTATAAAGACGTTCTTAATCAGTATGAAATTAAATGGGAAGACGAACAGCACACAGAAGAGTTAATTCTCAACGCTGACGTAGTGATGAAAAGTCCCGGAATTCCCGATAAAGCGCCGATTGTAAAAAAGTTGGTTGAGAAAGGAATTCCCGTGATTTCCGAAATTGAGTTTGCAGACCAATTTAATCAAGCGCTCACCATCGGAATTACAGGTAGTAACGGCAAAACAACAACTACGATGCTCACGTATCATTTGCTCAAAGAAGGTGGATTAAACGTGGGATTAGGTGGAAACATTGGAAAGAGTTTTGCATGGCAAGTCGCCGAAGAAAAATTTGATTCCTATGTGTTGGAGTTGAGTAGTTTTCAATTGGACGGTATCATCAATTATAAGCCACACATCGCCATCATTACCAATATAAGTCCGGACCATTTAGACCGATACGAGTATATATACGAAAATTATATCGCATCGAAATTTAGAATAACAATGAACCAAACCGAAGACGACTATCTCATCTACGATGCCGATGATGAAGCCATCTCAAATTGGTTACAAAATAATAAAGTAAGAGCACAATTAATACCCTTTTCAATTTCAAAGCGAATAGAAAACGGAGCCTATTTAAACAACAACACTATGGAAATCAACATCAATCAAGAAGAGTTTTTAATGGAAACAGCACAAATTGCCTTAGAAGGAAAGCACAACATGAAAAATGCCATGGCAGCTACTTCTGTCGCCCAATTAATGCGCATCAGAAAGCAAACGATTCGTGAAAGTTTGTCTAATTTTCAAGGGGTTGAACATCGTTTGGAAAAGGTGCTAAAAATTCAAAATGTACAGTATGTAAATGACAGTAAGGCGACTAATGTCAACGCTTCGTTCTTTGCTTTAGATAGCGTGACCACACCAACCGTTTGGATTATGGGTGGAGTTGATAAGGGAAATGACTATTCGGAGCTGATGTCGTTGGTGCATGAAAAGGTAAAAGCGATTATTTGCCTCGGAATCGACAACAAAAAAATCATCGATGCCTTCGGAAATATTGTTGACATCATGGTAGAAGTTGACAACATGCACGATGCCGTAAACACAGCACGTCACATCGCTGAAAAAGGTGATACAGTATTGTTATCGCCTGCCTGTGCGAGTTTCGATTTGTTCCAGAATTACGAAGATAGAGGAAACCAATTTAAAAGAGAAGTTCGGAATTTATAAAATTTGGAGCGGATGGCTTGGGCTTTTTTGTAATCCCTTTTCCTGCTTTTCGCGCCGCATGGCGGACTGCTGCAATCAGGGCTAGAGAATAAACAAAAGGCAAGAAAATAATAGTTTTAAGATGTTCAGTATAGAGAAAGACTGTTCTTTAAAAATTACAGTAGAAAATAAAACAATGTAGAGACAGACTGCAGTCTGTCTTTTACAAAAGCAAATAAAGAAAAATGCTAAAAATCATAAACAGTTTAAAAGGAGATAAAGTCATTTGGGCATTTGTTGCTCTTTTGGCGTTGTTTTCGTTTATGCCCGTTTTTAGTGCAAGTAGTAATTTAGCCTATATGCGTCATGGTTCTGGAAATGCCATAACCTATTTCGTAAAGCATCTAGCGCACATTTTTATCGGGTTTTTTATCATTTACCAAGTCCATAAAATTCCGTACCACTATTTTAGAGGAATTTCCAGAATTTTATTGCCAGTAGTTTGGTTACTTTTGAGTTATACGTTGTTTTTCGGAATCGAGCAAGGTTCAGCCACACGGTGGATAAAAGTGCCGTTCATCGGAATCTCTTTTCAAACTTCCGCCCTGGCGTTTATCGTATTGATGATTTTCGTGGCACGTTATTTATCCAAAACCAAATCGGAATCAGAACCGTTCAAAAAGTCACTGGTAAATTTGTGGTTGCCGATTGGAATCACCATAATGCTCATCTTACCAAATAACTTCTCTACCGCAGCGCTCATTTTTGCGATGGTGTTGATGCTTACATTTATTGGGAATTATCCTTTAAAATACCTCGGTATAATTGTGGGTTCCGGATTGTTATTATTTGTACTGTTTGTCCTCACCGCAAAAGTGTTCGAACAAGCCAATCCCAATCATGTGCCCGGAATTTTTAAACGCGTTACTACTTGGGAAAATAGAATCGCGAATTTTTCGAATAAAGATGCCGATTCCGACGATAAGTACCAAATTGAATACGCCAAAACTGCTATTGCTACTGGTGGAATTTACGGACTAGGTCCAGGGAAAAGTGTTCAGAAGAATTTCCTTCCTCAATCGTCATCCGATTTTATTTATGCCATTATTGTCGAAGAATACGGACTCATAGGTGGCATTTCTGTCCTCTGTTTGTACTTGCTTTTGTTATTCCGATTTGTCATTGCTGCACATAAGGCCAACTCCACTTTCGGAAAATTAATGGTTATTGGCTTAGGTTTCCCTATCGTTTTTCAAGCCTTGATCAATATGGCAGTAGCAGTACAATTATTACCGGTTACTGGCCAAACGTTACCACTAATTAGTTCGGGTGGAAGCTCGGTTTGGATGACGTGCATCGCCATCGGAATCATTTTAAGTGTAACCAAGAAAGAGGAAGAAATTGCAGAAGAATTACAAGAAAAACAAAAAAGAGAAGATGCATTGCAACGCCTTATCGATAAACAATTAAAAGAAGAAGAAGCTGATGAATCAGAAGAAGATTATTCCATCAAAGATAACCCGATGAATGTGGTTTTAAATAAATAACAATTCAATAGTTTTATAATAAATAGCCACGGACAACAATTCAATAATCTAATAATAAATAACCACGGACTTCAGTCCGTGATTCAAAAAAATGAAACCCTACAAATTCATAATCAGCGGCGGAGGAACAGGAGGACATATCTATCCTGCCATCGCTATTGCCAATGAATTAAAAAATCGATTCCCCGATGCCGAATTCCTATTTGTGGGCGCCAACGATAAAATGGAAATGCAAAAAGTACCGCAAGCAGGTTATGCCATTGAAGGATTGTGGATTGCGGGAATTCAGCGCAAAATAACGCTTCAAAACGCGATGTTTCCGATGAAGTTAGTAAGCAGTTTATTGAAGTCGCGAAGTATCATTAAGAAGTTTAAACCCGACGCTGTGATTGGAACGGGTGGTTTTGCAAGCGGACCTTTATTGCAAATGGCCAACAGCATGAACATTCCAACGGTCATTCAGGAGCAAAATTCCTATCCCGGAATAACCAATAAAATATTAAGTAAAAAGGCCAATACCATTTGTGTGGCGTATGAAAATTTGGAGCGGTTCTTTCCCAAAGAGAAAATCGTTTTTACCGGAAACCCGGTTCGTCAGGATATTTTAGATATCGATTCTAAACGAAGTGAAGCCTTGTCTTATTTCAATTTGGATGCAAATAAGAAGACACTTTTGGTCATTGGTGGGAGTTTAGGAGCACGACGAATCAATCAGCTGATGGCGAAAGAAATCGATTTTTTGCTTACTAATAACCTGCAAATCATCTGGCAATGCGGGAATTTATACCTATCGGAATACAAGCAATTTTCTGAAGTTGAAAACGTGCAAGTGATTTCGTTTATTGACCGAATGGATTTGATTTATGCGGCAGCCGATTTTGTGATTTCGCGAGCGGGAGCTTCGTCGGTTTCTGAATTGTGTTTGGTCGGAAAACCAACATTATTTATTCCGTCGCCCAACGTGGCCGAAGATCATCAAACTAAAAATGCCAAAGCCATTACTGATAAAAATGGAGCGTTGCTGCTAAAAGAAAGCGAGTTGGATGAAAAATTCGAATCGGTTTTCAATAAACTGATTCGCGACGAAAATTTACAAAAAGCCCTCGGTGAAAACATGAGGCAATTAGCCAAACCTAACGCGACTAGAGATATAGTTGAAGAAATAGTAAAATTAGTTTAATGTTTCAGGTTTCAAGTTTCATGTTATGGAGCTTGAAACCTGAAACTTGAAGCAAAATAAATGAATTTAAACCAAATACATAACGTGTATTTCATCGGAATCGGAGGCATCGGAATGAGTGCTCTAGCCCGCTATTTTCAAAATATTGGAAAGAAGGTTTCGGGTTATGACAAAACGCCAACGCGCTTAACCGACGAACTCATAGCTGGCGGAATGGAGATTCATTTTGAAGATGCGATCAATCAAATTCCAATTGATTATTATGTAGAAAATACGTTGGTAATTGTGACTCCAGCCGTTCCGGTAACACATTCAGAGTGGAATTATTTCATCGAACGCAATTATACTATAAAAAAGCGAGCTGAAGTCTTAGGGTTAATCACCAAAGATACGTTTTGCTTCGCCGTAGCTGGAACGCATGGAAAAACTACTACATCAAGCATACTCGGACATATTTTATACGAAAGTGGTGCAGATGTAACGGCTTTTTTGGGCGGTATCGTAGAAAATTACCAGTCGAATTTAATTGGAAATGGAAAAACAATTACGGTTGTAGAGGCCGACGAATTTGATCGCTCATTTTTGCACTTACATCCCGATATTGCATGCGTAACATCCATGGATGCAGATCATTTGGATATATACGGAGACAGTTCAGCCATCGAAGATTCGTTTCGAGAATTCGCTGATAAAGTACAAGACAAATCACATTTGTTTGTCCCAAAAGGTGTGCCTTTAGAAGGATTGACAGTTGCAGTAAACGAAGAGGCGACGTATATGGCTTTTAACGTTAGGATAGAAAACAGTGCTTATGTTTTTGATGTACAAACACCAACGGAAATTATAGCGAACATCGCTTTTGGATTGCCTGGGCGACACAATTTAATGAATGCACTAACCGCTTTAGCAATGGCTAATTCATACGGAACCCCGACCGAAGCTATTGTTAAAGGGTTAGCTTCATTTAAAGGAATTCAACGAAGGTTCTCTTATCAAATCAAAACAGATGATTTTGTCTACATAGACGATTATGCGCATCATCCTACCGAAATTAATGCCGTTCATCAAGCGGTTCGCGAATTGTATCCTGGAGAAAAAGTAGTGGCCGTTTTTCAACCGCATTTATTCAGCAGAACCAAAGACTTTGCGGACGATTTTGCCAAAAGCCTTTCTGCTTTTGATGAAGTGATTTTATTAGATATTTATCCAGCACGCGAGTTGCCTATGGAAGGTGTAACTTCTTCGTGGTTGATGAGCAAAATGACAAACCCAAATAAAAGTCTGGTTTTGAAAGAAGATTTAGTTTCAAAACTGATAAAAATAGACTCCAAAATCCTAGTCACAATTGGAGCGGGAGACATTGGAGAAATGGTGCCAAATATCAAAAAAGAAATGGAAGGAAGAAACGCAAAATTATAAACAAAAATGAAGAAATATTTTAATTGGTCAATGATCAGATTAGTTCTAATGTTTGCGTTAGTGATATTCCTGTATTCCTTTACTGGAAAGAGAAATTTGAATAGAAAGCTCAAAAACACCGAGGTAATAATTGTAAATAATGAGCCGCTTTTTATCGCAGATGAGATGGTTAATAAATTGTTAATAGAAAATAAAAGTGATATAAAAACCATTGCAAAAGTTGAAGTAGATTTGAACAAATTGGAGAAGTCTATTAACAAAAATAAAATGATTGAAAAATCAGATGTTTTCGTTAGCATAGACGGCACGTTAAGAGCGATAGTGAAACAAAAAACACCGGTAGCTCGAGTAGTAAACGATAGTGGTTCTTTTTACATTGATTATGAAGGAAGTACGATGCCGCTTTCCGAATTAAATTCGGCTAGAGTTCCACTTGTTTTGGGGGAGATTACAGACAAAAACAGGAAAAAATTATCTGAAATTTTAAAGATGATTTACGATGATGAATTTTTGAAAAAAAACATCATTGGTGTTCAAGTTTTGCCTCAAGATGAGCTTTTGATGAAAAATAGAAATTATGATTTTGACATTTTGTTTGGAAAACCAATCAATGTGGAGAAAAAATTTAACAACTACAAGGCCTTTTTTCAAAAAGAAGTTACCGACAGCGTTGTAAGAAAATATAAAAAAATAAATCTGAAGTTTACACAACAAGTTGTTTGTATAAAATAATTAGATGATGGAAAAAGAGAATATTGCAGTTGGGTTAGATATCGGAACGACCAAAATCGTAGCCATGATCGGCAAAAAAAACGAATACGGTAAGTTGGAGATTCTTGGCGTTGGAAAGTCGAAAAGTTTGGGCGTGGCTCGCGGTGTGGTTAATAACATTACCCAAACGATTCAATCCATCCAACAAGCAATTATTGAAGCAGAAGAAAATTCGGGTTATAAAATCAATGATGTGGTGGTGGGAATAGCTGGGCAACACATTCGCAGTATTCAGCACACCGACTACATCAGCAGAAGCAATCCAGAAGAAGTAATCAGCGGAAACGACATCCAATTGTTAATCGATCAAGTGAATAAATTGGCGATGCTTCCGGGTGAAGAAATCATTCATGTATTGCCACAAGAATTCAAAATCGACGGGCAATCGGAAATAAAAGAACCCATCGGAATGTATGGAGGCCGATTAGAAGCTAGTTTTCATGTGGTAGTCGGACAAGCTTCGTCCATTCGAAATGTAGGGCGTTGCATACAAAGTTCTGGTATCGAATTGTCTGGGTTGACGCTTGAACCATTGGCTTCTTCGGATGCTGTATTAAGTCAGGAAGAAAAAGAAGCAGGTGTTGCTTTAATTGATATAGGTGGAGGAACAACAGATCTAGCCATTTTTAAAGACGGAATCATTCGGCACACCGCTGTAATTCCGTTTGGCGGAAATGTAATCACAGACGACATCAAAGAAGGTTGTTCAATCATTGAAAAACAAGCAGAGTTACTGAAAACAAAATTTGGGTCGGCTTGGCCAGGTGAAAATAAAGACAATGAAATAGTGTCAATTTCGGGATTACGCGGAAGAGAACCGAAAGAAATTTCACTGAAGAATTTGTCCAAAATTATCCATGCTCGTGTGGTGGAAATCATCGAGCAAGTGTACGCCGAAATCAAATCGTACGGTCACGAAGAGTCGAAAAAGAAATTAATTGCCGGAATTGTTTTGACCGGCGGTGGTTCACAACTGAATCACATCAAGCAATTGGTGGAATACATCACTGGTATGGATACGCGAATTGGCTATCCAAACGAACACCTAGCTGGAAATTCTAGCGAAGTAATATCAAGTCCGTTGTACGCAACAGCGGTTGGCTTAGTAATGAACAGTATCGCAAACAACACCCAAAGCGCCTATAAATTGGAGTTGAGAGATAGCTATAAAGAAGTTAAACCCGTTACGCAACCCGTGGTCGAACTTCAACAAGAAGCGCCAACAGTAGAACATAATGTAGAAGAAAAGAAAGGCAAAGACACCGAAACTACAGGAGAAAAAATCAAAAGGTCATTTTTTGATAAATATGTAGACAAGATCAAAGATTTTCTTGACAATGCAGAGTAAATGATATCTAGAGGAGGAAGCCCAGTGGGCTTCAGGTATTTTCGCTTTATCGGAACACAATAAGTTTAAAAAGAATACAAAATAATGCAAAACCAAAATAGTATGATGAGCAACTCAGAATTTGGAAACATTTCATTTGATTTACCCAAAAATCAATCAAATGTTATTAAAGTTATCGGAGTTGGCGGCGGCGGAAGCAATGCCATCAACCACATGTTTAAACAGGGAATAAAAGGAGTGGACTTTGTAGTATGCAACACCGATTCGCAGGCACTACAAAACAGCCCAGTTCCTAACAAAATCCAATTGGGATTAAGCCTGACCGAAGGACTCGGAGCAGGCGCAAATCCTGATGTAGGACAGCAATCGGCAATCGAAAGTATTGCAGAAATCGAACAAATGCTCGACAGTAATACCAAAATGGTTTTCATCACTGCTGGAATGGGCGGTGGAACCGGAACAGGTGCTGCGCCGGTAATTGCTCAACTGGCAAAAGAAAGAGATATCTTGACCGTGGGTATTGTAACGATTCCTTTTCAATTTGAAGGAAAAGTGCGATCAGACCAAGCCTTAAACGGAGTTGAAAAATTAAGAAAGCAAGTCGATTCGCTCATCGTTATCAACAACAATAAATTAAGAGAAGTATACGGTAACTTAGGTTTCAAAGCTGGTTTTTCTAAGGCCGATGAAGTTTTAGCTACCGCTTCTCGTGGAATAGCTGAAGTAATTACACACCACTACACGCAAAACATCGATTTAAAAGATGCTAAAACTGTATTAGCAAACAGCGGTACGGCAATAATGGGTTCTGGTACAGCAAGTGGTGATAACCGCGCTAAAGATGCCATTATTTCCGCTCTTGATTCGCCGCTGTTGAATGACAATAAAATTACAGGTGCCAAAAACGTATTGTTGCTTATCGTTTCTGGAACTAGCGAAATCACCATTGATGAAATTGGCGAAATTAATGATCACATTCAAACTGAAGCAGGTTTCAATGCCAACATCATTATGGGTGTAGGTGAAGATGATTCGCTTGGAGATGCTGTTGCCGTTACTATTATTGCTACGGGATTTAACGTTGAACAACAAAGTGGAATCGTAAACACAGAGCCAAAGAAAATAATCCACTCGTTGGAAGATGATCAAAAATTCATACACGATTTAACTACTAAAACACTAGCAGTTAATCCTGTGCTTGTTGATGAAGCTATTGAACAAACGCCTGAAATTAAAGCAGAAGTAGAAGAGAAAGTAATCTTCGAATTAATCGATGAAGAAATTGAAACTTCGATTGTGGCGAAAATCAACGAAAACGACTTGATAGCGATGAATGATTTTATTCGCAATTTGGATGTTACATTCGAAATAGTATCACCTATGTCACCGACGAGTTTTGAAATTCATGAGCCACTAGCTAAGGAAATCAACGAAATCAAAGTAGTAGATACTCATGTTGTTGCAAAAGAAGAGCAAATCACTTTCACTTTTGATATGCCCGCTCCAAAGGTACAAGCAGAAGTTAAAGAAGAACGCATTTTATTTGAATTGAGTGACGAAACACGCGATATTCAAGTGAATGAGCACGTTGAGTTTGTTCCGGTAACTGAATTGAATAAAGACGGAATCGTGAAGTATTCATTAGAGGAATACATGGAAATTGAAAAGGAATTGACTAGTTCGAAGCCAGCTGCCAATGTAGTTAATGAACCAGTCGACTCAGAATTAGACATAACATTAAAACCAATAAGTGAAACGTCGCAACCTAAATTTGCTACTCATTTTGAAGATGTAACTCCGGTTGAAATGACCATCGAAGAAACGTTGAAAGTCAGAGCTGACGAAAGAAGACGTAAGTTAAAAGAGTTCAATTACAAGTTCCACTCGAATAATTCGAGAGTAGAAGAGTTCGAAAAAGAACCAGCCTACAAGCGACTGGGAATTGATATCTCTGAAAATACAAATACATCAAATACTTCAAGAATGTCCTTAGGAACCGACAGTAACGATGACGTTCAGTTGCGTTCTAATAATTCATTCCTGCACGATAATGTAGATTAATTGTAGTTTGTTAAAATTGTTTTGAACCCGAAGATGATGTAGCATTTTCGGGTTTTTTTCTGCATTAACAAAAAAAGAATCCAAAAAATCACTAAATTTGCGCTGCTTTAGAAGCGAATGGTTTGGGCTTTTATGCCATCCATGTTCCTGCTGCCTTTCCAAAACTTTTTGTTTCCTGAGGATTCGTTTCATCAAATAGTAAAAAGTTGAAAAACAAAAAGGTTTTTCCCTTGCATCAGGGCTAGTAAATAAACCATTTGAGTACAAATAATAACACAAAAGAAATATGAGTTTAGAAACCAACATCATGGACGAAATGAAAAACGCCATGAGAGCAAAAGATACAATTGCCTTAGAAGCGTTACGCGCCATTAAATCGGGAATCATCCTTGCAAAAACAGAAGCAGGTGCGTCGGATGTTTTAGCAGCTGACGACGAAATCAAATTATTGCAACGATTAGTGAAACAGCGCAAAGACAGCGCGACAATATATACAGAACAAGGAAGAGCTGATCTAGCTGAACCTGAATTGGCTCAGGTGGCAGTTATCGAGAAATTTTTACCTGCACAATTATCAGAAGCAGAAGTAGAAACAATCGTGGCTAAAATAATTGCTGACAATGGTTTTAGTGGAATGGCAGCAATGGGACAAGTAATGGGAATGGCATCTAAAGAACTAGCGGGTAAAACCGACGGTAAGACCATTTCTACGATTGTTAAAAAATTATTGGTTTAAGTATCAAAGTGCGACATACGAAGTTGGAAGTACGAATTATTTCTTCTAACTTCGCACTTCCAACATCGTACTTCAAACTGGCTTCGTAGTTCAACTGGATAGAATATCAGATTTCGGCTCTGATGGTTGCAGGTTCGAACCCTGCCGAGGTCACGAATGAACACTTAAAAAAGAAAAAACGCCAAGCTCGCTTGAGCGTTTTTTCGTTTTAAGTGTTCTCAAAGCGGAGCTTTGTCAGGTGAGACGGAGTCAACCCTGCCTCGTCAAATATAGGCCAAGCTCGCTTGAGCGTTTTTTGCGCTTTTCCTATTTTATGTAATTGATTTTCAAATTGTAATCTATTTTTTATCAGAAGCAATTTTTATTCTTTAGATTTGATGAAAAATAGAAGCTAGCAAGTTGCTCAAAAGTCCATGATTATAGCCTACTTCATCATTGCAATTCTACTTGCTGTCATACTCGTATTGTTGTTTAGTTTTGTATTTACTGTTTCAGAGGACAATTACGGATTGATCTTCAATAAACCCTTTTTTGTACATTGGTATCCTAAAAGACAAACCTTAACAGCTGATCAATTGTATGTTTTAAACAAAAAAGTACAATTTTATAATAAGCTCTCAGACAAAAAGAAACGCTATTTTGAGCACAGAGTGGCCACTTTTATCAATAGGTATGAATTTATTGGAAGAGAAGATTTTTTGATTACGGATGAAGTTAAAGTCCTGATCTCGGCCACATCAATAATGCTTACTTTTGGAATGAGAAAGTACTTGTTTAATGTCATCGATACAATAGTTGTATATCCTAGTTCGTATTATTCTACTAGTAATGAAGCATATCACAAGGGAGAATTCAATCCGAGAATGAAAGCCCTAGTTTTTTCCTGGGAAGATTTTTTGCATGGCTATGAAATCAATAACGATAATTTGAATTTAGGATTACACGAATTCAGTCATGTGATGCATTTTCACGGATTAAATAGTGAAGATGCCAGTGCAGTAATTTTTAATAGGGTTTATAATCAAATACAAAAGGAAATTAACCATCCGGCAAATAGAGATCGATTAATTAATTCAGATTACTTTCGGATCTATGCATACACAAATAGCTTCGAGTTCTTATCGGTTATAGTAGAGCATTATTTTGAAACTCCGCAACAATTCCAAAAAGAATTTCCTGAGTTGTATCTAAATGTAAGTAAAATGTTGAACCATCAGCATTAGTTCATGATTGTGATTTTTATCATATTTCCTACTGTTTTCAAATCGTAACTTTGACTATGTTAAAAATAATCGATTATGAAAAATAATGTTCCAGTGTCATCTATTATGACCAAAAATGTGGTTAAGTTGAATCTCACAGACGATTTAACAAAGGCGGAAAGTTTGTTTAAAAAGCACCATATTCGTCACATTCCAGTAGTCAATGGAAATGTAATTGTGGGTATATTGAGTTATACTGACTTGTTGAGAATCTCTTTTGCGGATGCTGTTGATGAAGATGAAAAGGTGGTTGATGTGGTAGTTTATAATATGTTTTCGGTAGAACAAGTAATGGCCAGAAATTTGGTGAAGGTTAGTCCGGATTGCTCAATTAGGGAAGTAGCCGAAATTTTAGCTTCAAAAGAGTTTCATGCTTTACCTGTCGTTCAAGGTGATTTATTGGTTGGTATCGTAACTACTACTGATTTAATCAAATACCTGATTGCACAATACAATTAGTGCTTTTCATCGATTTTTTGGTTACTTACTCAGAATCATTGATTGACTTTTAAAAATAAATGTAAATTGCATTAATTTTTAGAAGTCAATTATGGTAAAAAAAATACTTTTTTCAGCAGTAGTTAGTTTTTTTTTTATTGTTTGAAAACGAAGCTAAAGCTCAACTATACAATAATGGGCCACTTTCTACAGGCGCTGTGGCTTCAAGTGGTTTTATGGCGCCTTCCGGATATATGTGGAGTGAGTTGCAAAACAATACTGGTAATTCTGCACAAGCCAACAGCACGGCAGGACTTCCAGCTTATTTTTATGCAGATGGTTCCTCTAGTTATACATTGGCTGATGATTTCACTATTCCTCCTGGTCAAACATGGCAGATTTCTAGCTTTGATTTTTTTTGTTATCAGCCTGTTTATGCGGGCGCAGTTCCTCCCGTAAATGAAATGCACATTCGATTGTATTCTTCTAATCCTTCTATTAGTGGAACGTTGCCTATTGCAGGCGATTTAGTAGCAAACGTATATGACGCTGCGAATAGTGAGAATGCTTTTATGTATCGAATATTTAATGCGGTTGTCCCTACTCCACAGCAACCCAATTTTATAAGAAAAATTTTTAGAATTAGAGGAAATTTAGATGTTACTCTTTTGTCAGGGCAGTATTGGGTTGAGTTCCAGGCTCACGCTACTGATAATACGGAAGTTTTTTTTCCACCTGTAACCATTGTTGGCAGTCGCTCTCTACCAGGTGCAAATTCAAAAGTAAATGTGATAGCCAGTGCGGATGCACTGGGTTGGGCAAACAATATTGATAGTGGTATACCTAATTCAGCTCCCGACGTCGCTTTGGCTTTGCCATTTTTAATCAATGGATTTAATTTATCCAACGCAGAAAATCATTATTCAAGTACTTTACATTTATATTCCAATGATGAAAACGAAACAGTTAGTGTTCATAATCCAAATGGTTTGCTAATTGAATACATAGAAATATTTGATGCGAATGCACGATTAATAAAAAGGGCTGATTATAACATAGCATCTGATTTTCAAGTGGCTGTGGCTGAATTCGAAGGGGGAATTTATTTTATGAGGTTGACAACGAGTGAGGAAGTTATACTAAAACGCTTTTTCAAAAGTTGATTTGACCAGCAAAGCTTTGCTATTTTTTATATTCGCTTAACACGATAATAGAATCGCTACCAATACCCTAATGTTCAACAATTATTTTTATTTTTTATCGATTAATTATTTTTTGTTTAATAATTTTAGTACTTTTAACATCAACTTAAAACATATTAATTATGAATAGAAAAATTACTTTAAAGTCGTTTAGTTTACTTTGTGCCTTGGCATGTAGTTCATTTTTAAACGCTCAGCAGATTTACACTAACGGTGGATTTTCAACAGGTGCAACAAGTGCAAGTGGTGTAGCTGCTCCAGCAGGATTCACTTGGAGTGAGTTGCAAAGCGATACAGGAAATACTACTGAGTCAAATGGGAGTTTTGGTTTTAGCGCGTTTTACAATACAGCGGGAACAACTAGTTTTGCGTTAGCGGATGATTTTGTTGTGCCAACTGGTGAAATTTGGAACGTCACTAGTTTTGATTTCTTTGTCTATCAGACCAATTATGCTGGAGTTGTTCCTCCAATCGATGAGTTACGAGTACAAGTTTTTAACGGTGATCCATCTGCTGGAGGAGTTGTCGTTGCAGGTAGCTTAACAGCCGATGTTTATGATCCGACGGGTAGTGACGATTCGTTAATTTTCAGAATAGGTAATTCTCAAACTCCAGCGCCAGGAACAACTCCAGGGACTAACAGAAAAGTTTGGAAGGTTAGAGGAACATTGTCAACTGCGTTACCAGCAGGAACATATTGGGTTGTTTACCAAGCACACGCAAGTAATGATGCTTCTATTTTCTTACCGCCATTAACAGTTGTAGGATCAAGAGGTCTTCCTAGTTGGAATGCCAAACAATTGACTGTTACAACGACTACTTGGGCTAATGTTATTGATACTGGAAATCCTGCTGCTGCACCTGATGTGCAACAAGACTTTCCTTTCATTGTAAATGGAACAGTTTTAGGAAATAATGAGAATGCTTTTGAAGCATCAATTACATTCTCGCCAAATCCGGTAAAAAATACTATCTCACTTCAAATTCCAACTGATGTGGTACTTTCAAGTATTGAAATTTATGACCTAAATGGTAAAGTGGTGAAAAACGTTACCAATGCAACTGGTTTGGAGGTAAATGTTTCCGATCTTTCTTCAGGGAATTACATTATGAAGTTAACTTCTGATAAAGGAATAGCTTCTAAAAAATTCATTAAAGAGTAACGAAATTATCTTTTATATGAAAAGAGCCATTCACAACTAGTGAATGGCTCTTTTTTTTATGGCTTGAACTTTTATTATTCAAGCAATTTTTTCAAGTCAGTTATGGTTTGTGTAGGATTTGATGCTTTAAAAACAAAGTTTCCTGCAACCAAAACATCAGCGCCCGCTTTTACTAATTGCGCTGCATTTTTATCGGTCACACCACCATCTATTTCGATAAGTGTAGTCGCATTTTTACGAACAATCAGGGCTTTTAATTTTTCAATTTTATAGTAGGTGTTTTCTATGAAGGATTGTCCGCCAAAACCCGGATTGACACTCATCAAACAAACCATATCGATGTCATTGATTACGTCTTCCAACAAGTCGATATTGGTGTGCGGGTTTAAAGCTACGCCTGCTTTCATGCCTTCAGCCTTTATTGCTTGCAAGGTTCGGTGTAAATGCGTGCACGCTTCGTAATGTACTGTCAATACATTTGACCCTAGCGCTGCAAAAGTCTTAATGTATCTATCGGGATCGACAATCATTAAATGAACATCGATTGTTTTTTTAGCGTGTTTGGTTATGGCCTCCAAAACCGGCATTCCAAACGAAATATTAGGAACAAAAACACCGTCCATGATGTCGATGTGAAACCAATCGGCCTCTGAATTGTTAATCATTTCGATGTCGCGTTGTAAGTTCGCAAAGTCGGCGGCTAAAACCGAAGGAGCGATGAGAGTGTTTTTCATTTTATGGTGAATTTATTTCAGTATCTATTTTTACTGATATGAGTTAGTGTTGTTTTGGCAAAATTAGTTTTTTTAACCACAAAGTCACAAAGATTTTACACTAAGTTCACTAAGAAGGTAATAGTTGTAATGATTGGTGAGTTTGCGTGAAGGATAGGAGCGGCATCCTTTTGTGTATCTCGTTTTTTGGAACGAGAGAAGCAAAAGATACAGCGGATAGCCTGACCCTTGTGGTCACGCCCAAATTTAACACTTCAAAATTCGTTGTTCAACATTGAATGTTCAAAATTTTTGTAAACGAATAAAATATTGACTTTCTTTTTTGAATTTTGAATATTCAACTAGGAATGTTGAATATTGAAGTTTGTAAAAAGCAAAACTCCGGATACCCGAGCGAAGCGAACAGACCGGATTTTGCTTCCCCTAAAAAAGCAAAACTCCGGTAATCAGCCGGAGTTTCAATCATCAATCAAAAAACGAACAGTTTTGAAACTGTTGTTACTGTAAAGTTCTAAATACCATGGTTTTGGAATTTAGAATTTGTTTTTTTGGAATTACCCAAGATATGTTTTCAAGATTTTGCTTCTTGAAGTATGTTTTAATCTGCGGATTGCTTTTTCTTTAATTTGACGCACACGCTCACGAGTTAAATCGAATGTTTCTCCGATTTCTTCTAACGTCATGGGGTGTTGATCGCCCAAACCAAAATACAAACGAACTACGTCGGCTTCTCTTGGAGTAAGGGTTTCTAATGAACGCTCAATTTCGGTGCGTAACGATTCGTGAATCAACTCTCTATCTGGATTTGGAGATTCACCTGAACGTAAAACGTCGTATAAGTTTGAATCTTCACCTTCAACAAGTGGCGCGTCCATTGATAAGTGGCGCCCTGAGTTTTTCATCGATTCTTTGACGTCATTTACGGTCATGTCTAGTTCTTTTGCAATTTCTTCAGCAGAAGGCGGACGTTCATTAGATTGCTCTAATAAAGCGTACATCTTGTTGATTTTATTGATAGAACCAATTTTGTTTAATGGTAAACGAACGATACGAGATTGTTCAGCCAACGCTTGAAGAATCGATTGACGAATCCACCAAACAGCATAGGATATGAATTTGAAACCACGCGTTTCATCAAAACGTTGCGCCGCTTTAATCAAACCTAAGTTGCCTTCGTTAATTAAATCAGGCAATGTTAATCCTTGGTTTTGGTATTGTTTAGCCACCGAAACCACGAAACGCAGATTGGCTTTAGTTAACTTTTCTAACGCACGCTGATCGCCTGCTTTGATGCGTTGTGCTAATTCCACTTCTTCATCGGCAGTAATCAAATCTACTTTTCCAATTTCTTGTAGGTATTTGTCTAAGGATGCAGTTTCACGGTTGGTTACCTGCTTGGTGATTTTGAGCTGTCTCATGTAGTTTTCTCCTTTACTTTAAAGTGTTCAAGTAGTTATACGTAGTGAGTTACAAAAAAGTTACATAAACGTAAAATAAAAGTCAAAACCCCAACTTAATAGCTCAAGTTGGGGTTGTATAGAACTGTTTAATCAAAACTATTAAAATACTCTAATTAATCTTGTTTTTACAGATGGTGTATTTTTCGCTAAGAGAACAGATTCACCGGTGTTAAAATTCACAACTTTTGCGTCAGATGTACTTCCTTCAGACGAACTCCAATAATAGCCACTGGAAAAATTTCCTGTTCCGTTTTGGTGTAAATTCGTATACAATACCTGCAACTCTTCAATTGATGGTATAAACCAATCTTTTTTGTCAGCAATAATTTCACTTAAAGCAGATATCGCACTTACAGTTCCATTATTAACAGTACTACAAGCACTCGGATTTGTGAAGTAATTACTTAAGTTTTTATGCTTATTGGCAATCGCGATCGTGTTTTGTAATCCCGTACCAATACTATCAAATTGGGCATTTTCAATTTCAGAAGCAACGCAACCCCATTCCTCTTGCATGTTTAAATCATTTGTAGCAACTTCTATGTAGCGCCAACCATTAGAAAATTCGCCCTTGTCAAATGCAATTAAGCCGCCAGTTGGACCTACATCGCCAACTTCAAAAATCGTAGAATCGGTGCATTTTTTTTTGATTTTTCTAATTTGAGTGGGCGTTGTTAATGTAAGATTAGTGAGGTCATAGTTTTCTACTTTATAATTATGATTCCAATATTGTGCCACAGCGGATGTACCCGCTAGATTAATGTTGACATGTAGGATATTGTTCACTCTCAAAACTGTCCAAGTGCCAACATAGTAATCGTTTAAGTGATACAGTGTAACGGTATAGTCTGGATTGGCAAATAGTACTGCTCCAGCATATTCGTTGTTTAACTCATCTTCAAAATAAGGTATTTCATTAATACATGTTTCCGGAGTGCTTACTATTCCAGCGCAAAAAGCGAATATGCTGTCGTCTTCACACGATTTCAAAGACTCTTTTAATTCTTCATCATTATTAATACTTAAAACTGTGCCGTCAACCGAAGTTGTTTCAATGGGGTAACTTATACTAATGGATTGATTGGGATTTAACTGATTTAAAAGCAGTCCGAATTGATTATCATTGAATAACGTAATCGTTTGTATAGGATTAATATATTGATCATATTTTATGATGACAAGTGGATATACAAAATCTACGCAAATTTCGTTTTCTATAGGATCATCTCCAATGGTCACAACATTTTCAATTAGTTTAAATAGTTCATCTTCTTGATGAAGAGTGTCTTCAAGAATTACTGTGGGTTCATTTTCACAACCGGCAAATAAAAAAAACAGTATCAATATAGTTGTAGGTAAAGACTTTTGCATTTTTTGATGTTTTACTATAGATGCTTATCTACAGAAAAGGTTGCGCAATCTAGTTGAAAAAGTAAAAACCCCAACTCAAATAATTGAATTAGGGTTTTAATTTATATGAAAAGTCTAAACTATTCTCCTTTTGGAGCAATTTTATTTCCTTCTCTTGGAGCTTGGTTTTCGTCACGAGGTGGACGATTTTCATCTCTCGGAGGTCTTGGCATCAAAGCTTTTTTCGACACTTTTTCCTTTCTTGTTTTTGGATCAACACCTAAGTATTTTACCATAAACACATCGCCCATTTTCACTACATCAGAAACATTTTCTGTGCGTTCCCATGCCAATTCAGATACGTGTAATAACACTTCGTTTCCTGGCGCTTGCGTATATTCTACTACCGCACCAAAATCAAGCATTTTAATTACTTTCACTTCGTAGGATTCACCCATGGTTGGTTTGAAAATGATCGAATCGATTTTTGCCAATACTGCTGCAATTCCGTCTGGATCTGTACCTAAAATTTCAACCACACCTTGCTCGTCAACTTCATTAATAACGATAGTAGTTCCTGTAGCTTTTTGTAATTCTTGAATCACTTTTCCACCAGGTCCAATCAATGCACCAATAAAGGCACCAGGAATGGTTCTCATGATAATTTTCGGAGCGTGAACTTTAACATCGGTTCTTGGTTCAGCCAATGTTTCGGTTAATTTACCTAGGATGTGTAAACGTCCGTCACGAGCTTGAGCCAAAGCTTGTTCCATGATTTCGTATTTCAATCCGTCGATTTTGATGTCCATTTGACAGGCCGTAATTCCTTCTGAAGTTCCTGTTACCTTGAAATCCATATCTCCTAAATGATCTTCATCACCTAAAATGTCAGACAAAACAGCAAAACGTTCTCCGTCAGTAATTAATCCCATGGCAATTCCGGAAACCGGACGAATCATCTGAACTCCAGCGTCCATTAATGCCAAGGTTCCAGCACAAACGGTTGCCATAGAAGACGAACCATTCGATTCCAATACTTCAGAAACAATTCTGATGGTATATGGATTTTCAGCAGGAATCATGTTTTTCAACGCACGTTGCGCTAAGTTTCCGTGACCCACTTCTCTTCTTGAAGTTCCTCTTAACGGACGAGCTTCTCCTGTTGAAAATGGAGGGAAATTATAATGTAAGTAGAATTTTTCTTCTCCTTGTTCTGATGGCGAATCAATCTGGTTGGCTTCTCTAGAAGTTCCTAAAGTAGCTGTTGCCAATGCTTGAGTTTCTCCACGCGTAAATAGCGCCGAACCGTGAACCGATGGTAAATAATCTACTTCACACCAAATTGGGCGAATTTCAGTAGTTTTTCTTCCGTCTAAACGAGTTCCTAAATCTAACGTTACATTACGAACTGCTTCTTTATTGGTTTTATAGAAGTATTTAGAAACTAAATCTCCATTTTCTGCCAATTCTTCTTCAGTAAACAAAGCTTTTACTTCTTCTTTTACGGCATCAAATGCAGCTCCACGTTCTTGTTTCGCTGAACCTTTGCTTGCAATAGCGTAGATTTTATCATAAGCCGCTGCTTTTACTTTAGCGTAAATGGCATCGTCTGATTTTTCTTGTTCGTATTCACGTACTTCTTTTTTTCCAAAAGCAGCAGCCAAACGTTCCTGGGCGTCGATTTGTACTTTGATGTGTTCATGTGCAAATTTGATGGCTTCTACCATTTCTTTCTCTGAAATTTCTTTCATTTCTCCTTCTACCATAGCGATAGAATCTCTAGAAGCACCAATCATCATGTCGATGTCTGATAATTCTAATTGTGCGCGCGACGGATTAATGATGAATTTTCCATCGATTCTTCCTACTCGTGCTTCTGAAATTAAAGTTTCAAATGGGATATCAGACAATGCCAAGGCAGCCGAAGCGGCTAATCCTGCTAATGCATCTGGCATCACTTCATCGTCATGCGACATTAATTGAATCATCACTTGAACTTCTGCGTGGTAATCACTTGGGAAAAGCGGACGCAATACACGGTCTACCAATCTCATAGTCAATACTTCGCTATCGCTCGGGCGCGCTTCTCTTTTGAAGAAACCTCCAGGGAATCGACCTGCAGCTGCAAATTTCTCGCGATAATCTACCGTTAACGGTAAAAAATCGATACCTGGACTTGCTTTTCTTGCGGACACCACTGTTCCTAAAATAACAGTTTTTCCAATTCTTACTACTACAGAACCATCGGCTTGTTTGGCCAAACGTCCTGTCTCGATTGTGATGCTTCTTCCATCACCTAAATCGATACTTTCTACAAATAATTGTGGAATCATAAAATTTAATTCTCTAAGTTAAACATGGGTTGAAGCTTGCCTTCCGGCAGGCAGGTTGTGTTGTTGTTGCGTAGTTAATGCCTAAAACCCAATGAAAAACCAACTTTTTCTTTTTTAAATGCTAAAAAAAAGAGGCGCAAAAGCACCTCCTAAAATTTGTATTACTTTCTAATACCTAATTCTTTAATTAACTCACGATATTTTACAACATCTTTTTTCTTTAAGTAATCTAAAAGACTTCTTCTTTTACCTACTAAAAGTACTAATGAACGCTCCGTGTTATAATCGTGACGATTTTTTTTCAAGTGCTCCGTTAGGTGAGAGATTCTAAAAGTGAAAAGTGCTACTTGACCTTCTGTTGAACCTGTGTTTTCAGCTTTTCCTCCGTGCTTAGCGAAGATTTCAGCTTTTGTTTCTTTAGTTAAATACATTCCAATATTATTTAAATGATTATTATGTATGAATTAAGATTTTCCTAATTCGTGTGCAAAGGTAATTAAATAATTAAGAATTACAAATTAAGAATTACAAATTAAGAATTACAAATTATAAATTACACGGCAACGGCTCCTTTAATGTGCGGATGCGGGTCGTAACCCTCTAACGTGAAATCATCAAACGTAAAATCGAAAATGTTTTTTACAGTAGGATTTAAAATCATTTTCGGTAACGGTTTCGGTTCGCGTGACAATTGCAATTCCACTTGTTCAAAATGATTGTTATAGATGTGTGCATCGCCAAAAGTGTGAATGAATTCGCCTACTTGTAAATCACACACTTGCGCAATCATCATCGTAAACAAAGCATAGGAAGCAATGTTGAAAGGAACGCCTAAAAAGATATCAGCACTTCTTTGGTACAACTGACATGATAATTTTCCGTCGGCTACATAAAACTGAAAGAACGCGTGACACGGAGGCAAAGCGGCTTTCCCGTCAGCTACATTTTCTGAAAAGGATTTAGAAGTATCGGGCAAAACCGACGGGTTCCATGCCGACACGAGCATCCGACGGCTATTTGGGTTTTTCTTTAACGTATCAATTAATTCAGCAATTTGATCAATTTCTTCGCTGTTCCAATTGCGCCATTGGTGGCCATAAACCGGACCTAAATCACCATTTTCATCCGCCCATTCGTCCCAGATCTTAACACCATTTTCTTTTAAATACTGAATATTAGTATCGCCTTTTAGAAACCAAAGCAGTTCATAAACAATAGATTTTAAATGCAGTTTTTTGGTAGTCACCATCGGAAAACCTGCTGCTAAATCAAATCGCATTTGGTAGCCAAAAACACTTTTGGTGCCGGTGCCAGTTCGGTCGCCTTTTTGGGTTCCATTTTCTAAAATATGCTTTACTAAATCGTGGTATTGCTTCATGGGTAGTATTATGAATTTTAAATTATAAATTTTGAATTAAAACCACTTATAATTTATAATTCAAAATTTAAAATAATTTTTAAGACTCTCTTTTCGAAATTTCATCTCTTATTTTAGCGGCTTTTTCGTAATCTTCATCTTGAACGGCGCCTTCCAACAAATCGTGCAATTCGGCCAAACTTAATTTTTTATAGCTGTTCTTTGAATCGTTCTCTTCGTTTTCCATGCCAAAAGTTTCAGGTGTTGACAAAATATCATCGTCGTTTTCTGGATTTTGACCTTCGAGTTCAGGTGTATTCGGATTGAGGTAAATCCCCGCTTTGTCTAAAATGTTTTTGTAAGTGAAAATAGGTGCGCTGAATCGCAAGGCTAAAGCAATCGCATCGGAGGTTCTAGCGTCGATTATTTCTTCTATTTTATCTCTTTCACAAATGATGCTCGAATAGAAGACGCCGTCAACCAATTTGTGGATGATGACTTGCTTCACCACTATATCAAATCGGTCGGCAAAACTTTTAAACAAATCGTGCGTAAGCGGACGCGGCGGTTTAATCTCTTTTTCTAAAGCGATGGCAATCGATTGTGCTTCGAAAGCTCCAATAACTATTGGTAGATTTCGTTCGCCGTCCACTTCATTCAAAATTAATGCATAGGCACCATTTTGTGTTTGACTGTAGGATATTCCTTTTATAGTAAGTTTTACTAAACTCATGTTTTATATTTTTGCCACGAAGGCTCAAAGTCACTAATTTATTTTGTTGCAAATCGTACTAATTTGCTCAATTTTTCCTGTGAAATACGGAAGGGTATATCATTCAGATTAGAGTTGGTCCTAAATCTTGTCTTGAAAGGACGAGCAGGAATTGCGACTGCAAAGTAACAAAAAAGTTTCGCTTCTAAAAACTATTATTTAAGATTGTAACGAATTTAATTCAGCTTATTCAACCAAAAAAATAAGCTGCCTAAAGTAAATTAGACAGCTTATCAAGTTTGAGTTAGTTTTATTTTTAAGAACAAAAAGCTTGAAATAACAAAAATACAATTTCCAAAAACCGGATAAAATTTAAATTCAAAAGTAAAATGTCAAAAAAACACTTTGGATTTGAAATTTAGTATTTTGAGATTACCTGAAGTTTGTGATTAGTATTTTGGAATTTACTACCCGTTGTTTGCTTTAAATTCTTTCAATTTCTGAGTCAAACGCGGTACAATATCAAAGGCATCACCTACGATTCCGTAGTCTGCTACCTTAAAAAATGGAGCTTCCGCATCGGCATTGATGACTACTTTTACTTTAGACGAGTTGATGCCGGCAATGTGCTGAATAGCTCCTGAAATTCCCACTGCGATGTATAAATTGGTTGCTACTGGTTTTCCGGTTTGGCCTACGTGCTCACTGTGAGGACGCCATCCTAAATCGGAAACCGGTTTTGAGCAAGCAGTTGCTGCACCAAGAACGGTAGCTAAATCTTCTATCAGTCCCCAGTTTTCAGGGCCTTTTAATCCACGTCCGCCTGAAACGACAACATCGGCATCGGCGATAGTTACTTTTCCGGTGGTTTTTTCAACTGATTCCACTTTTAACGAGAAATCAGCCTCGTTTAAATTGGGATTGAAATCTTCTTCCGATAGTGAGGAAGTTGATTCTACTAATCCAAAAGAGTTCTTACCAATAGCAATCACTTTTACGTCAGTTGAAATTTCGGTAATATTAAACGCTTTATTCGAAAAAGCGGTTCTTTTTACTTGAAAAGGTGAAGTTGAAAGAGGTAAACCTACAACATTCGGTGCAAATCCTGCATCCATTCCAACAGCAACAAATGGCGCAAGGTATAAACTATCCGTTGTAGAGGAAAGGACAATAACTTTTGAACCATCTTTTTGTGCGGCTTGTTTGATAACATCTGCGTATGCTTTCGCGCTGAAATTGGCTAATTGAGCATTAGTTACTTTCAAAACTTTGTCAACTCCGTAGTTGGCTAATTCTGACACACTTCCAGTGTTTATAGTAACAGCCGTAACCGTTGTTCCCATTGATTCCGCTACTTTTTTTGCGTACGATGCCAATTCAAAGGCTACTTTTTTGAATTTACCATCAGCTGATTCTGCGTATATTAATACTGACATAATTTTTTATTTTAAATTTTGAATTACAAATTTTGAATTAATTTAAAATTCAGAATTTATAATTTATAATAATTTTTAAATGACTTTTGCTTCGTTATGTAATGCACTGATCAATCCGTCGATATCGTCTGCAGTAAATAATTTTACAGCCGATTTTGGAGCAGGTTTTTCAAACTTTACTGCTTTGGTATTGTTGTTAGATGCCACTGGCTCGAGCACAGTTAATACTTTAGTTCGTGCCGTCATGATGCCACGCATATTGGGAATACGTAAATCTTTTTCTTCTACTAGTCCTTTTTGTCCACCTACAATCAAAGGTAAAGAAGCCGAAATGATTTCTTTTCCACCATCGATTTCTCGTGAAGCTTTTGCAGAAGTTCCGTCTACCGTCAATTCGGTGCACGAGTTAACAAAGTTGAATCCTAATAAACTAGCTAGCATCCCGGGAACCATCCCGCCATTATAATCCAACGATTCTTTTCCGCAAATCACTAGGTCATATCCGCCAGATTGAACTACTTCGGCCAATTGTTTGGCAACAAAAAAACCGTCCGTTGGCGTTGCGTTTATACGGATGGCTTCATCAGCACCAATCGCTAATGCTTTGCGTAACGTAGGCTCAGTGTCGGCACCGCCCACATTTACCACGGTTACTTTTGCACCTTGTTGCTCTTGAAACCAAACGGCTCTGGTCAATCCGAATTCGTCGTTGGGGTTGATCACGTATTGAACACCTGTAGTGTCAAACTCTGAATCGCCGTTTACAAAGTTGATTTTGGAAGTAGTATCAGGCACATGGCTGATGCAAACTAATATTTTCATTGTATTTTGAATTAAATGATTTTCTGAGTGTAAAAGTATAAAATATATTTCGAATAATTATATGCGCGCATACTAATTTTTTATAAAAATGCAGTATTATATCGATTTCGCTACAGATAATGGGAGTGAAATTGAAAAGTTTAACTTTTGTTGGAGTAGGTGCAACTTTTAAAAGTTCATTTTTTTTAATGAAAGATTAGCGTTTTGACAGGAAACGATCGATTCCAATTTTTTCTGAAACTTCGGGAGTGCAAATCAAATAATTGTAAGAACTACTTTTGTTGATGGTATCTACTTTGGTAATTCCTTTTGATTCACTGATGTTGTAATAGTTGTAATTTATGTTGGCAATCAATTTGGAAATGCCGTTGGCGACTTCTTCGTTCAGGACTTCTATTAATAAGGTAGGTTTGAACTTGATTAAATTTTCCTCAAAACCTTCAAGAACTTCTACTTCAAAAGTTTCTACATCGATTTTAACCAAATCGACTCGTGGAATGGCGTTTTTTTTAATGAATGAATCAAGTGTTGTAACTTCAACTTTTTTTGCAATAATAGTAGAGTTTCTTTCTCCGATATCCGTTTTCTTGAGACTTGCAGTCAGTGTATGTTCGATGTCTTGGTCATAGAATAGCGTTTCTCCATTTGTATTAGAAACCGCACGGTTGGAACTTTGAATGTCGTAAAGATTCAGTTTAATGTTATGATTGAGTTTTTGATAAATCCGTTCCACCGGTTCAAATGCATAAACTTTTGAATCGGGATTGACACATTTTGCTAACAACGAATAAACGCCAGTATTCGCGCCAACGTCGAAAATATAGTTGGATTGCTTGGCCAATTCCGACCAGATTTGCAGCGAGTTTTTCTCCCATTCGCCGTAAATTCCTTTCCAAAACAAACATTTTTCAATGTAGACGTAATCGTAGTTTTTAATTTTAAAACTTTTTCCACTTTCAACGGGTATAGAGAATTCTCCCTCAAAGTAAAGTCGTCTGTATAATTTTTTATTCGGAGTTCCCACCTTCCTAATAAGCAAACACAGTTCTTTTTTAAAGGGGATTATTTTATAAAGATAAAAGACAATTTTCTTCATGAACAGTCAGTTAAATCAATCTTCTCTGAAGTTGTAAAATAGTGGATATCAATAGATTTGTTGGTGCAAGATACATTATTTTAATGGTGTCGTAACAAAGTAGTGTAGCGTTTTCATGAAAATTCAATTTATTTTTGCGTTCGAATACAAAATTCGATTCAAATAATTTTGATTAAATCACTGTGCGAATTGATTTTATTACATCGTTTTCGTTAAAAACAAATTTTATTTTTTATCCGAACAAACTATAAATTCCCGCTAAAAAATATTTTTATCATTTTTAATTTTTACTTTTGCTATCCAAAATAGATACAAAGAAATTCAAATATGAGAACGATACAATTTAGAGAGGCAATAGCAGAAGCGATGAGTGAAGAAATGCGTCGCGACGAATCGGTATATTTAATGGGTGAAGAAGTAGCCGAATACAACGGAGCATACAAAGCTTCCAAAGGTATGTTGGACGAATTCGGACCGAAAAGAGTCATCGATACGCCCATCGCCGAATTAGGTTTTGCAGGAATCGCTGTTGGTTCTGCCATGAACGGTTGTCGTCCAATTGTAGAATACATGACGTTCAATTTCTCATTGGTAGGAATTGATCAAATCATCAATAACGCAGCAAAAATGCGTCAAATGTCGGCAGGACAATTTCCAATGCCGATGGTGTTTCGTGGGCCAACGGCTTCGGCTGGTCAATTAGGAGCCACACACTCACAAGCTTTTGAAAACTGGTTTGCTAATACACCAGGTCTAAAAGTGGTTGTTCCCTCAAATGTTTATGATGCAAAAGGCCTATTGAAAGCCGCTATCCGTGACAACGATCCCGTTATTTTCATGGAAAGCGAGCAAATGTATGGTGATAAAGGCGAAGTGCCTGACGGAGAATACCTCATTCCACTTGGAGTAGCAGATATTAAAAGAGAAGGCACCGATGTAACCATCGTCTCATTCGGAAAAATTATAAAAGAAGCGTACACCGCAGCTGACGAATTGGCCAAAGAAGGTATTTCATGTGAAATCATCGATCTGAGAACGGTTCGCCCAATGGACTATGATGCCATCATCACTTCAGTAAAGAAAACCAATCGATTAGTAGTTTTGGAAGAAGCTTGGCCTTTTGCTAGTGTAGCTTCTGAAATTACTTATATGGTTCAAGACAAAGCTTTTGATTTTCTTGATGCACCCATACAAAGAATCACAACTGCCGATACGCCAGCGCCGTATTCGCCAACCTTATTAAAAGAATGGTTGCCAAATGCACAAGATGTTGTTAAAGCAGTAAAAAAAGTGCTCTACAAATAGGATAAACTATTATATTTGACGCCATCTACTCAAGTAGGTGGTTTTTTTATTTATGAACACGACCAGCAACTCTTTCTTTAGCTTAATTATTATACTTCTTACCTTCCAAACAACATTTGGTCAAACAAAAGTAAGTGGAATCATCGTCGATAAAAAAAACGAACCCATTCCGTTTGCCAATGTCATTTTTCAAGGTTCCAGCGAAGGAATCGTAAGCAATGAAGACGGCCGATTTTACCTTGAATCTCAAAAAGATTACGCAACTTTGGAAGTTTCTTTTATGGGATTTGTTACCAAAGAAGTGACCTTGACTAAAAAAGTGACCTATGAATTGAAAATCGTACTCAACGAAGAAGAAGTGCTTAAAGAAGTAGTAGTTTATACAGGAAAAACTTCCAAAAAAAATAATCCAGCACTCGATATTTTGAGAAAAATTTGGGAACGCCGTCGAAAAAATGGCCTCAAAATGTTTAAGCAATACCAATACGAAAAGTACGAGAAAGTCGAGTTTGATATGAATACCATCGATAGTGCATTTATGAAAAGCAAGATTTTTAAAGGTATGGAGTTCATATTCAATCAAGTCGATACCTCGCAAGTAACGGGTAAAACCTACTTGCCAATTTTCATCAACGAGGCGATTTCAAATGTATATGGAGATAATGTCAAAAACAAAACGAAGGAAATTTTAACGGCGAATCGGAACTCCGGACTCGAAAATGGCGATATGGTCAACACCTTCATCAAAGATCTGTATAACGAATACGATATCTACGATAATTACCTCACTTTTTTCGATAAAGCCTTTACGAGTCCGCTTTCCCGAACCGGAATCGATGTTTATAATTATGTGCTTTCGGACAGTACGTTCATTGACGATAAATGGTGTTACAACATTTTATTCTATCCGAGAAGGAAAAACGAGCTCACTTTCAAAGGAAATTTCTGGGTTAACGACACTACTTTTGCCATTAAAAATATTAGTATGGCAGTGACCAAAAGCGCCAACATCAACTGGGTAAAAGAAATTTACATCGACCAAGAATTTGAAGTATTGAACGATTCGGTATTTCTTTTAACCCGAGATCACATGATGTCCGATTTCGCCCTGCGGAAAAAAGAAACCTCAAAAGGTGTGTACGGAAAACGTACCACTTTGATTAAAAACCACAAATTCAACGAAGAAAAACCCGATAACTTCTACAAAGAAGAAATCAATTTTATTGATAATTCGGTCTACGCCCGATCCGATGAATACTGGAACGAGAATCGTTTTGAAAAACTCAACAAAGATGAAGAAGGTATATACAAAATGCTCGATACTTTAAAAACGGTCAAGAAATTCAAGCAATTGTATAATCTGGTCTCCATTTTGGGAAGCGGTTATGTAGAGTTCAAGGGTTTTGATTACGGACCTATTTTTTCAACATTTGGCTTTAATGAAGTTGAAGGAATTCGCATGCGAGTAGGCGGAAGAACCTATTTCGGACGCAACGATCCATGGCGTATCCAAGGTTATACGGCCTACGGATTCGACGACAACAAATTCAAATACGGAATTTCTGGGAAATTGATGATCGATAAGAAAAACCGCCTTATCATCGCTGCTGGAAATCGGCGAGATGTTGAACAAATCGGAGCTAGTTTGACCACAACTAACGACGTTTTAGGAAGAAGTTTAGCTTCGTCGAGTTTATTTGCAGCCGGAAATAACGGAAAGCTAACGAACATCAATTTAACCACGCTTTCGGCCGAAATTGAAGCTGCCAAAAACTTTACCATTCAAACTGGATTTACCTATCGAACACTCGAATCGGCATCTGATACGTTTAAATTGGATTATTACACCGATGCGACGCAAACCACTACAAAAAGCGAGGTAAAACAAGCCGAATTCAACCTGCAACTCGAGTTTACGCCCAATCGAAAAGCCATTGGATACGGCGTCGAACGCATCTACGTTGATAGCCCATACAGTCATGTTTTTGTCAATTACGGACAAGGATTTAAAGGATTTGCCAACAGCGATTTCGACTATAAAAAACTGCAATTGTATTACAAACAACCGTTCATCATCGGTCCGATTGGACGCACGAACGTCATCATGGAAGTAGGAAAGACCTTCGGTCAAGTGCCACTCGGTTTGATGAGTATCGTGCCCGGAAACCAAACCTATTTCCTCATCGAAAACACCTTCAATAACTTGAATTTTTACGAGTTTGTAGCCGATCAGTACGCCACATTGCAATTGACTCACAATTTTCAAGGAAAGTTATTTGCACGCGTTCCGTATTTACGCAAATTAAATTGGCGCGAAATCATCGGAGTCAAAACGGTGTACGGAACGGTTTCTGACGAAAATAAATTCATCAACGCCTCGGGATTGACCTACATTTCTCCCGAAAAACCCTACTGGGAATACAGCGCCGGAATTGGGAATATCTTCAAAGTATTCCGAATCGATTGCAGTTGGAGAGGTAATTATCGCAATCTGCCCGAAGGAAATAACTTTACCATTAAAGGCTCATTCGGATTCTACTTTTAAGTCAGTCATTGCGATGAGGAACGACGAAGTAATCTGTGGTTAGTTCACGAACAAGTCATTGAAAGCTTTTAGCGAGGCAATCTGAAGCAATCTCCAGCTATTCGTTTCAAGTCCTCAGTCTCAAAATTGTTTTTCTAAGCCTTTCAAAAGCTTCCGTTGGTCGCTTCTGTAAGTCAATAAAAACTACTTTTGATCCTTGCGGGCTTTCCACTTCTATCTGGGCTAGAGTAGGCAGCAATTGTCATATCAACTTATTTCAACATTCGTTGTTAGTTATTCAACATTCAACATTTTTGAAGTTTGATCAACGAATGTTGAATTACGAATTTTGAAGTACAGAAATAATGCAATACACTATTGATTTTTTGGGAAGTAAAGACCCAATATTAAAAGACATCTTAATTGCCTTCGGTCATCCCATCATCCAAAAACGCGACGAAGGTTTTGCTTCCATGTGTCATATTATTTTAGAACAGCAGGTTTCTATCGAATCGGCGAAAGCGTGTTTCGTCAAAATTCAAAATCGGTTACAAGAAATCACTCCCGAAACGATTCAAAATGCCACGGATGAAGACTTGCGCTATTGTGGCGTGTCCCGTCAAAAAAGTAGTTACCTTAAAGATCTTGCTTCAAAAGTACTTTCCAATCAAATAGATTTTGAAACATTCCCTTTTAAAACTGAACAAGAAATCCGTGCCGAACTCATCACCATCAAAGGCGTCGGGAATTGGAGCATCGAAGTATATCTGATGTTTTGCTTACAATCGCCCGATATTGTTCCGCTCGGAGATATCGCCATCAAAAACACGCTCAAAGAATTGTACAATTGCCAAACCCACGAAGAAATGCAATTGATTTCAGACAATTGGAAACCGTACCGCACCTTTGCTTCGTTCACCATTTGGCATTATTACTTAAAAAAACGGAAAAAGATATAGTCGTGTGTGAAAATAATTTAACATTCAAAATTCTGTGTTGAATATTCGTTGTTAAAATTATGAATATTCAGTTGAGAATTCTGAATGTTGAAGTCTAAGTAAAAATTAGTTATTGGCGCTTTCTCAAAAACTTATAATCCAAACTGTATTTCCCCGGACCGGTAAAAAACAACGCCAAATAAATGGTAAAGTACACAAAAGTGTTGTTGAATTCCACGCCGTTTTCTCCATTGGACACCATAGAACCAGGAAAAACAACCAAAAAGATATAGGCCATACAAATCAGCAACGGAATTAAACTCAATCGAGTGAACAACCCAACAATCAACAATAAACTGCAAAAGAATTCAGCAAATACAGTCAGTGCCAAAGGGAAAGCGCCATGCATTCCGAGGAAACTAACGTCTTTTGCCCAGAAATCGGAAGTTGCCATTTCTTGAAAATGAATTAATTTTTGATATCCATAACAGGCCATAAGTGATCCGATAATTAGCCTGATAAGTAGTAATCCAAGGTCAGCGTTGATTGCATTTCCCGTTAATAAGTCTAATTTTTTCATAGCGTTTAGTGGTTTTATTAGTTACTATTTAGGTTGTCAAAGAACGAACCTATACAAATTTAGCATATTTATTTTTATAAAATCATTCTAGTTGTTATAGTTCTTAAAATTTTGTTATTTTTGCACCCGATTAATAAAGAACAAAAATTAACCTTATGGATTCATTTATGATTTATGTGCCAATCGTTATGGCAATCATTGGACTCGCTTTTATGGCGGCCAAAAGAGCTTGGGTTTTAAAGCAAGATGCAGGTGATGGAAAAATGAAAGAGATTTCAGATTACATCTACGAAGGTGCATTGGCTTTCCTTAAAGCAGAGTACCGATTATTAACTTTCTTCGTTATCGGAGCAAGTATCGTGTTAGCCGGAATTTCTTTTGTTGTTCCTACAACACACATATTAATAGTGGTTGCTTTTATTTTCGGTGCTTTCTTTTCAGCGTTGGCTGGAAATATGGGTATGAAAATCGCTACAAAAACAAATGTTAGAACCACACAAGCTGCTCGTACGAGTTTGCCACAAGCATTGAAAGTTTCTTTTGGTGGTGGAACTGTAATGGGATTAGGAGTTGCAGGTCTGGCTGTTCTTGGTTTGACAGGTTTCTTTATCATCTTGTTCCAATTTTTCATGAAAGGTGTATGGACTTCAACTGAAGACATGACTATCGTTTTAGAAACATTAGCTGGTTTCTCTCTTGGAGCAGAATCTATCGCGTTGTTTGCTCGTGTTGGTGGTGGTATTTATACTAAAGCTGCCGATGTAGGTGCTGACTTAGTAGGAAAGGTAGAAGCTGGTATTCCAGAAGATGATCCGCGTAACCCAGCAACTATTGCGGATAACGTTGGAGATAACGTGGGTGACGTTGCGGGTATGGGTGCCGATTTATTCGGTTCGTATGTAGCAACCGTTTTGGCTGCCATGGTTTTAGGAAATTACGTAATTAAAGATATGGGTGGAAGCATTCAAGACGCTTTCGGTGGAATCGGTCCAATATTATTACCAATGGCCATCGCTGGTTTCGGAATTTTATTCTCAATCATCGGTACCATGTTGGTGAAAATTTCTAGCGACGACGCTAAAGAAAAACAAGTTCAAGGTGCTTTAAACGTTGGAAACTGGGTTTCTATCGCGTTGACAGCAATCGCTTGTTTTGCTTTGGTACAATATATGTTGCCTGAAGTAATGCAAATGGAATTCTACGGAGAAGGTTTAAAAGATATTTCGTCAATGAGAGTATTTTATGCTACAATCGTAGGTTTAGTTGTGGGTGGAGTTATCTCCTCAGTAACTGAATACTATACAGGTTTGGGTACAAAACCAGTTTTGGCAATCGTTCAAAAATCGTCTACAGGTGCTGGAACTAACGTAATTGCTGGTTTAGCAACCGGAATGATTTCTACGTTCCCAACAGTTTTATTATTCGCTGGTGCCATTTGGGCTTCGTATGCGTTTGCTGGTTTCTACGGTGTGGCTTTGGCTGCTTCTGCGATGATGGCTACAACAGCGATGCAATTGGCTATCGATGCATTCGGACCAATCTCTGATAACGCCGGTGGAATCGCGGAAATGAGTGAATTACCTAAAGAAGTGCGTACACGTACCGATATTTTGGATTCGGTAGGTAATACAACTGCTGCAACTGGAAAAGGTTTCGCCATCGCTTCTGCAGCTTTAACTTCACTAGCTTTATTCGCTGCTTATGTAACGTTTACCGGAATTGACGGTATCAACATCTTCAAAGCTCCCGTATTAGCTATGTTATTTGTGGGTGGTATGATTCCAGTTGTGTTCTCTGCATTAGCAATGAACTCGGTGGGTAAAGCAGCCATGGACATGGTATACGAAGTGCGCCGTCAGTTCAAAGAAATTCCAGGAATTATGGAAGGAACGGGTAAACCAGAATATGGTAAATGTGTAGAAATTTCTACTAAAGCTGCCTTACGCGAAATGATGTTGCCGGGAATCTTAACTATCGGTTTCCCAATTGCAATTGTTCTTTTAGGATTAGCTATATATGGAATTACGCCAGTAGGTAAAGGATTGGTTGCGGAGATGTTAGGTGGATATATGGCTGGAGTGACCGTTTCAGGTGTACTTTGGGCTGTGTTCCAAAACAATGCCGGTGGTGCTTGGGATAACGCTAAAAAATCGTTCGAAGCAGGTGTTGAAATCAACGGAGAAATGACCTACAAAGGTTCTGATGCTCACAAAGCTGCGGTAACTGGAGATACTGTAGGTGATCCATTCAAAGATACTTCAGGTCCGTCAATGAACATCTTAATCAAATTAACGTGTCTTATTGGATTAGTAATTGCTCCAATCTTAGGCGGTCATACTGTTGATGCAACAGCAAGTAAGAGTTCTTGTTGTTCTGAAACTGAAATATGTGCGAATATGACTAAAGAAGAATGTGCTGCCAAAGGATGTACAAATTCATCATGTGAAAACACTAAAACAGCTGCAGTTGGAAAATGCGACATGAGTAAATGTGCTTCAATGACTAAAGATGAATGTGCAGCAATGTGCGATGCAAATGGTTGTTCAGCAGAAGACAAAGCAAAATGTATGGCTTTGTATGACGACAGTGGTAAATACGTTGGAGCTGCAACTGAATAGGTAAAGAGTTGTATTTTAAAATATAGCCTCAATTTCGTTCTAAAAAACGAGATTGAGGCTTTTTTTATTGTTTTTTACTTAAATTTAGCCTTTGTAAATAAACAATTTCATGATAAAAAATCTTGTTTTTACTTTGGTGTTGGCTATTAGTTTGGGTTTCTCCCAAACTCAACTTCCACTAATTCCGCAGCCCAAACTATATAAAATCGATGGAGGTTTTTTTCTACTCTCCTCCGAAACAGTTATTCAAACCGACGAATTGTCTTTTGAGGCCTATTATTTACAAGAAGAAATTAAGAGAAAAACGGGTCTCGATTTAAAAATTGCAACTACTTCTCAAGCCAAATCTCAAATTAATTTAAGTTTGGTCGACCCGCATACAACTGCTTTCAATAAAGAGCAATACAGCCTTTCAGTAACCACTGAGTTCCTTCAAATTCAGTCGGGTGCCAAAAGCGGATTGTTCTACGGCATCCAATCACTGCTGCAATTACTACCCTATGAAAGCAAGTCTGATTACAAAATACCGATGATTGATATCGCCGATCGTCCCAAATTTTCATGGCGAGGTATGCACCTCGATGTATCCCGGCATTTCTTTTCGAAGGAATTCATTAAAAAATACATCGATTACCTTGCTCAATACAAAATGAATACTTTTCATTGGCACCTAACCGATGATCAAGGTTGGCGCATCGAAATTAAAAAATATCCAAAATTAACCCAAATTGGTGCATGGCGCGACGGTTCGATGATTGGACATTATACAGAGCAGCAATTTGATAATCAACGCTACGGCGGATTTTACACACAAGAAGACATCAAAGAAATTGTAGCGTATGCAAATCAACGCCACATTACAATAGTTCCCGAAATTGAAATGCCCGGACATTCTCTAGCTGCGCTGGCTGCTTATCCCGAATTTTCGTGCACGGGCGGACCATTTCAAGTAGCAAAAGGTTGGGGTGTATTTGAAGATGTTTTCTGTCCCAAAGACGAAACCTTCTCTTTTTTAGAAGATATTTTATCCGAAGTTGTTGATTTATTTCCCTCCGAATACATCCACATTGGTGGCGATGAATCACCTAGAACACGATGGAAAGTGTGCCCTAATTGCCAAAATCGAATCCGTGAAAACGGACTAAAAGATGAACACGAATTACAAAGTTATTTCATCCAACGAATTGAAAAATTTGTCAACAGTAAAGGTCGAAAAATAATCGGTTGGGATGAAATTCTCGAAGGCGGATTAGCACCCAACGCCGCAGTTATGAGTTGGCGTGGCACCGAATGCGGAATTACAGCTGCCAAAGAGAACCATTTTGTGGTGATGACTCCAGGTTCGCATTGTTATTTTGACCATTATCAAGGGGAACCCAAAAACGAACCTCTCGCGATTGGAGGTTATACAACTCTTGAAAAAGTATATTCGTTTAATCCAATTCCAACTTTATTAAATCAAGAAGAATCAAAATACATTTTGGGTGCTCAAGGTAATGTTTGGACTGAATATATGGAAGATGAAAAGAAAGTAGAATACATGATTTTTCCTAGAATTATGGCATTGTCGGAAGTTCTTTGGGGAACTGCCAACCCAACTGCTTATGCTAAGTTTCAAGACAGAGTCATCCAGCAGTTCAATGAATTGGATAAGAGAAATGTAAATTATAGTAAATCCATTTTTGAAGTAACTTCCGAAGTAATTACCGGAGATAAAGGCATCCAATTTCAACTAAAATCTGCTTACAATACTACTGGAATTAGATACACCGTTGATGGCAGTAATCCAAATCCAAATTCAACAGCATACAGTAATCCAATCCCAATACCAAAAAGCACTTTCATTAAAGCCGCCTATTTTGAAAGTGGCATTCAAAAAAGCACTACTATTACTCAGGAGTTTTTTATAAATAAATCATCAGGGAAATCAATAGTTTTAGCAAATCCTCCGCACGAAAACTATAGCTTAGGTGGGGCAAATGCTTTGGTTAATGGCTTAAAAGGAAATCCAACTAAGTATGGACGCGATTGGTTAGGTTTTTGGGGTAAGGATTTGGTTGCAACCATCGATTTAACTGCAAAAGAACGAATAACAAACATTTCAATAGGTGTTCTTTCGAATGAAGGAAGCTGGATTTATTATCCAAAACAGCTAGAAATTTTAACCTCATTAGACGGAGTTAAATTTAAAAGCATAAAAACAATCTCATTGGATGAAATTGTAAAAGCGAAGGGTCAGTTATCGATACGAATAAAAAATAAAAAAGCGCGGTATGTAAAAGTAATCGCGCAAAATAACGGTAAAATTGAAGACGGAAAGCAAGGTGCTGGTTCTGATGCTTGGCTTTTTGTTGATGAGATTGGAATTGATGTGTATAATCCACGCTTTTTTTAAATTACTTAATTATGTCAAACCGAAGAAATTTCATAAAAACCGCAACAGCCGGATCTGTTGGATTAGCCTTAAGCTCCTTTATTCCTAAAGAAGCTAACGAAGATAGTTTTGAAAATAAAATGGTCAACAAACCCATTGTACTTTCAACTTGGAATTTCGGAGTGCAAGCCAATGGAGCCGCATGGGAAATATTGAAAAATAATGGGCGTGCTTTGGATGCGGTCGAAGCTGGAGTGAAAATTCCGGAGGGCGATCCCAACGAACGCAGCGTAGGTTATGGAGGACGACCCGATCGCGACGGACGAGTTACTCTCGATGCGTGCATCATGGATGAGTTTTCCAATATAGGTTCGGTGGCGTGCTTAGAACACATCAAACATCCTATTTCTGTGGCACGCGCGGTGATGGAAAAAACGCCACACGTAATGCTTGTCGGCGATGGAGCGTTACAATTTGCTCTTTCACAAGGATTTAAAAAAGAAAACTTATTGGTCGAAGCATCCAAAAAAGAGTGGAAGGAATGGCTCAAAACCAGTCAGTATAAACCCATCGCGAACATTGAAAATCACGACACGATTGGAATGATTGCCTTAGATAGTTTCGGAAATTTGTCGGGTGCATGTACCACCAGCGGTATGGCATATAAAATGCATGGACGTGTAGGTGATTCACCCATCATAGGTGCTGGATTGTACGTTGATAATGAAATTGGCGCAGCTACGGCAACGGGTCACGGGGAAGAAGTCATTCGGATTACGGGTTGTCATTTGGTGGTAGAACTGATGCGCCAAGGAAAATCGCCCCAAACAGCGTGTGAAGAAGCGGTGGCGCGAATCGTAAAACTAACCAATAACCGAAATAAAAACCTCAAAGACATTCAAGTGGGTTTTATTGCCTTGAACAAAAAGGGTGAATACGGCGCGTATTGTATTCAAGGTGGATTCAATTATGCGGTTAACGATTCATCGGGAAGTAAATTAATCGATTCCGATTTCTTTGTAAAATAAATGAGTGTATGGGGATTAAGCCTACAAAAGCACAACTAGAAATTGCTTGTTTTACGATGTCGTCGGCCTTGATTGCTCAAAAAAACGGCGCCGATCGAGTGGAATTTTGCGACGGAATTTTAGTGGGTGGAATCACGCCCGATAGCGGTGCGACGGAACTATTAGTCTCTTCTTTTACGATCGATTTGTTTGTGATGATTCGCCCACGAGGTGGAAATTTTGTGTATGCTGAATCCGAATTCGATCAAATGAAATCGGACATCATCAAGTTTAAAAAAATGGGTGTAAGCGGATTCGTATTCGGAATTCTAAACGAAGACAATACCATAAATAAAAATCAAAATAAAGAGTTGGTTGATTTGGCTCATCCATTGCCTTGTACTTTTCATCGCGCTTTTGATGAAGTGACACATAGTATTCAGGCGCTTGAAGATATAATTCAATGCGGATTTACAACGATTTTAACTTCGGGCCAAGTACCCAATGTGGTGGAAGGCGTGGACCAACTAGCCCGTCTGGTCGAAGCGGCCGATAAACGAATAACCATTATGCCTGGCGGAGGATTGCGCTCGTCCAATATTGAATTCATCCAACAAAAAACACAAGCTACTTTTTTTCACTCTTCCGCCATAATTGACGAAGGTGAATTACCCAATCCCAACGAAATTGTAGCGTTAAAATCTAAACTTCAATGAAGCAATTTATAATCAAAGTGGTGTTTTTTTCTTTGTTGCCTTTATTTCTTTTGGCGCAAAATTCAGAACGAGATCTATCGTCCGAGCGCTGGAATTTTAGAAAGTTTACTGAAGACAAATGGTTTCCTGCGACAATTCCGGGTACAGTTCACACCGATCTATTACAAAATAAACTCATTCCCGATCCTTTTTTTGGCACGAATGAAAAGCAGTTGCAATGGATTGAAAACGAAGATTGGGTGTATCAATCGGAGTTTCAAATTTCTAAAACCGAACTAGCCAATCAGAACCTTCTTTTACAATTTGAGGGTTTAGATACGTATGCAGAAGTATTTTTAAACACTGTTCCAATTCTGAAGGCAGACAATATGTTTCGAACATGGAAAATACAGGTAAAAAAACACCTCAAAGAAGGCAAAAATGAGTTAAAAATTGTATTCCATTCTCCAGTTATAAAAGGAAAGGAAGAAACTAAAAAGTTGACATATACCTTACCAGGCGATGAAAAAGTTTTCACCAGAAAAGCGCAATATCAATACGGTTGGGATTGGGGTCCGCGATTGGTTACAGCTGGAATTTGGAAAAAAGTTTCGATTCAGTATCATAATTCGGTTACCCTGAACTCGGTAAAATTCAATCAAAAAAATCTTTCTGCTGAAAAAGCGGAGCTGGAATTTACGGCCAATGTTTATTCAACTAGTGCTGGAAAGCTGCTGTTTTCTGTAAATGACAAAACACAAGAAATAGACGTAAAAAGAGGTCTAAATGCTGTAGTGTTAGCGTATGACATCGTACAGCCAAAATTTTGGTGGACCAATGGTTTAGGTGAAGCACATTTATATGATTTTACCATTACCGTATCGAAAGGATCGACCGTTGAGACCAGTAAAAAGTTAAAAATTGGATTACGAACCATTGAATTGATCCAGGAGAAAGACAAAATTGGCACGAGTTTTTATTTTAAATTGAATGGTGTTCCTGTCTACATGAAGGGCGCCAATTATATTCCACCCGATAGTTTTTTAACTCTTACTACCACTGCTGATTATAAGAAGCTAGTCAAAGACGCAGTCGATGCGAATATGAATATGTTGCGCGTTTGGGGAGGCGGAGTGTACGCAGACGATGCTTTTTACGATGAATGTGATGCCAACGGAATACTAGTATGGCAAGATTTTATGTTTGCCTGTGCAATGTATCCAGGAGATGCATCTTTTTTAAAAAATGTAAAGAACGAAGTTATTGATAACGTCACTCGTTTGCAAAATCATCCTTCCATTGCGCTTTGGTGTGGTAACAACGAAAATGATGAAGGATGGCACAATTGGGGTTGGCAAAAACAGTACAACTATTCGAAATCCGATTCTACCGAAGTTTGGAATAGTTACAGGAAGTTGTTTCACGAAGTAATTCCGAAGACGTTAGATAGTTTACTTGCAAAAAATGAAAATCGGTATTGGCCATCGTCACCATCTATAGGCTGGGGAAGAAAGGAAAGCTTATTACAAGGCGATTCGCATTATTGGGGCGTTTGGTGGGGAAAGGAACCTTTTGAAATGTACACTAAAAAAGTAGGGAGGTTTATGAGTGAGTATGGTTTTCAGGGAATGCCAGCTTGGTCAACATTGCAATCGGTGAGTGGTAAAAATGATATGAATCTAACGTCGGATGCGATTAGAAACCATCAGAAACATCCCACAGGTTATGAAACCATCAACGAATACATGGCACGTGATTATCATATTCCGACTTCGTTTGAAAAGTATATTTATGTGTCACAATTGCTCCAAGCAGACGGAATGAAAACAGCTATTGAAGCACACCGACGCGCCAAACCGTATTGTATGGGAACTTTATTTTGGCAGTTCAACGATTGTTGGCCCGTTACTTCATGGAGTTCGGTTGATTATTTCGGCAATTGGAAAGCGCTGAATTATCAGGTGAAGAGAAGTTTTGAGCAGCTGTTGGTTTCAGTTAAAGAAGAACAGAACGGGTATAAAATCCATGTAATTAATGATGATTTGAAATCCTACGAAGGAGAATTACAGATTAAGTTGATTGATTTTAACGGTACTGTACTGTGGGAGAAAAAGCAACTGGCTTCTGTTCCAACTAACTTAAGTCTCGAGTTGCAGGAAATTTCTAAAAATGAATTTTACTCGTTCGATCTAGACCAAGCGGTTTTGTCCGTTGCTTTTAGCTCAGAAAATAAAAACGCAAACAGTTTATTTTATTTTGTCAAGCCAAAGGAGTTAAAGATTCAGAAACCAACACTTCAAATCAATCCAATTGACGCAACTACTTTTGAGGTTTCCACTGATGTTTTAGCTAAAAATGTTTTCTTGTCTTCGGATGAAAATGTCTTTTTTAGTGATAATTTTTTTGATCTTCTACCGAATCAAAAAAGAATCATCACGGTTTCAAAGCCAATTCAAAAGGTTAGTTCTACCTCGCTTTTCGATACATTAGAATAAAAAAAAGGTTGCCATTTCTGACAACCTTTTAAATATAATAAATTCTAGAATTAATCTTTCTTAATCACTTTTACTGTTTTCTCGTTTCCTTCTGAAACTACAGTTACAAAATACGTCGATTCTGCAAGTGGAGATAAATCAATTTGAACTTCAGTTGAATTTGTTTTTTTACTCATTACTATTTGTCCCAATAAATTGGTTACCGTCACATCTGAAATTTCTTTAGAATAAGAGATGTTCAAAATTGACGAAGTTGGATTTGGATAGTAAATAAAGCTCACATTGTCAAACTCGTCGTTTCCTAAGGTTACATTAACGGTTACTGCTAATGGAGTGCTAGGACAAGCCGTACTTTCATCTACGGCATAATATGTTGCTCCATTTGTTAAAACAGTTGATGCTGGTAACGGATTTGTTCCTGTTTGCGCATCGGCTAACGAAGCATACCATACTACTGTAGTTGGGCTTACTACGATGTCCTCAAGAGCGGCATCACCTGCATTAGGAGCTGTAATTGTTTGAACTGCATCACCAGTTGGTGTAGCTGCTGGGTCATTAACTGTAATGGTCATGGTGGCAGTACCTAAACATTGACCTGCAACTGGAGTTGGGGTAAATGTATAAGTGGTCGTAGCACTATTGTTTAAAGCAGGAGCCCATGTTCCAGCAACTCCATTAATTGAAGAGGTTGGAAGAGGGTTTAAAGTTTCACCAGAGCAAATAGCAGCTACTTGATTAAACGTTGGAACAGTTAACGGAGTTACTGGTACTGTAACTGTTACAGTAGCAGTACATCCTGTTAAGGAGTTCGTCACGGTTACCGTAAAAACTGTATCAGCATTTAAAACACCTGTGTTAGTGGTTTGTGTAGTATCGCCATTACCCCATAAATAGGTTACAGGAGGTGCTGGGTTAAGAGTCACATTCACTTCGTTTGCAGTCATGGCAGCAATAAGAGCTTGTCCATCAGCTAAAGTCATTCCGTAAACAGGAATAGTAACGCCAGGAGCAGTTCCAGCAGGAATTAAAGCTCCAGCTACATTGTTGTAAAGAATTACTCCAATGGCACCAGCATCTTGAGCGTTTTGAGCTTTAATAGCAAAAGCACATGTTCCGCGTTGAATTAAAGCTATTTTACCGGCAAATAAGCCAGGTGCAAATGGAGTACAACCATTAGAAGGAGCTAATGCTAAAATTCCAGATAAAGGCGTTGTTAAAGGAACACCAAAAGCGGCCGTCGTCATACCCGCAGATTGAGTGCCAAAAGTAACTGTTGGTGTTGCATTAGTTACGTTTGCTGTTAATACAGTACTTGAACCTGCACATACTGGAAATGGATTAGCAGCAAATGCTACTGTTGGTAACGGATTTACTACAATTGTCATGGTTGTTGGTACAGCACACTGTCCTGCATCAGGTGTAAATGTGTAGGTTGTTGTAACGGTTGCATCAATCGCTGGTGCCCAAGTACCCGTTACCCCATTATTTGAAGTAGTTGGTAAAGCGGCTAAAGTTCCACCCACACAAATTGGAGCAACTTGAGTAAATGTTGGAGGAGCTGGTGCGTTAACTGTTACATCAAAACTACAAGTAGCAGTACATCCTGCAGCAGTAGTTGCTAAATAAGTTACTGTTGTAGTTCCAACTGGGAAAACACTTCCCGATGGTAAACCTGCAGTCTGCACCAAAGTACCACCTTGAATTAATTCAGCGTCTAAAATAACATGTACATTTGGAAATCCTATTCCAGCTAGACTTGTTGGTTCTGGTATACCACAGTCAGCAGATTTGATAAACACAGGAGCTGATTGACCTGCAGCATTAGCTCCAGGGATAAAAGCATTGTTGGTACTTGAGGCAACCGCATAAGAAAGCACTAGTGTAGAACCACCAGGAACGGTCAATCCACCCATGGCAACGGTATAGTCAATTATTGAAGTTGAAGTTGTTGCGGTAACAGTATTGCTTCCCAAAAGAGTTAGGTTAGCGTTTGTTAGAGGACCAGCTAAAGTGTAAGCACTTACTGTTACAAGACGATCTGCAGCAATAGATTCAACACTGAATTTAATATTACTAAGTGATAAATCGTTTGTAAAGCCCAAAGCAGTTAAGTCATACACTCTATAAAATGCATTGTCTCCACCAAGGTTACATCCAATACCAGCACCAGCAACTGCTACGCTACTTGTGTTTTGCGACAAGGTTACTGGAGCAGATGAAATGCTAGAGGTAACAGTATAGTTTACTGTGTCACCCTCACAAGCTGTAATGTTTCCTGGGCAAGTGATGGTTGGTAAAGCATTAACTACTATTTGTAAAGTTGTTGTAGTAGCACATTGACCCGCATTTGGTGTAAATGTATACGTAGTTGTTGCGGTATTGTTTAACGCAGGTGACCAAGTTCCAGTTACGCCATTAGTAGATGTGGTTGGCAAAGCAGTTAGCGTTGCACCAGAACAAACAGGAGCAACAGCTGCAAAAGAAGGAGTCACATTTGGTGTAATAGTAAATTGCGCTTCTGTACGACAAGCACTTCCAGGAAATTGAGCAAAGAAAGACGTTGTTCCCGGTGTGTTAGTATTTGCAATTCCACTACCAGCAACTCCAACTGGGTTGAATGGAGATCCAGTCGCAATTGCAGCTCCACCTGTTGAAGCTGTGTACCATTCAACAGAAGGCAGCGGACCAGCAGGTGTTGTAGAGGTTACCGTGTAAGGTCCTGATTCATTATTCGCAAAACCAGAAACTACTAAAACATAAGCAGTTCCTGCCGTTAAATTGGCCGTTATTGTAGATTGTGCTCCACATACATCATCACTCGCTTCAATTAATGTATTTCCAGCACACAAACCAGCTGGATTAAATGGTGCTTGGTAAAGAGCTAAGAAGGTATCAAACGAAGCTCCACCACAAGTACTAAAGATATAATCTCCTGTAACCGGCGCAACAAAAGCATGCTGAACATATTGAACTGCAGTTCCAGCTCCTGAGTTGGCGCAAATTCCACCTTGGTTCATTGCAGTTGGGCGGTTATACGTTGGACCACCAGTATTATCACCACTATAATTTGGTAGAGGAACTATTCCCGGACTAAGTGTAGAAGTTAAACCACCAGTAACTGTTCCGCCTTGACAAACCGAAAAGTTGGTAGTAACCGGACCATTATTTTCAATGGTTAAGTCTAAAGTTGCACCGGGATTGGTTGCTAAAGCCAAGTTGTTAATGGTTGGCCATTTAAATGGAGCAACGGTATTCGCACAAGTGATTGTTACACTTGTTATAGGAGTTGTAGAAGTATATCCAAAAAATTCACTCCCTGAAGTTACGGTTCTAGCGTCTACAAAACCAGTTGAATAAGTAACTGTTATGTCTCCTGTTGTCACAGCATCTGCAATATCTGTCGCGTAGATATTTGCTGCAAATCCATATACACCAGGGCCTAAAGTAATTGTTAAGGCATCTGTGGCTGTATTTGTTCCCACAAAAGTAGCTGTTGTGTACATTCCGTTGGTAGCACCCATTGATACAGAAGTTGCTCCAACGGTCAAATTAATAGGATTTGTGTTGGGTATGCCACCTAAAGTATTAGTAGCCACAATCGAGTTAAATCCATTGACTGAATTGTTCCATGCAGTCAAATTGTTAAAACCTTGTGTAACACCATTGGAGGTGTAAATCCCAGAAGCAGTAAACGTTTGTCCTGTTAATGGCCACGTGTATGGACCACAAGAGGTTACCGTTGAAATGGGTCCGCCTTGACGCGGAAGTACAGTGCTGACATTTGTTCCGATAGCGGATTGTCTTGCATTATTGTTCATTTTGCTTCTCGATTGTGCATGCGAAGAAAAATGCACCGAAAACAAGAACAAAAACGCCAATACAAGTTGCGCTTTAAAAATGTAAATTTTTTTCATAAAAAATTGTTTTAAAAAGGTTTGTTGATTTAATTTAAGGTTAAAAGTACTAATAAAAATCTAATTTGGGCCATAAAATTTATAAAAGGAATGTTTAGATATATACACAGAATTTTTCAATACTAAATTAGAGAACAAAATTACTTTTATATTAGAATTTCAGTTAGGTATTTCTACGTGTTTTTGATGTGTTCAAAAAAAATGCCCGACCTAAAAGTCGAGCAAATTATATTTTAAAAAAAGACTAATTCTAGAAAAGTCCGTTAATTTCAGCGTCAATTCGGTTGATGATACTTCCTAAATCTTCCGGATTGTTTACGAAATCAACATTATCCACATCTATGATAAGAAGTTTTCCTTTATCGTAGGTCGTAATCCACGCTTCGTAGCGTTCGTTCAAACGGCTCAAATAGTCAATAGAAATCGTGTTTTCATAATCTCTTCCACGCATGTGAATTTGCTTTACTAAATTCGGAATCGAGCTGCGCAGGTAAATCAACAAATCGGGCGCTTCTACCAAACTTTCCATCAGTTCAAAAAGAGAAGAGTAATTTTCAAAATCACGGTTGGTCATCAATCCCATCGCATGTAAATTTGGAGCAAAAATATGGGCATCCTCATAAATGGTTCGGTCTTGTATGATTTTTTTTCCGCTTTCTCGAATTTGCAACACTTGACGAAAACGGCTGTTCAAAAAGTAAATCTGTAAATTAAACGACCATCGTTCCATTTGATGGTAAAAATCATCCAAGTAAGGGTTGTCAACTACATCTTCAAAATGAGGTTCCCATTTAAAATGTTTGGCTAAAAACCGCGTAAGTGTTGTTTTTCCTGCTCCAATATTTCCTGCTACTGCTATATGCATTATGGTAAAGTAATTTTATAATTCGTAATTCCTCTGTCGGTAAAAATAGATAAAATTTGGTCTTTGTAATAAAATTTTTTAAACGATTTCTCAAAAATATCAATTTGATAAAGTTGATTTTCCTTAAGGTCTTTAAAGTACAGTTTTCCGTCGATTGAAAAAAGCATCCGAGTAAGATCTATAAAATGGATTTGATCGCTTGCATCAACTATACCATTAATTGTAACTCTTCCAAAAATTGTAGAAGTATTCCATTCGTTCTTTTCGTTAATCCAGTGAAAGTAGTTAAAGTCGGTTTGATAGACATCAATTTCATTTTTTATCGGAACGCCCAAGTTTTGGTAGGTATTTGAATTCAAATCATACAATCCTATTTGCTGATTTAAAACATTAAATACCCAAAGTTTGTTGCGGCTAGAAATACCAGTTGCAGAAGCTATGATTTCTATTTCAGGAGAAGAAAAATCAATGCGCTGAATTTCGTTCATCAAATTATCCAACACTACAACCGTATTGAATGCTTTGTAAAATACGACAACCTTCAGCGGATTGACCAGGTCAACTTTATCGATTTTCCCTAACAACAAATTTTGGTATTGCAATAACTCGGTTGAGGTTTGTTTGTATAGTACATTGTTTTTGATGAAGAAATAATTCCCTAAACCGTCAAAACCAACAAAATCATCCATCTCATGGGTAATAGTATTAATTTTTGAAACAGTAATAGATTGAGACTGACTGTTCGCCGTCCAACATATAAAGATAATAAACCAAGCAATTATTTTGTTCATCGAGGTGCTAATTTACATTAAACCATTTAAATAGTTGCAGGTCTATTTAAGTATTTTAACAAAACTTTGGTAACAAAAACCAGTAGATATCGTCATATTTGTTTTTTTATCTTTAAATTTTACACTTATGAAAAAAATAGTTTGTATCGTTTCACTTTTGTTGGTATGCTTTCTGTCCAATGCTCAAAAAGATTTTCAAGGCGTAGCCATCTATGAATCGAAAACCAGCACATCCGATTTTAAAAGTCAGATTAGTGGTAATAGAGACATCACTCCCGAAATGCAAAAAATGATTGAAGAACGTATGAAGAAAATGTTTGAAAAAACATTTGTACTGAACTTCGACAAATCGGCTTCTATATATAAAGAAGAGGAAAAACTAGACGCTCCTGGTCAACAAGGAGGTGGTGGAATGCGAATGATGAGTTCATTTATGGGCGGCGGCGGAACGTATTACAAAAACGTAAAAGACAAAACCTATGCTGTTGATAAAGAATTTATGGGGAAAGAGTTTTTGGTAAAAGATACGTTGCGAACCTATAATTGGAAAATGGAAGGCGAAACCCGAGAAATAGGAGGTTATATGTGCTACAAAGCTACAGCGGTTATCCCGGCAAGCAAAACCGATTTCAGGAATTTCCGTCCTAAAAAAGAGGAGAAAAAAGACGACACTAAAACAGATGTAGCAAAAACAGAAGAAAAAAGCACCAAAACTACCAGCTTCTTTGATACGGTAGATTTACCAAAGGAAATTACCATTACCGCATGGTATGCGCCCGAAATTCCGATTAGTCAAGGTCCGGAAGGCTATTGGGGTTTACCCGGATTAATTTTGGAAGTAAACGACGGAAAAACCACCATTTTATGTTCTAAAATTGTCTTGAATGCTAAAGAAAAAGCTGAAATCAAAGCACCCAATAATGGTAAAGTACTAACCCAAGCCGAATACGACGAAGCCGTGACCAAAAAAATGGAAGAAATGATGGAGATGAATCAAGGTCAAGGTAGAGGCGGAATGCAAATGAGAATGGGAAGATAGTTAATTATGAAAAAGACGCTAATTCGCACCCTACTTTTTGTTGCTATAACTGCTAATGCTCAGGAATTCCAAGGCAAAGCCGAATATTTTTCAAAACTCATCATCAGTAATGAAATTGACCTGCAATTGGATGAAGATGAAAACTTTAAAAAATCATACGAAGAAGCGATAAAAAAAGCAACTGAGAAAATGTTCACATTAACATTCAATCAAAAGGAAGCTTTATACGAAGAACAACAAAATCTAGAAAAACCCAGTTCTGCCAATGGTGAACCTGTTTTTATGATCAGTTTTTCGGGTCAAGGTAAAAAATACATGAACATCAAAGAAAAAACAAAAATTAGTGAGGATGAGATTTTTGGTAAAGAGTTTCTGATTGTCGAAAAGTTAGAGTCTTTTGATTGGAAACTTACTGATGAATCAAAAAAAATCGGCGACTATACCTGCCTAAAAGCAGTTTTGACTATTCCCATTACAGAAAAGCAAAAACTAGAATATGAAGAGTTTTTGAAAAGTGAGGAAAAAAAACCAGCCCTATTTAAAATGAATAAGCCAGAGGATAAAAAGGTAATCGCATGGTATACTCCAGAAATCCCAGTGAGTTTCGGTCCTAGTAATTATTGGGGTTTGCCGGGGCTAATATTAGAAATTAGTGATGGTGAAAACATACTTCTTTGTTCTAAAGTTACACTAAGCAATAAGGAAAAAACAAAAATTAAAGTGCCGAATGTTGGAAAAAAAGTAAATCGACAGGAATTTGAAGCAATCGAAAAGAAAAAAATGGACAGCATGAAAAATGACGATAATGTAATAATTTTCGAAACTCAAAAATAAAAGCCACAACAACTATCTTTATGAACAAAATTATTTTTTCTTTTCTATTGTTCTCAAGCATTTCATTTGCGCAGACCATCCGCTATGAAGGAAACGTGCTAGACAACACCAATGCGCCACTCGAAATGGCTAATATCATGGCAGTCAATCAATCCAACAAAGCGGTTGATGGCTTTGCCATTACTAATGATAAAGGTAAATTTGTACTGAATTTAAAGGTTAATTCGACCTACATTATCAAGTTCAGTTACCTCGGAATGAAAAACAAAGAGGTTTCTGTAACGACCAAAACCGAAAACATTACCGAAAATATCACCATGGAAGCGGGCGGAATTCAGCTCGATGACGTCGAAATTGTGCGCGAAATGCCAGTATCAATTAAAGGAGATACTATTGTTTATAATTCGGATTCTTTTACTAATGGAACCGAGCGAAAACTAGAAGATATTTTAAAAAAATTGCCGGGAGTAGAAGTTGATGCCGAGGGTCAAGTAAAAGTGGAAGGAAAGGCGGTTACCAAGTTGATGGTCGAAGGTAAAGATTTCTTTGATGGCGATACCAAACTAGGAGTTAAAAACATACCAGCCGATGCGATTGATAAAGTTCAAGTGTTGCGTAATTACAATGAAAATTCGATATTGAAAGGCGTCGAGAATAATCAAGATAATTTGGCCATGAACATCAAACTAAAAGCAGGAAAGAAAAACTTTTGGTTTGGCGACATGACTGCGGGTATCGGGGTTGGTCATGACGATACACGGTATACTGTTGCGCCCAAAGCATTTTATTATAGTCCAAAATACAGCCTCAATTTTATAGGAAATAGCAATAATGTTGGTCAACAAGCTTTTACTATTCAAGATTATTTTAGGTTTAGTGGAGGCTTTAGAAACCTCATGGGAAAAGGTGGCGGAAGTATCAATGTTGGGAGTAATGCGTTAGGAATAAACTTTTTTCAAGACAATAGAGTAAGAGAAATCGAGTCGCATTTTGGAGCAACAAACTTTTCGTATAATCCTACCAAAAGTTGGAGTCTAAGCGGATTCGTCATTGGCTCTTCTACTGTAGTAGATACCGATACGAAAGCAACGGTCAATTTTTTACGCCCAAATACAGAAGAGGTTGCGTCTGCTGAAATTAGAGAAGACATCGGAAGTCAAAAAAATAATTTAGGATTATTTAAGTTGAGTTCCACCTACAAACCAAGTGCCATGTTTCAGCTTGATTATGATATCCTAGCTCGATTATCCGCTCAACGCGAAAACAACAATTTGAACAGACAGGTGTTTAATTATTTAAACAACACCAACTCTAGTGAAAACATTCTCACTTCTAAAGAACAAGATCCAATTAACATCAATCAAAATCTTAGTTTCTATTACACGCCTACCGAAAAACATATTTTTGCTTTCGAGAGTCAATTTTTACATCAAAATGAAGATCCATTATACAACGCTAATTTAGAGTTTCAACCGTTTGATTTTGTGGGTTATGATCAAAGTCAAAATCGAAACGATATTACCCAAAGTCGTTTTATTAAAACCAATAAATTAGACAGTAGACTCGATTATTACTACGTGCTTACACCAAAAATAAATCTCAATTTTACGCTAGCAAATTCCTATACGTATCAAAGTTTAGATTCTTCTGTTTTTCAACGTTTGGATGATGGAACCATTAATAATTTGACCGATACCGCTAACACCAATGATGTTGGTTATCGCTTTAATGATTCTAGTTTAGGATTTCATTTAAAATGGTTAAAAGGTAAATTTATCTTTACTCCCGGAATAACATTGCACCGTTTTAATCTCGTTAATTCACAGTTAGGAACCAATACGAAGCAAGAACTAACTCGTTTGTTGCCCGATTTTCTGATGATTTATCAAATAAAGAAATCGGAATCGTTAACCTACAACTATGCCTTAACCAATAATTTCACCAACGTTAATAACTTTGCTTTAGGAACCATTTTCAATAGCTACAATAGTTTGTTTTCCGGAAATCGAAACATAGAGAACTCGGTTGTCCAATCACATACTTTAAATTATCAAAAATTCAATATGTTTAATTTTGAGAATTTTGGTGGAACTTTGAATTATACTCGAACTACAGAAGCCATCAAAACACGAGCATTGTTTCTAGGCGTAAATCAAATAGGTTCGCCATTTAATTCGCCATTTGGTGACGAAAATTTTTCAGGAAATTTTCGCTATGGGCGGTCGTTTCTAAAATATTACAAGGCCAATTTTAGTGCCAGCGCAAATTGGAGCAAGTTTTACAATATTCAGGTAAATCCGCAGACTAGTGCAGAAGATGTTGTCGATACAGAAAGCTTTACACAAAATTATAGAATAGGTGCTTCGACCAATTTCAAAAAAGTACCAAATATTGAATTGTCCTATGGTTATGTCGTTAATCAGTATCCAAATGATACTTTTATTACCGACAGTCCAACGGTTAAATTAGATTATTTCTTCTGGAAGAGTTTTTCATTTGTTTCTGAATATGAATTTTTCCATTACTATAATAAGGACAAAACCGTCGATCAAGAATATGACTTTTTATCGGCTAGTTTGACCTACCAAAAAACAAAATCTAGTCCGATGGAATATAAAATTGCGGCCACAAATATCTTAAATACCACGTCAATTAACGATGATAATTTCTCACAGTTTTCGACGCGAAATTCTCAATACATTGTCCAACCGAGGTATATTATCTTTAGTTTGAAATATAATCTTTAGTCTAATAGCAATTAGAAGCCAATCCAGCCCTACGCTGCAATCTTTTTACAAAAACAAGGTCGTTCTACGCCCAAAAGTAGCTTCCGTTGGTCGCTCTTTTGGTCGTGACCAACCAACTGTTTTTTATAAAAAGGATTTCCACTTCGGTCTGGGCTAAATCGTTCCATTGACGCAAGATCTAAACGCAAAAACCCGACCTATTATAGTCGGGTTTTTCTTTGCGAACTTCGCGTATAACGTTGCGCCTCAGCCTACCGGCAGGCAGGTTTGCGGTAAAATTATAAATTAAATGCCGCTTTTACTTGATTTACAAAATCCAATTTCTCCCAAGTAAATAACTCTACAGTTACCGTTTTTGGATCGCCATTTGGCAATTGGAACGTTTTAATCACGGTTTCTGGAGTTCTTCCCATATGTCCGTAGGCAGCCGTTTCTGAGTAAATTGGATTTCTCAATTTCAAACGTTGCTCAATAAAATACGGACGCATATCAAATACATTCTCTACCACTTTACTAATCTCTCCGTCTGTCATGTTAACTTTTGAAGTTCCATAAGTAACTACGTTAATAGAGGTTGGTTTGGCCACTCCAATTGCATAGGAAACTTGCACCAAAACTTCGTCGCACAAGCCTGCAGCAACTAAGTTTTTAGCGATGTGACGCGTAGCATACGCCGCAGAACGGTCAACTTTTGATGGGTCTTTTCCAGAAAAAGCACCGCCACCATGAGCTCCTTTTCCGCCATACGTATCCACAATAATTTTTCTTCCTGTTAATCCGGTATCACCATGAGGTCCACCAATAACAAACACACCTGTTGGGTTAATGTGATACGTAATATCATCATTAAAGAAGTGCGCATATTGAGGATATTTAGCTTTAAGTCTCGGAATTAAAATCGAAACTAAATCACTTTTAATTTTTACCAACATCGCATCATTGGCTGCATTTTTATCGTCTCGTGAATCCGATTTTGGCTTAATAAAATCATCATGCTGAGTAGAAATTACAATCGCATCGATCCGTTGTGGTTTGTTGTCATCAGAGTATTCTAAAGTCACTTGCGATTTAGCATCCGGACGTAAATACGTTACTTCCGAATTTTCTCTTCGTAAGTTAGCCAATTCAATTAATAAGGCATGAGCAATATCTAACGCCAAAGGCATGTAATTTTCAGTTTCATTGGTAGCATATCCAAACATCATTCCTTGGTCACCAGCACCTTGGTCTTCTTTATTAGCTCTTTCAACACCTTGGTTGATATCGGCCGATTGTTCGTGAATAGCTGACAAAACACCACAAGAGTCAGCTTCAAACATATACTCACTTTTGGTATAACCAATTTTGCGAATAACTTCTCTTGCGATTTGTTGCACATCAAGATAGGTATTTGACTTCACTTCTCCCGCCAAGATAACTTGACCAGTAGTAACTAAAGTTTCACAAGCTACTTTTGATTCTGGGTCAAATGCCAAAAAATTATCAATTAATGCATCTGAAATTTGATCCGCAACTTTGTCTGGATGTCCTTCGCTCACCGACTCCGACGTAAATAAATAAGCCATAGTATAATTTTTAATCTGAATTTATTTCAGATTCCGTTATTAATAATTAAAGAAAAAAAACGAGTGCAAATACAAGCTAAAGGAGAGTTTCTGCTTTAGCATTTTTATAATACCGAATTTATTTCAGTATTTGAGGTTGCAATCAGTTCAAATTTTTCCTCTTTTTCGTGCGCAAAGGTAATAAATGATTTTAATTAAAAAAATTTATTTTTTGTATTCAAAACTTTATTATTTTAGCATTTTATCTTTAAAACTGCAGTATGGTTAAGACTTTGTTTTCTATAATTTTCCTTCTGTTTTTTAGCTTCAATCAAGCTCAAAATTTAATTACCGAAAACTTTGATGTTTTTCCGGAAACATGGACAAAAGTAAACGCAAGTGTTCCTGCAGGGGCAAATCTATGGGACGCTGCAACTTCAGTTCAAACTTCTTTTTTCGGCGGTGGAACAGGCGCTTATAATGGCGATGCGGCAACATCGTATGCATTTGTAAATTTTAATTCAACTACAGGAAACAATACCATAAATAATTGGTTAATTACTCCAGTCATAAATTTGATGAATGACGATGTTATTAGTTTTTATTCGTCAAAAGGTTTAAGCGGCGGAGTTGATATTTTTGCAGATAATCTACAATTGCGAATCAGCACTAATGGTGCAGCGACAATAGATCCTGTTGGGTCAAATGGAGTTGGCGATTTTGCAGAATTAGCTATAGATATTAATCCTACTTTATCAACCACACTTTATCCAAATGAATGGACTCAGTATTCCTATACAGTAACTGGATTGCCTGCCGAAACAGCTTGCAAAATTGCTTTTCGTTATGCTGTTCCTAATGGCGGGCCTCTTGGATCAAACTCTGATCAAGTTGCAATTGACCAATTTGCGATAGACCGACCAGTTTTAAGCGCAGATGTCTTTTTTACAACCCATTTTTCATCCTGTAAATGACATTCTTTTTATAACTTCTAAAGGTTCTGAGACAATCGAAAAGATAGAAATCATAGATTGCAACGGTAGATTGGTGTATCAAAGCACAATTACACATCCTGAAACTGTTCGAATAAATGTGTCAAATTTTAATTCGGGTGTTTACTTTGTAAAAGTACAATCAGAATCAGGAATAGGTAGTGCTAAAATCGTAAAGAACTAATCGGGCTTCTTTATTTCTAAACACGTTTTATCAATTTGTTTTATTTATTTTTTAAAACAGTTGCAAAATACATTTCTATGTTATTACTTTGCAGCGTTCATATATTTATTGTTTGTTATCACGAAAGCTGGAGGGAATAGACCCGATGAAAGCTTAGCAACCTCTTGATCTAAACGAGAAAGGTGCTACATTCTATCCGCCTAGACGGAGCAGATAACCCCGAGAATTCTCTCTCACTTTCCACGATAACTTGATACATTTTAAGAACTGCCTTCTGATTTTTTAGAAGCCATTCCTGCTGTACGCTATATCTGTCATTGCGAGCAGAGCGAAGCAATCTAAAATAGAGATTGCCACGTTCCTCGCAATGACAGGATGCCGCTTCCATCAGGGCTAGGGCATCCGGTTTTCAAAAGCACTTTTTCTTAAAAATGAACCTAATTTGTTACTGATTTAAAACTAAGTTTTGCGTCTTTGCGAGAAACAAACAAAAAAAACTTGCGAACCTTGCGCTGTCATCCTGAGCTTGCCGAAGGACCTTCGCGGCCCTGCCTACCGGCAGGCAGGTTTGCGGTAAAATTAAGAATATGACCACAATAGAAAAAGCCATTCAAGAACGAATCCTTGTCCTCGACGGAGCCATGGGAACGATGCTGCAACGCAATAATTTCTCCGAAGAAGATTTCCGCGGCGAGCGTTTCAAAGATTTTCCACATCCACTAAAAGGAAACAACGATTTGCTTTCCATTACACAACCCGAAGCTGTAAAGCAAGTGCATCGTATGTATTTTGAAGCCGGAGCCGATATTGTAGAAACGAATACCTTTTCAGGGACAACCATCGGGATGGCCGACTATCACTTGGAAGATTTGGTCTACGAACTCAACTATGAATCGGCCAAAATCGCCCGTGAAGTGGCCGACGAATTTACCGACCGACCACGTTTTGTTGCCGGTTCCATCGGACCAACCAACCGAACAGCTTCTATGTCGCCCGATGTAAATGATCCAGGATTTCGAGCAGTAACGTTCGACGATTTAAGAATCGCTTACAAACAACAAGTCGAAGCTTTAATTGATGGCGGTTGTGATGTGCTTTTAGTAGAAACTATTTTTGATACACTAAATGCAAAAGCGGCACTTTTCGCCATCGAAGAAGTAAAAGAAGAACGAAATCTCGACATTCCAGTTATGGTTTCCGGAACAATAACTGACGCTTCTGGAAGAACACTTTCAGGTCAAACCGTAGAAGCTTTTTTAATTTCGATATCGCACATTCCGTTACTGAGTATCGGCTTCAATTGTGCTTTAGGTGCCGATCAGTTAAAGCCGTATTTAAGTCGATTAGCTATGAATACACAACTCAATATTTCAGCACATCCCAATGCCGGTTTGCCCAACGCGTTTGGTCAGTACGATCAAACAGCAGAAGAGATGCAAGCTTTAATTAAAGAATATCTACAAGATAATTTAATCAATATTATTGGCGGTTGCTGCGGTACTACACCCGAACACATCAAAGCCATTGCCGATGTAGCCAAAGAATTTAACCCTCGAAGGGTTTAATACCCTCGAAGGGTTTTTAACCCTTCGAGGGTATTAAACCCTTCGAGGGCAGAATAAAAAAGTAAATTAAAATGTCAGAAACAAAATACCTAAAATTATCAGGTCTCGAACCTTTAATCATAACTCCCGAAACCAACTTCGTTAATGTTGGCGAACGAACAAACGTTACAGGCTCTCGTAAATTTCTTCGGTTAATTAAAGAAGAGAACTACGAGGAAGCACTCGACATTGCTCGAAATCAAGTAGAAGGCGGAGCACAAATTATTGATGTCAATATGGACGAAGGAATGCTCGACGGCGTCTACGCCATGACTAAATTCCTGAATCTAATTGCCGCCGAACCCGATATTGCTCGGGTTCCCGTTATGATTGACAGCTCAAAGTGGGAAATCATCGAAGCAGGTTTAAAAGTGGTGCAAGGCAAAGGTGTGGTTAATTCGATTTCCTTAAAAGAGGGTGAAGCCGCATTCATTCACCATGCCAAATTAATAAAACGGTATGGCGCCGCCGTAATCGTGATGGCATTCGACGAAAACGGTCAAGCCGATAACTACGAAAGGCGTATCGAAATTTGTAAAAGAAGTTACGACATTCTAGTAAATGAAGTGCATTTTCCGCCAGAAGATATCATTTTTGACCCCAATATTTTTCCGGTCGCAACCGGCATGGACGAACACAAATTGAACGCTTTAGATTTCTTCCGAGCAACCAAATGGATTCGTGAGAATTTGCCACATGCCGGAATTTCAGGAGGAGTAAGCAATGTGTCTTTTTCCTTCCGTGGAAACGATAAAGTACGTGAAGCCATGCACTCTGCTTTTTTGTACCATGCGATTAAAAACGGAATGACAATGGGAATTGTGAATCCGGAAATGCTCGAGATTTACGACGAAATTGACAAAACACTTTTAGAACACGTTGAAGATGTTCTTTTAAATAGAAGAGAAGACGCCACCGAACGATTATTGGATTTAGCCGAGACGTTTAAAGGCGATTATAAGGTCAATGAGAAAGCTATTCAAGAATGGCGCAACGGTCCACTTCAGGAGCGATTAACCCATTCGCTGGTGAAAGGAATCGATGAGTTCATTGAAATTGATGTTGAAGAAGCCCGAGCGACTTCCGAAAAAGCCATCGAAGTAATTGAAGTCAATTTAATGGCCGGAATGAATGTAGTTGGAGATTTATTCGGAAGCGGAAAAATGTTTTTGCCACAAGTGGTGAAATCGGCTCGTGTGATGAAAAAAGCTGTTGCGTATTTGTTGCCTTTCATCGAAGCACAAAAAGACGGAAAATCATCATCAGCTGGGAAAGTGTTGATGGCCACCGTAAAAGGCGATGTGCACGATATTGGTAAAAATATAGTAGCGGTCGTTTTGGGATGTAACAACTTCGAAATTATCGATTTAGGTGTTATGGTTCCGCCCGAAAAAATCATTCAAGCTGTCATTGAACACAATGTAGATATAATTGGTTTAAGTGGTTTGATAACACCTTCATTAGATGAAATGGTCTATCTCGCTAAAGAAATGGACAAACTCGGAATTAAAATTCCGATTATGATTGGTGGTGCTACGACTTCTCGTGCTCATACAGCGGTAAAAATTGCACCCGAATATAAAGAAACCGTCGTCCACGTTAACGATGCCTCGCGTGCTGTAACCGTGGCCAGTAATTTATTACAAGCCGAAACTAAAGAAGGATACGTAAAAGCCATTCGAGAAGAATACGACAAATTGCGTGAAGGTTATCTAAACCGAAGTCGCGATAAAAATTATTTGTCCATCGAAGAAGCACGTAAAAATAAATTGCAATTGGCTTGGAATAATTTCAGTCCAGTACGTCCTAATTTTATCGGAACCAAAACCATTGAAGTAGAATTGTCAGAACTAGTCGACTTTATTGATTGGACTCCATTTTTCAGCTCATGGGAATTATACGGTAAATATCCAGCCATTTTAACCGATGAGGTTGTGGGTGAACAAGCAACGCATTTATTTGAAGATGCGCAAAAGATGCTGCAGCAAATTGTTTCCGAAAAATGGTTGACCTCCAAAGGAATCCTCGGAGTATTCCCAGCCAACACAGTCAGCGATGATGATATTGCTGTCATCCCGAGCGCAGTCGAGGGACAACCAACAACCAACAACCAACAACCGACAACCTTTCTAACCCTAAGACAACAATCGCAAAAAACAGCGGGCGCACCCAATATTGCCTTGGCCGATTTTATCGCACCAAAAGATTCCGGAAAGCAAGATTATATAGGATGTTTTTGCGTTACGACCGGATTTGGAGTCGATGAAAAAGCAGCCGAATTTGAAAAACAACTCGACGATTACAACTCGATTTTAGTTAAAGCACTTGGTGATCGTCTCGCGGAAGCATTTGCTGAATATTTGCATTTAAAAGTACGTAAAGAAATCTGGGGTTATGCGTCTGATGAAAATTTGTCCAACCAAGACCTGATTGATGAAGAATACAAAGGAATTCGACCTGCACCAGGATATCCAGCGTGTCCAGACCATTTAGAAAAACCAACGATTTGGAAATTGCTCAATGTTGAGCAAGAAATCGGAGTGAAGTTGACTGAAAGTATGGCGATGTGGCCAGCATCGTCGGTTTCGGGTTACTATTTTGCACATCCCGAAAGCAAGTATTTCGGATTAGGAAAGATAAAAGAAGATCAAGTAATAGATTACGCCAAACGAAGAGGAATTAGTACAGAAGCCGCGAATAAATGGCTTTCACCGAATATAGCAGATTAAAAAAACAGTTGTCGGTTTTCAGTTGTCGGTCAGATTTACTGAGAACCGAAAACAGAGAACCGAAAACAGACAACCAAAAAAAATGAAAGTAACCGAACACATAGAAAACGCCAACGGAAAACCACTATTTTCTTTTGAGATTTTACCGCCACTAAAAGGGCAAAACATTCAGTTTATTTATGACGGAATTGACCCGTTGATGGAGTTCAATCCGCCGTTTATAGACGTAACCTATCACCGGGAAGAATACGAATTCAAAGAATTACCTAGTGGTTTATTGCAGAAAAAAATCGTAAAAAAACGTCCGGGTACAGTCGGGATTTGTGCGGGTATTCAGAACAAATATAACGTTGATGCGATTCCACATATTTTGTGTGGTGGATTTACCCAAGAAGATACTGAGAATTTATTGATTGATTTGGATTTCCTCGGAATTGATAATGTGGTAGCACTTCGTGGTGATGCCTTAAAAAACGAAACCTATTTCAAACCCGAAAAAGACGGAAACGAATACGCAACCGATTTGGTGTTGCAAATCAGTAATTTGAACAAAGGAATTTATTTGGATGAGGATTTGAAGAACTCGGCCGAGACTAATTTTTGTATTGGTGTGGCGGGTTATCCAGAGAAACACATGGAAGCGCCGAGTTTGGATAGTGACATTCATTTCTTAAAACAAAAAATTAAAAATGGTGCCGATTACATCATTACGCAAATGTTTTTCGATAACAAAAAGTTTTTTGATTATGTTGCGAAATGCCGAGCGGCCGGAATTACAGTTCCGATTATTCCGGGCCTGAAACCCATTGCGACGAAAAAGCAGCTGAATTTGATTCCGCATCGCTTTTCACTCGAAATTCCGGATGATTTAATTATGGAAGTAGTGAAGGCAAAAGACAACGACCAGGTAAAGCAAATCGGAATTGAATGGTGTATTGCTCAAAGTAAAGAATTGGTTGCAGCTGGAATTCCGGTTTTGCATTATTATTCGATGGGGAAAGCCGAAAACATCAAGGCTATTGCTAAAGAAGTTTTTTAAGAATAATTATACACAAGACCATGGCTAACTAGCCCTGATTATAATGAAAATAAAAAGCCTTCATTCTTTATGAAGGCTTTTTTATTGTAATGAAAAGCAGGAATAGGGTATGCTAAAATGCCCAAACCTATCGCTTCTAATTTTATAAAATCAACATGGCGTCACCGTACGAGTAAAAACGGTATTTTTCTTTGATGGCTTCTTCGTAGGCTTTTTTCATTAAGTCGTGACCACAAAAGGCAGAAATCATCATTAATAAGGTTGATTTTGGTGTATGGAAATTGGTAATCATCGAATCGGCGATACTAAAATCATGTGGTGGAAAAATGAACTTATTGGTCCAACCATCGAATGGATTTAATGTTCTAGCCGAAGAAACTGAACTTTCAATCGCACGCATCGAAGTAGTTCCCACGCAGCAAATACGTTTCTTTTTTTCTTTTGCGGTATTCACAATATCACATGCTTCTTGAGAGATTTTTAGCTCTTCTGAATCCATTTTATGTTTTGATAAATCTTCTACTTCAACTGGGTTGAACGTTCCGAGTCCGACATGAAGCGTTACTTCAGCAAAGTTAATTCCTTTGATTTCTAAACGTTTCAATAGGTGTTTTGAAAAGTGTAAACCAGCGGTTGGAGCAGCAACGGCACCTTCTTCTTTCGCATATATCGTTTGGTAACGCTCGGCATCGTCTTCGTTTACTTCACGATTGATGTATTTTGGAATTGGAGTTTCTCCCAATTCGGTTAGTTTTTTTCTGAATTCGTCGTACGAACCGTCGTATAGAAAACGCAAGGTTCGTCCGCGTGAGGTAGTATTATCGATTACTTCGGCAACTAACGAATCGTCGTCTCCAAAATATAATTTATTTCCAATTCTAATTTTACGAGCAGGATCAACCAAAACGTCCCAAAGGCGTTGTTCCGCGTTGAGTTCGCGTAATAAAAATACTTCGATACGCGCACCGGTTTTTTCTTTGTTTCCGTACATACGAGCGGGAAAAACTTTGGTGTTGTTGATGATCATTACATCGCCGTCGTCAAAATAATTGATGACATCTTTGAACATTTTGTGTTCGATGGTTCCTTTTTTTCTGTCGATAACCATTAATCGGGATTCGTCGCGGTTTTCTGCTGGATATTCTGCCAGTAATTCGTCGGGTAAATTGAATTGAAAATGAGATAATTTCATTTAAAAAAGTTTAAAAGTTTCAGAGTTTAAAAAGTTTCAGGCGGTTCCTATACCATTCTAAATCAAGATTGCAAATATACGATTGTGAATTAGGCGTTGTCAAGTGTTTTGGTGTTTATTTTTGGTTTAGCCACAACAGTAGTGCGTGACAAAGTTTTTTAATTCAGTTAGCACTTTCCAATAGCCTATAGTTTTAGATTGGTTTACAGCTAAATCCGATGCTTTTCAAATCGTCCCAAAACGTAGGATAGGATTTCGAAACGACTTCAGCATCTTCAATTACCAGTGAAGTTTTTAAAGCCAACGGAGCGAAAGCCATTGCCATTCGGTGATCTTGATAGGTTTTGATTGTTACGTTTTCGACAATTTTTGTGGACGCATCCAATGTTAAACTGTCGTCGGTAATCGTAATCTTTGCGCCAAGTTTTGTCAGTTCGTTTTGCAGCGCTTCCAAACGATTGGTTTCTTTGATTTTTAAGGTGTGCAATCCAGTCAAATGACAGCCAATTCCCAATCCGAAACACGTAACGGCAATCGTTTGAGCGATGTCGGGCGAGTTGTTGAGGTCATAAGTTGTCGGTTGTTGGTTGTCGGTTGTTGGTTGTACGTTACAAGATTTCGTTAATGTAATGGAGTGATTTTTATTAAAAACGGTTTCCACTCCGAAGTTTTTGTAGATTTCAACCAAAGCGGAATCGCCTTGCAAACTATTTTCTTTAAAAGTGGAAAGGGTAATTTGTGTGCCGATTTCGGACATTGCAACGATTGAAAAATAATACGAAGCCGAGGACCAATCCGATTCAATAGTTATCGGTTGTCGGTTGTCGGTTGTCGGTTGTGGGTTTACACCAATCTGATTACTAACAAATGTGGTTGTTATTCCAATTTCATTGAGTAGTGCCAAGGTCATTTTGATATACGGAATGGAAGTTATTTTTCCTTCAAGGGTTAATTTCAATCCGTTTTCCAGTTTGGGAGCGATGAGTAACAAGGCAGAAATATATTGGCTACTTACGTTGGCAGGTAATGAAACCTTTTTATTAGGTAGTTTTTTTCCTTTAATGTGTAGTGGTGGAAATCCATTGTTTTCTTTATAGGTTATATCAGCGCCGAGTTGACGCAAAGCATCGACTAAGACTGCAATAGGTCGTTCTTTCATTCGAGACGAACCCGTTAGTATCACTTCTCGATTTTCTTGAATTGCGAAATAAGCGGTTAGGAAGCGCATGGCTGTTCCGGCGTGGTGAACGTCAATGAGGTTGTCGGTTGTCGGTTGTCGGTTGTCGGTTGTCCATTGATTGAAGTTTTGTAGTGCTTGTTGCATTACATCTGAGTCATCGGAATTGGATGTGTTTTCTACTGTAATGTTTGGGTACAAGGCTTGAAGCAACAATAAACGGTTGGTTTCCGATTTGGAACCCGTGATTTTTATTGTCGAATTTTCAATTTTGAATTTTGAATTTTGAATTTTGATATTCACAATTATTTAAGTTTTTCGTTACCGTGATGCCGATCGTGATCGCGGTTGGTTTTTAACTCCATTTTTTTGTCGAATGCCGCTTGAAGGTCAATTCCGGTTTGGTTGGCCAGACACAACACAACAAAAACTACGTCGGCCAATTCTTCGCCTAAATCTTTGTTTTTGTCGCTTTCTTTTTCCGATTGTTCACCGTAGCGGCGCGCTATGATGCGGGCGACTTCACCAACTTCTTCAGTAAGTTGCGCCATATTGGTTAATTCGTTAAAGTACCGCACTCCGTGGGTTTTTATCCAAGTATCAACTTCTAGTTGTGAGTTTTTTAGGTTCATATCATTGCGAGGCACGAAGCAATCTGTTACTAATTAGTCATCGAAGAACTTGCTTCGTTTATATTCTTGCAATGACTTTTTTGCCACTAAGACACTACGGCGCAAAGTGAATTTATTTTATATCTTTGTATTGCTCATCTACGGAAGAGTGTCAAGAAAGAGGAGTTCACGTTGTGGATTCCTTTTTTGTTATTACATTTTGCCGCTGATTCGTTTTTCATGCAAAATGATTAACATTGAGAAATCATCTATCCTTTATCTTTTACAAATTTATTATTTAAAAACTCGAAATTTTTATTAAACGTCCGTATAAGTTCTAATTTTTTTTCTGTTCGCCAACCTTTTAGTTCGTTTTTTCTAGCAATAGCTTGTTAAACCCATCCAAAGTTTTCATAATACACTAAAAACTGAATACTATATTTGGATGCAAAAGTTTTAATCTCTTTTTCAATATTTTCTTTGTGTTGTTGTAATCGTAAACCTAGATTATTGGTCATGCCAATGTAAAAAGTGGTTTTGTATTTATTGGTAATAATGTATACATAATAGTTATGAATTCCTTCGCTATATTCGATCATGTTGTTGTTCATGGCTTGTAATTATTTTAGGTTGGCTTTTTTGATTGTACTATATGATTGATCGTCAAAACGCTCTTTTTTTTGACATTTCGTATGTTTTTGTTACGTTGACGAAGGAAACATCACATCATGTTTTTCTTGTGTGTTATGCTCTGTTGTGATTGCTTGGCCAGTTCGCTTCGCTAGTGTCCTCCTGCATCGGAATGACAAAATACGTGTTTTTTATCGTGTTGACGAAGGAAACATCACATTAGTTAATTCTTTTTAACATCGTGTGTGATTCCTCGTTCCTCGGAATGACAAAAAACAAATTATTCTTTATTCTTTGTGTCTATAATTAATGTAACCGGACCATCGTTGAGCAATTGCACTTTCATGTCGGCTCCAAACTGTCCCGTTTGAACCTTTTTTCCCAATTCGGTTTCCATTTGTTGGACGAATTTTTCATACAGCGGAATTGCAATTTCGGGCTTCGCTGCTTTGATGTACGAAGGGCGATTTCCCTTTTTGGTCAAGGCGTGAAGGGTAAATTGCGAAACGACAAGAACATCACCTTCTATGTCTTTTACCGAGAGATTCATCACATCATTTTCATCGGTAAAAATACGAAGGTTGGCAATTTTGGATGTTAACCAATCACTATCATTGTGTGAATCGGCTTCTTCAATTCCGATTAAGACCAACAATCCACTTTGAATCGAAGCCACAATTGCGCCATCAATGGTAACAGATGCATGGGAAACTCTTTGGATTACGGCTTTCATTATTGATTTATTTAATTTATTATGGCAGTTTCTTACTTGCGTTTTTCCGACCTATGCGGGAACGACAACAGAACACGAATAACAGTCAACCAACAACCGACAACCAACAACCAACAACTGACAACCGACAACTACTTCCTGCTCTCATCACTAATAATCCGGTCTTCATTGTACGTGTCCGTTCGGTACTGCTCGTCATCGCCTTCTAAAATTTTTAAATAACTGTTGTAACGTGACCAAGCAATTTTGTCTTCTTCTAATGCTTTTTTTATCGCACAATTGGGTTCTTCTTTATGCAAACAATTGTTGAATTTGCATTGATCTTTCAACTTAAAGAATTCGGGAAAATAACCTCCAATTTCTTCTTTTTCCATATCAACAATTCCGAATCCTTTGATGCCCGGCGTATCGATAATTTTGGCGTCGAACGATAAATCATACATCTCAGCAAACGTGGTCGTATGCTGGCCTTGCATACTTTGTTCGGAAATATTTTTGGTTTTTAAATTCAAATTGGGTTCTAAAGCATTGACTAAAGTTGATTTCCCGACGCCCGAATGTCCGGAGAACATGGAGACTTTTCCCATCATCAATTCCTTTAAATTCTCCAGTCCTTTGGCTTCGGTTGATGAAACCCTCAAGCATTTATAGCCAATTTGTGAATACACAAACTGCAAATACAATTGCTCATCTACCATCGCTTCATCGTAGGTGTCAATTTTGTTGAAAACGAGTATCGCTTCAATTCCGTAGGCTTCGGCTGTGACCAAAAAACGATCGATGAAACTGGTTGTTGTAGGCGGATTGTTGATAGTAATAAGCAAAAAAACAATATCAATATTGGATGCGATGATGTGCGTTTGCTTCGAAAGATTTACCGATTTTCGAACGATGTAATTTTTGCGTTCGTGGATGTGGTGAATTTGACCCATTTCCTCGTCGGTAGTGTTGTCCAGTTCAAAATCCACTACATCGCCCACCGCAATTGGGTTGGTGCTTTTGATGCCTTTCATTCGGAATTTACCTTTAATCCGACATTCGTACACTTGCTGGTTTTCGGTCTTAACGGTATAGTAACTTCCTGTAGATTTGTAAACGAGTCCTGTCATGGTACAAATTTACAATTTTTGGTTTAGGATTAGTAGTTTCCCAAATAAAAAAGACTGCTTTATCAAAAGCAGTCTTTACTTCTTTTTAAAAAGGGTTGTACTAATATTTGTAAGCAACCCCTTTTTTGATTGCTTGAGAACCACCAAGGCCATTAGAAGTGGCACCAACAGTTGATTTATCTGCAGTTTGAAGAATAAAAGGACAACCCATTGCAGCTGCGGCCATTTTTAATTTTTTTTCTGCCTTTTTATCACCTGTATTACCTGTGTGGTAATTAATTAAACCTGTTTTGCCTCGTATTTCATCGACCTTTTTTAAGCCCGATATGTATGCTTTGTCTTCGAGAATAACCACTTTTTCCCAATCCGCTTCACCGTTGATCACAATTTTCTCGGTAATCTCTTCAACTCTACCTGTTTTGCCATAAACAATTTTTTCAACGGCATATTTACTGACCGTGTTTTCGGCATCTTCTCCGTCATACCTGAATACAATTGTGTATTCGTCTAATCGTAATACTTTTCCATCAACAGTTTCTCCGTTGTGTTTGTAAATCTTGTCCACTTGAGAAAAACTACTCATAGAAACAAGTAAAAGTAATAAAAACATTTTTTTCATAATTTAAATAATTTAGAGGTTATTTTAGGACGCAATGATACAAAAAAAACCTACAAAAAGTAGGTTTAATTTATAAATTGAAAAAAAATAAGTTATTGATTGAATATTTTCTCTTGATGGGTAATACTCTCCTGGTGAATGGCTTTGAAGAACTGAATAATAAATTCTTCACTAAGTCCTTTTTGACTGCCATCATTAATCATTTTATCCAAAATTTCGTTCCATCGTTTATTTTGTAAGACGGCTACGTTTTTTTCTTTTTTCAATGCACCAATACTTTCGGAAACTTTCATTCTTTTGCCGATGACATCGAGTAATTTAGCATCAAATTCATCAATTTTTTCACGTAATTTCCCCAAACGTTCCTGATAATCATCGGCATCGTCGGTTTCTTTTCGGATGGTGAGGTCGAAGATGATTTTCTTCAATTGCGTTGGAGTTACTTGTTGCGCGGCATCGCTCCACGCATTGTCAGGATCAATGTGGGTTTCGATGATCATTCCGTCGTAATTCAAATCCAAGGCTTCTTGCGTTACTTGAAAAATCATATCGCGATTACCCGTCATGTGTGAGGGATCTATTATCAAAGGTAAATTCGGGAATCGGTTTTTTAAATCGATTGCAATTTGCCATTCGGGATTATTTCTGTATTTGGTTTTTTCATACGTAGAAAACCCTCTGTGAATAACTCCAAGCTTTTTAATTCCTGCATTATACAAACGCTCCACTCCACCTATCCACAAAGCTAAATCCGGATTTACCGGATTTTTTACTAATACAATTTTATCTGTATTTTGCAAAGCATCGGCAATTTCCTGAACGGCAAACGGATTAACGGTTGTACGTGCTCCAATCCACAAAATATCTATATCGTATTCTAAAGCTAATTTAACGTGAGCAGCTGTGGCTACTTCAATTGCTATTAGTAAACCCGTTTCGGCTTTTGCTTTTTGCAACCATTTTAAACCAATAGCACCAACGCCTTCAAATCCCCCCGGACGCGTCCTTGGTTTCCATATTCCTGCCCTTAAAACCGACACTTTAGAATCTTTTAATTCATGTGCAATTTTCAACACTTGATCTTCGGTTTCTGCACTGCAGGGTCCTGCAATTACTAATGGATGCATTAGTTTAAAATCATCCAACCATTTTCTATTTTCACTCGTAATATTCATAGCTCATTATCTTTTGTAAAATTAGTTATTTTTTATTTAAACCCTTTGCGACCATAATTTTATTCAAATGGAAGATTTATACTTTCTTTATTTAATTATTACATTTGCTTCAAATAATTCCCTATGTCAATAGAAGTTCAAAATATTTCCAAAAGTTATGGTGCCCAAAAGGCATTGGATAACGTGTCTTTTTCAGTAAAAAAAGGAGAAATTGTTGGTTTCCTTGGTCCGAATGGTGCCGGAAAATCCACTTTAATGAAAATTTTGACAACCTATATCAACGCTGATGAAGGCAGTGCATCCGTTAATGGCAACGATGTGAACGCCAACCCAAAAGCGGTACAATTATCGGTTGGGTATTTGGCCGAACACAATCCGCTCTATTTGGATTTGTATGTTCGTGAATATTTGGAATTCAATGCGGATGTTTATAAAGTTACGAAATCGCGCATTGAAGAAGTCATTTCCTTGACGGGTTTGACGCCTGAAAGCCATAAAAAAATCAGTCAGTTGTCGAAAGGATACCGTCAGCGTGTTGGTTTAGCTACGGCTTTGTTGCACAACCCCGATGTATTGATTTTAGACGAACCGACCACAGGTTTGGATCCGAATCAATTGGTAGAAATTCGAAACGTAATTAAAAACGTGGGTAAAAATAAAACCGTATTTCTTTCTACGCACATTATGCAGGAAGTAGAAGCCATTTGCGACCGCGTCATCATTATCAATAATGGAAAAATTGTAACCGATAAAAAGTTAGCCAAGTTGGTTTCTGATGTGGTAGAACAAGTAATAGAAGTTGAATTTGACAAGGCGATTGACGCTACTTTATTGACTTCTTTATCCGACTTAAAATCGGCGGTAAACACGCAAAATAACATTTGGGAACTGACATTTGAAACCGACGTCGATAAGCGTTCGGATGTATTTGATTTGGCGCAAACCAACGGACTAAAAACACTACAAATTAGTCTGAAAAGCAAAAATCTGGAGGAAATCTTTAGGGAAAAAACCAGTAAAAGGTAGAAATACGAAGGTAGAAGTACGAAGTCTAGCCGCGAGTGAAGTGGAACGCCTTTTTATAGTGAAAACCAGCTTTTTGTTGCAGTAAAAAAGCGACTGATAAGAAGCTCTTTTTACAGCTTACAAAAAGGGTTTGAGCGTAAAAAGCGTGTAACGGAAAGCGCGAATAGCTAATGATAATCACATGGCTAATTATAAATCACTTGCCCTTGATATAATATCTCGACATCTACAATGGGCGGAGTATTAGTCAGGATTAAGTTTCCAGTGCTTACCAATTTTCCAGTGACACTTTGAATAGGACGTACAATCATATCGTTCGAGCCGCGATGAAAAACAGAGATGTTTTGAGCAATTAAATTAGGCGCTTCAAGGCGACTGTCACCAGCGAAAAAGTTCAAATTTGCTTGGTTCACAGTTCCCGAAATATAAAAACGGGCTACGTTGTTAGAGTTAACTTCTAACGTGTTACAATTTACATTCAGATGGAAATCACCCGTTCCTGCGCCTTCAAGTCCATCGGCATTGTTGTCGAACGCGATTACTCGTAACTCGGGAAAACTTAAAATTCCGTTGGAACTGATGTTTCTTTCGGTCTTAGAATAAATTTCATATAGCGTTGGTGTAGTAATGAATATTTTAGTTTGTCCAAAATCCCGCACCCAATTGCACGTCGTTTTGTCTTTCATAATTATAGTGGTTCCAATTTGGGTAACTTCGATGTTTTCCATTAAGTTCTCCCCGGTTTGGATGACTACTTTATATTCGGTTCCTTCGGTAATGATGACTTCAATTCCTTTTTGAACGTCCAACCGATTGAACGCTTCGACCATAACTTCTTTAGTAATGATTGCACCGGTAGATTCAACACATTCTTGTGGGTTTTCACACGAAGTAAAGGCCAAAAACAGAACGGTTAGGATAATTATTTTTTTCATAATGGATAAAATTATAGTCTAACGCCGATTGCAAATTCAAGTGCCTCGGCTAAAAACATATGTGTTTTAATAGTAAATCCGGCAAATATTTTTTTGTTGATGTAGTATTTCATTCCCACTCGATTGTAAATCGGAATTTCGTTTTTAAGTGGGTCATATACATAAAAACCCATTTGTGTTTCGATAGAAATTCGGTTCACAAATAGCTCGTGACCAGCAAAAACTCCAACTCTTTTGTAATCAACGTTAGGATCGATATTCAGTTCAGGATAGGCTTTGGCTCGATAGGAAATGTAATCCTTAAAGCTCTCAGTGAGGAATAATTCGGTACCTAGCTGTAAAGCACTTTTGCGGCCGAGGCGTTTGTCGGCATAAAATCCGATGTGATAAAACGGATATTGCCCGCTTCCAATTACTGCGCTTTCGTTCACTCCAGAACGCAATACTATGTTATATCGGATGGGTTCGCGAAAAGATTTTTTATCGACCAACGTATCACGCACGTTGGTGCTTTTTCCGTCAAAATCGTAGTTGATGCCCACATTAAGCAAATAGGTGTTGATGCCACTGTTTGGCGATTTGGTTCGTCCGTTTGAGTAGTGCGTAAATAGTACACCAGCGTGAATTCCGAATCCCTTAAATAGGTTTTGTTTAGTATACGCTAATCCAACGTTGGTATTGTCTACAATTGAAGATCCGAACGATTTGTTTTTGCTGTTATCAACTTTGTCGTACGGATTGGTAACATAGGCAAAACCTTGTCCCAATTTAAGTTGTAAACTGCGGTTTAAAAAGTAAAAATTGTAATGCATTCCGACTGCATAACTATCTCCTAAAAACTGATTATTGAAGTTTTGATATATAAAATAGCCGCCGTAATCCGGAAAATTATAAGCTGAATGCCATTCTTTGGCACCGTGAGTTTGTCGTGTGTAGCTGAGCATAAAAGCATCGGGATGTCCTTGTAAATGATACAAATCTGGTGTGTGAGGAAGAATGTTTCCAGCCAATACAGAAAATTCGACCGCATCAGTATCTTTGTTTTCTTGCGCAAAAACTCCTGTTGTCAATCCCAATAAAAGTAAGTAAATTTTCTTCATCCTTAATTTTTAAGTGTACAAATATAGCAGAATATCTTTACGATTGACAGAGAAGAATTGGAAGCGAATGGTTTGGGTTTTCTTGTAATCCACTTTCCTGCCACAGAAACTCGCTTCCCAAAACAAAACAGATTTTTAAAGACGACGCACGCACTAGTTTTGGGAGAGCTCAAACAATTCCAGTGTCAGGGCTAAAAAGTAAATGTCTTACTTAAAATCATTTTTCAAAACCACTTTTTGTCTTTATATTTACACCTCAATTGTCCGTACGGACAAGTCGAAACTTGTCCCTTCTAAAAAAACACACAATGACTTTTCAAAACACACGTGAATTTGCACAGCAACTCGATGCTCAAGACGAACTAAAACACTACCGGAATGAATTTGTTTTTCCGCAACACAACGGAAAAGATGTGATTTACTTTACGGGTAATTCGTTGGGATTGCAACCTAAACGCGCACGAGACTTTGTAAATGAAGTCATGAACGATTGGGCTACTCACGCAGTAGAAGGACATTTCTATGTTGATAAACCCTGGTGGGATTACCACGAACGATTTGCCGAACCACTCAGTAAGATTGTAGGTGCAAAACCTGCAGAAGTTACGGTAATGAACACGTTGACGGTTAATTTGCATTTGTTGATGGTGTCGTTTTATCGTCCGACAAAAACCCGTTACAAAATCATTTGTGAAGAAAAAGCGTTTCCTTCGGATCAATATATGTTTCAATCGCAAGTCCATTTTCATGGCTATGATCCAAAAGATGCGATTGTCGAAATCAAACGCAGAGAAGGTGAACACAACATCCGACTGGAAGATGTTTTGTCTAAAATCAAAGAAGTAGGTGATGAGTTGGCGTTGGTATTATTTGGTGGAGTGAACTATTACACAGGGCAGGTTTTTGACATGAAAGCCATCACCCAAGCAGGTCACAATGCTGGGGCAATTGTAGGTTTTGATTTGGCACATGCAGCTGGAAACATTCATCTAGAATTGCACGATTGGGATGTTGATTTTGCGTCGTGGTGTAGTTATAAATACATGAATTCCGGACCTGGAAATGCATCAGGTTGTTTTGTGCATGAAAAACACCACAATTCTGAATTACCTCGATTTGCGGGTTGGTGGGGACATAACAAAGAACGTCGTTTTAAAATGGAACCCGATTTTGATCCAGTTCATGGAGCCGATGGATGGCAAGTCAGTAATTTGCCGATTCTTTCGTTAGCGCCGTATTTGGCTTCGGTTGAATTGTTTGCCGAAGTCGGAATGGACCGATTAATCAAAAAGAGAAATCAGATTACCTCGTATTTAGAATTTATTTTGCACGAAATCGATGCGGAACTTCCCGATGCCGAATTTGAAATCATAACTCCGTCGAACCAAGAAGAGCGCGGCTGTCAATTGTCGGTTTTTCTTCATGGTCAAGGTCGAAGTTTATTCGATTATTTGATGAAAAACGGCGTGATTACCGATTGGCGTGAACCCAACGTCATCCGATTTGCACCCGTACCTTTTTATTGTTCCTACGAAGACATGTATGAATTTGGGCAAATTTTAAAACAGGGAATACTTTTAAAAAAATAAACATAAAAAGAGGAAGGTTTTAAATCATACCATCGTATAGTCTTACAATCCTATAATCTATAGAAATGACAAAACAAGAAATCATAAACAGTTTCGATCCTTCACAACCCGGATTAGCAGACGCTACAATTTTTGGATTACCTTTTTCAGCGGAGCAATCAGAAATCATTATCATTCCGGTGCCTTGGGAAGTAACGGTAAGTTATGGAGCAGGCGCTTCGGATGGTCCAGAGGCGATTCGTGAGGCATCTTTTCAAGTAGATTTGAACCATCAGGATTTCCCCGAATTGTGGAAGCTCGGCATGTACTTAGCCGAAATTCCAGAGTCGTGGAAAACAACTTCAATGGCTTACAAAGAGCGAGCGCAACCTATTATTGAAGCGTTAGAAGACGGCCTTGATGTATCCAAAATCCCAGTGTTACAAGCCGATTTAGATGCAATTAATAAAGTATGTTGTGAGCTGCACACCGATGTTAAAGAAACGGTTTTATATTGGATGAATAAAGGAAAGAAAGTTGTCTTATTGGGCGGAGATCATTCTACCCCACTTGCTTATTACGAAGCTTTAGCTACTCAACATGAAAGTTTCGGAATCTTACATTTGGATGCCCATATGGATTTGAGAATCGCGTATGAAGGATTTACTTTTTCACATGCTTCTATTATGTATAACGCATTGCAAATTCCGCAACTGTCCAAAATTGTGCAAGTCGGAATTCGCGATTTCTGTGAGCAAGAAGTGGATGTTGTGCAAAGTGAGAAAGGTCGGGTAGTCGTTTACACCGATTCCGATTTGAAAAAAGAAACCTTTGAAGGTAAAACGTGGCAACAACAATGTGATGCAATAATAGGTGAATTGCCTCAAAAAGTGTGTATTTCTTTTGATATAGACGGGATGTATCCGTGGTATTGTCCTAATACAGGAACTCCAGTTCCGGGTGGATTTTCATTCGAACAGGCAACATATTTGTTTAATAAACTAGCAGAAAGCGATAAAGAGATTATTGGTTTTGATTTGGTGGAAGTTGCGCCCGGTGAACAAGATGATTGGGATGGGAATGTTGGTGCTAGAATGTTGTTTCACATGTGTGGTGTTTTGGCTAAAAACAGTGGGTTGAACGTCGGTAAGAGAATAGGTTTTTAATAAATAAAAAAGAGCCAATCAAAGTTGTTTTGATTGGCTCTTTTCAAAAATGAAAGTACTAAAGTTAGTTTTTCACAATCTTTTTAGTAACAACATTACCACTTGTGCTAACAATAGAAACAATGTAGCTTCCTGAATTTAAATCAGACAAATCAATTGAATTGGTATTAGTATATGTTTTCAATACATTTCCTAATAAACCAATTACTTTTACTGATTCTATTTCTTCATTAAATTGAATAGTTACAACTCCGTTGGTTGGATTAGGATACACAGTAGTGTTTTCTGATTCAAAATCGATATTACTAAGTGTTCCTGTAACATTGATAGAATCTAAAAACCAGTTGTCTCCATCATCTTGAATCATAACAAAAGCAATATAGATTTGTTGACCATCATAATCAGCTAAACTAACCGTTTTCAGGTCTGCTACAGTAAGAGGTGTTGCGCCTAAACTTACGAAATCAGTTTCTGAATAGCTTTGTACTGAAGTAAAATCAGCAATGTTAGTTTGTGATACAGTCGAAACTCTAATTTCATAAGTAGTAAAATAGTCTGGAGTATATTGTTGACCACCATAAAAAGTTAAGCTTGAACCAGTGTAATTGGTTAAATCAATCAAAGGTGATACTAACCAATCTTCATTTGATCCGCCTGTATTCGCTTCATAACGAACGAATGCAGAATTTGGCGGACTGAAATTTCTTGGTGTAGCAACAAATGTCCAGTCAAATCCTGTTCCTAATCCGTTAGCTCCTCTAAAGGTAGCCCAACCTGCAGGTAGCGTGGTTCCAGCATCAAAATTTTCTGAAAGTTGACCATAACCAAAAGTAGTTAAAGCAACAAAAAGTAAAGAGTAGATTTTTTTCATAAGTGTAATAATTTAAAAGTTAGTAAATAATAATTATTAGTTACAAAGGTAATAAAAAAGGAAACTTTACCTAAATTTTGATTTTTTTTTTGAAAAATTTGTTATGCCTTGTATCTGAAAACCTTTTTTTGCTTGGTTACAAAATTATGTATTGCAGTTTGTTGAAGAATTTCTCTAGAGCGTTTAGAACAAATTCCTATATTTGATTCTAATTTATTCAAATGAAAAAACTTAAAAAATCCATTTACTTTGTTCTTTTTCTTTTGCTTTTTTTTGTAATCGGTCTTTTTGTATACACCAAATTTAAGAAGCCCAATTACGATGGTCAAGTTGAATTGCAAAACCTTAGTAAAAACACCACCGTTTATTTTGATGAATACGGTGTTCCTCATATTTATGCCGCTTCCCAAAAAGATGCTTTAACGGTTTTGGGTTACGTACACGCGCAAGATCGACTGTGGCAAATGGAAGTCATGCGACGCATCGCACCCGGAAGATTATCAGAATTATTCGGAACGAAAGCATTGGCAAACGATCGTTTTTTTGCCGGAGTCGGAATCGATGAAAACTCCGAACAAGCCATCGCACAATTGGATAAGAATTCTGAATCGTATCAACTTGCAATGGCCTATTTAAATGGTGTAAACCAATTCATTGAAAACGGAAAAACACCTTTAGAATTTGAATTAGTCGGAGTTGAAAAAGAAAAATACACCTTGAAAGATGTTTATAATATTTTTGGATTCATGTCTTTTAGTTTTGCTATGGCTCAAAAAACAGATCCATTACTGACCGACATTCGGGACAAATTTGGAATCGAATACCTGAAAGATTTCGGAATCGATGGTTCACTAGGAACTACTCAGCTAAAAAACTATAAAGGTCAAATCAATACGTATTCAGAAATCTCAAAATCAATCTCAAGTTTATTGGATGAATCGCCCATTCCGCCTTTTATAGGAAGTAATAGTTGGGTGATCGGTCCACAAAAAACCAAAAACGGAAAAGTAATTTTTGCCAATGATCCACACATTGGTTTTTCACAACCATGCACTTGGTATGAGGCGCACATTGTTACTCCGGATTATGAAATGTACGGTTATTATTTGGCGGGAACACCATTTCCGCTTTTGGGTCACAACCGACAATATGCCTACGGATTAACCATGTTTGAAAATGATGATTTGGATTTATTTCAGGAGGAAGACAATCCACAAAACGCTAGTCAATATAAAACCGTTGATGGTTATAAAAACTACAATCTTCGCAAAAAAACTATTAAAGTGAAAGACAGTTTGGATGTGGTGTTAACGATAAGGGAAAGTCAACACGGTCCGATAGTAAATGGCCTATTGACAACACTCAAAGATAGTCAGCCCATCGCGATGTCGTGGATTTATACCCAAGAAAAAAATCAAATACTCGATGCCGTGTATTCACTTTGTCACGCCAAAAACGCATCTGATTTTTATCAAAAAGTAGAACTGATTCACGCACCCGGATTGAACATCATGTACGGCGACGCCCAGAATAATATTGCTTGGATTACGTCGGGTAAATTATACAAACTCGATGCTTCAGTGAACCCAAATTTCATCCTTAACGGTGCCAACGGAATAGATGACAAAAAAGAATTTTTACCTTTTGCTAAAAATCCGTCAGCCATTAATCCGCCGTGGAATTACGTTTATTCTTCCAACAACCAGCCTCAGGCCTTTGGCGGGTATTTGTACCCTGGCTATTACCTTCCCGAAGATCGCGCGAAACGTATTGATGATTTACTAAAATCAAAAAACAATTGGACTTCCACCGACGTGCAAAAAATGATACTTGACCATACTTCTTCGGTAACTCCGCACCTAGTCAACGACTGGATTAGAATGATCAGCGTCGATTCATTAACTTCTGCGGAAAAACAGGCGTATAAAATGTTGGCATTATGGAAAGGTTCCAATGCAACTAATGAAGTGGCGCCGACTATTTACACCAAATGGTTGTTTTGCTATCTCAAAAACACGTTTCAAGATGAGTTAGGAAAAGATGATTTCAAAGCGTTTTTGGGAACGCACATCATGAAACAAATGGTTGCGGCTCAGAGCAGAAATCAAGCTTCACCTTGGTGGGATGATGTGAAGACCCAAGACAAAAAAGAAACGCAATCGGATATTATGAATCGATCGTTCAAAGAGGCAGTTGCCTTTTTGGAAGCACAATTAGGTGCCGAAATTTCGCAGTGGACGTGGAATCGCGTGCACACACTCGAACACCAACACGCATTAGGAAAAGTAAAGGCGTTGAGTGGCTATTTCAATGTCGGAACTTTTGAAGTAAACGGCACCAATGAAGTCATCAATAATTTGATTTTTCCAATGACCGACGACGGAATCTATAAAGTAACCGCCGGACCATCAACTCGGAGAATCATCGATTTTTCAGATGTTGAGAACAGCGTGAGCATACTTCCAACAGGTCAATCCGGTGTTCCAACTAGTGAGCATTATGACGACCAAGCCGAACTATACGCACAAGGAAAATTCAGGAAAATGAAGATGAATAGAAAGGAAATTATGGCCACTTCTACGAAATTGGTTTTTAAACCAAAATAAAAAGGTTTGGTTTTGTCATTCTGACGAAGGAAGAATCTCTATAAAATAAACGCCAAAATGATTGAATTTCAAGAAGGTTATCACACTTATTATGTTTACATTATAACTAATAAGGCAAAAACAGTTTTGTATATTGGTGTTACTAATAATTTGAGGTTAAGACTGCAACAGCATAATGAAAGATTAAATTTAAAATCATTTACAGCAAAATACAATATTCACTATTTATTGTATTTTGAAAAGTTCACTTGGATTCAGCAAGCAATCGCCAGAGAAAAGGAATTAAAAGGTTGGAAAAGAGACAGAAAAATAGAATTGATAAAGTCTATGAATCCTGAATTAGACTTTCTTAATTCTTTATTTGAATAGTTTTGAGGAGATTCTTCCTTCGTCAGAATGACAAAAAGGAAAAATACCTTAAATTTGCACAACCGCTTACGCGCTTGAATCTTTCGTGAATAATTCGGTTTTGATTCGTAAATTATAATTTTTAATTCGAAATTGTTTAATGCAAACACCCCAAAAAATTGCTGTTGTTGGTTCGGGTTTAGTCGGAACATTATTGGCCATTTACCTCAAAAAATTAGGACATACCGTTCACGTTTTTGATCGGAGTCCGGATATCAGAACTGTAGAGTTTTCGGGTCGTTCCATCAATTTGGTCATGTCGCATCGCGGTTGGAAAACACTCGAAGACATCGGATTGGAAGACGAAATTCGGAAAATCGGAATACCAGTAGACAAACGCGGAATTCATTTACAAGATGGCTCATTTATAGCACAAAATTACGGCAAAGAAGGAGAAGTTATTTTTTCGCTTTCTCGAGGCGTTTTAAATCGTAGAATGATCGATTTAGCCGAAGAAGCTGGAGTGGAGTTCTTTTTCAATCATAAAATTTGGGACGTGACTTTGTCTGATGCGACTTTGCATATCGGTGAAACTGAACGCGGCGAATGGAGCGATTTACACTACGATAAAGTGTTTGGTGCCGATGGTGCTTTTTCTCGAATCCGACACCGAATGCAACGTCAGAGTATGTTTGATTATTCGCAAGAGTTCATGAAATTGGGGTATAAAGAATTACACATTCCGGCCAATCCAGACGGAACTCATAAAATCGACAAAAACTCGCTCCACATTTGGCCAAGAGGTAATTTTATGCTCATGGCGTTGTCCAATTTAGATGGCTCGTTTACGTGTACTTTGTTCATGCCTTTTGAAGGCGAAAATTCGTTCGAACATTTAAAAGATGAAGCGGCTTTAGTGGAGTTTTTTGCCGAATTTTTCCCTGATACCAAAGCGGTGATTCCCGATTTAGTGAAAGATTTCTTCAAAAATCCAACCAGTTATTTGGCCATTATGAAATGTTATCCGTGGGCTTACGAAGATAAAGTCGCGCTGATTGGCGATTCGGCGCATGCGATTGTGCCGTTTTACGGACACGGAATGAACGCAGGTTTTGAAGATATTACGGTGTTGAACGAAATGATTACAAAATATGGAGACGACTGGAAAATGGTGTTTTCAGAATATCAAAAATCGCGCAAACCCAACGCCGATGCGATTGCCGAACTTTCCCGACGCAATTTTGTCGAGATGAGTACCAAAACCGCCGATGCCAAGTTCTTACTTCAAAAGAAAATTGAAAAATGGTTTTCAGACAAACATCCCGACAAATGGATGCCGTTGTACAGCCGGGTTACTTTCAGTTTACAACCCTATTCCGAAGCATTAGCGATCGGCGATTTCCAAAATAAAATCATGGAAGAAGTCATGCAACTGCCCAACATTGAAGAACAATGGAACAGCGAAGAAGTGGAAAATAAAATCATCCAACTTTTAAACAAATAGTCATTGCGAGCTGTCATTGCGAGCAATCAGAAGCTAATCCAGCTATTCGTTCCAAGCTTTTTTATTCCAAACCATTTTGTAGGTTTTTTATAAGCTTCCGTTGGTCGCTTCTCAAAAACCACAAAAATTGGTTTTCCATTTCAAAAGGCTTTCCACTGCTATCTGGGCTAAAGTGAAGTAAGATTTCGAAGGAAAGCAGAATTTAATCCCGCAAATCATTCAAAATTCAAAATTTATAATTCAAAATTATTCTTGCTCCCGATGCACTTTCTCAAAATCAAACGCCGGTCTACAAATGGCAATGTATTCGCACGGTTCGTCGAACGGATTCGAGTACTGAACGCGTGTGTTTTTCTCAATTTTGATGGATTGTCCCGTTTCTAAAATTACGGTTTCGCCATCAATGACAAACTGCTTTTTCCCCGAAATAATATAGGTGTATTCTTCAAATTCGGGTGTTTGAAACGGTTCGCTCCAGTGCGGCGGCGCAATCATGTGAGCGATAGAAATATCCTGATTTCCTGTGGTAGGAATGCCGTGGTGTTCTTCAATTAATTTGCCATCGGTAGTGGGAACGACAAACGGATTTTTTTGGATGAGGTATTTTTTCATTCTTCTGCCACAAAGGCGCAAAGACGCCAAGATTTTTTAAAGTTTAATTTTTAAGTATTTTTTCAACTTTTACACCATTTTCGGTTTGTACTTTTACAAAATACACGCCAAAGTCATTAATACATACGAGTGCACAAGCAAACCTATTGTCAAAAAACTTTTCATAGTCCAATTTCAGCACATCAATCCTGTACAACGTCTATATTCTACATTCTATTCTCTATATTCTATTCTCTATTCTCTATTCTCTATTTTCTATTTTCTTTTCCTAATATCTACTTCCTAAACATTTTCGTCAAAATACTAAAAACACCGCGGATAAAACTCGCACTCGTCACCACTTTAGTTACCGATTTACCAATGACTTCTGCCGTGCTTGGTTCAGAGCTTTTTCTTTTTTCTACCACTTCTTCTTCCGCTTGTTCAAAGGCTTCGTCAATTTTTTTAGTCAGAATTTCGTAGGCACTGTCACGATCCATTTCTTCCGAATATTTCTTAACCAATTTCGATTTGGCATTGATAGCTGCAATTTCAGCATCGACCAAAATGTCCATTCTACTCATCGGCGCACGCATCATGGTGGCTGCAAGTGGAGTCGGAATTCCTTTTTCGTTTAAGGCAGTAACAAACGCTTCTCCAATTCCGAGTGACGTAAGCACTTCGTCAGTTTTATAGTATTCTGAGGTTGGATAATTATCGGCAGTTTGTTTGATGGCTTGTCGGTCGTTTGCCGTAAAAGCCCTTAAGGCGTGTTGGATTTTCAATCCCAATTGCGCCAAAACACCTTTGGGAATGTCCATTGGATTTTGCGTGACAAAATACACACCGATTCCTTTGGAGCGAATCAGTTTGATTATGGTTTCGATTTGGTCCAAAAGTACCTTGCTTGCTTCGTCAAAAATAAGGTGCGCTTCGTCAATGAACAAGACCAATTCCGGTTGATCCACATCTCCTTTTTCAGGCATTTGTTGGTAGATTTCGGCTAACAAACTCAACATAAACGTCGAAAACAACTTGGGTTTATCTTGAATATCGGTCAGTCGCAAAATATTCACATAGCCTTTACCGTTTTCGTCAATGCGCATTAAATCGTTGATGTCGAACGACAATTCGCCAAAAAAGAAATCACCGCCTTGTTGTTCCAATTCGATTATTTTTCTCAAAATGGTTCCCGTTGTAGCAGTAGATATTTTTCCGTACGATTCGGCTATTTCTGCCTTTCCTTCTTCGGTAATATAATTCAGTACTTTTTTAATGTCTTTTAAATCCAACAAAGGCATTTTGTGATCGTCGCAGTACTTGAAAATAACCGACATTACGCCCGATTGTGTGTCGTTTAAATCTAAAATTCGGGAGAACAAAACAGGTCCAAATTCAGATACCGTAGCTCTCATTCGTACACCATCTTGCGCCGATAATGTCATCAATTCAACTGGAAAGGACGCAGTAGAATAGGGAAGGTTGATTTTGGTATGACGTTCCGTAATGAATGGTTTTTCTTCACCTGGTTGTGCAATACCCGAGAAATCTCCTTTAATATCCATCATGAGAACCGGAATTCCAAAGGAAGATAGTTGTTCGGATAACACTTGAATGGTTTTGGTTTTTCCTGTTCCAGTGGCACCAGCAATAAGTCCGTGTCGGTTTAGTGTCTTTAGTGGAATTTTTATATGCGTTTCGCCAACAGCTTCGCCATTAAGTATTGCTGCGCCCAAAACGATGCTTTCTCCTTTTGTGGTATACCCATCGTTAATGTGCTGAATGAATTTTTCTTTAGTACTCATTTATGATATTTTAAATAGATAGTCAGTATTACTAAGCGCAAGATAGTATTTTTTTTAAATTGAATTCGTAAAGATTTTACTGCTTTTTTCAAGGTTTTCCAACCTTTTGTGAATTATTTGTATCTATATAAATACTAAGTCACGCTAATTACTCGTTATCATTATTGAAAGGAGTGTTGTATAATCATTTAATTTTCAAGTTTATTTAGTGCGCCGATAGGGAAATAATGTGAACGATTTTAAATTGTAGAAAATTCTAGTGTTATTTTAATATTATAAATAGCCAAAAAAGTTTTTTTATTTCAACTAAAAAATTAAATTTGCCCCTTATCAAGTTTATTAACAACTGAAAAAGCTAATAATTATTAAAAACTATTAAAAATTTTAAAAATGGCAAACGTTAAAAAAGAAAAAGGATCAAACGGAGGTGGAATGTTCTCTGGAATTGTAATTGTGTTATGTATTTTCGTAGCAGCATTAGTTTGGCAATTCGTAATGGGTAATGGATCAAACTTCGAAGGAGGAGTAAACACAGGTCACCCACTTCCTGGAAATTATTTGGCAATGGTTTACAAAGGAGGTGCTGTTGTTCCTGTATTAATGGGATTATTCTTAATGGTAATTGTTTTTTCAATTGAAAGATATTTAGTTATTTCTAAAGCTTCAGGAACAAGTAATTTAGATCAGTTTATGGCTAAAGTACAATCGAATATTAGCGGTGGAAATATTGATGATGCTATCGCTTCTTGTGACAAACAAAAAGGATCGGTTGCTAATGCAATCAAAGCAGCACTTGTTAAATATCAAGATGTTAAGAAAGAAGGTTTTAGTAGCGAAGAAGCAGCTGAAATGATTCACAAAGAAATCGAAGAAGCAACCGCTTTAGAAATGCCAATGTTAGAGAAAAACATGACTATTTTATCTACTTTAGTTGCTTTAGGAACTCTTGCAGGATTATTAGGAACGGTAACAGGTATGATTAAAGCGTTTGGTGCATTAGCTACTTCTGGAACTCCAGATCAGGCGATGCTTGCAAATGGTATCTCTGAGGCGTTGATTAATACGGCAACTGGTATCTCAACTTCAGCCTTGGCAATTATTACGTATAACTTCTTCACTTCAAAAATTGATACCTTAACGTATTCAATCGATGAAGCGGCTACTTCTATCGTAAATACGTACAGAAGATTCAGAGGAACTTTAAAATAATAGTTTATTGATGTTCGTCATCACTAAACGTAATAAAAATATATAAAATGGCAAAACTAAAAATGTCAAAGAAAGCGACGTCTATCGACATGACTGCTATGTGCGACGTAGCGTTTCTTTTGCTTACGTTCTTCATTTTGACTGCTACGGCCAAATTGCCAGAACCACTACCAGTAGATACTCCGTCATCGACCGTACAAACTAAATTGCCAGAAAATGATTTGGCAACTTTAACAGTAGGTAAGAAGAAAGTGTTTTTTGGAGTGAAAGGAAAAGAAGTGCGTTTGAAAACGCTCGATTTTATGGCTCAAAAATACAATATAACTTTCACAGAAAAGGAGAAATTAGAATTCTCATTAATGGAAGAGTTTGGCGTGCCAATTGAAGCTTTAAAGCAGATTTTAGCAATGAGTGGTTCAGATAGAAATAAAGAAGGCTTACAACCTGGTATCCCGCATGATTCTATCAACAATCAATTGAAAGATTGGATTTATACTGCTCGTCAAGCTAATATTGACGTATCAGATAAAGAATTAAACTTCGCAATAAAAGGCGATGCGCGTGAAGAGTATCCTCAAATCAAAAAGATAATGGATATTTTACAAGATCAAAAAATAAACAGTTTTAATTTAGTTACTGGTTTACGTGCTAAACCAAAAACGAATTAGTCGCTGGTTAACTTTTAATACAATACAAAATGGCAGAATTAAATAGCGGCGATGGCGGTGGTGGTAAAAAAGGCGCCAAGAAAGTAAGAAGTAAAAAATCAAATGCCAAAGTAGATTTAACCGCGATGGTGGATTTAGCTTTCCTTTTGATTACTTTCTTTATGTTGACCACTTCGTTATCAAAACCTCAATCCATGGATTTAGGTTTGCCAGATAAGAACACCGAAGACGAGCCTGAATCTAAAATTAAGGTGGATCAGAAAAGAACGATGACCATTATTATAGGTGATAACAACAAAATAAAATGGTATCATGGTCTTTTGGCAACACCAGAACCTGGTGGAGCACCAGCAGAGGCGGGTTACGGTAAGGACGGAATTCGTAAAGAAATATTGAAACGAGTGAAGTCGGTCGAAGAATATTGTAAAACTAGACCTAACAATAAAAAAGGTGATGGTTTGATTGTAATCATCAAGCCAACTAAAAAATCTAATTACCGCAATTTAGTTGATATATTAGATGAGATGGCAATTTGTTCGGTTCCTACTTATGCAATTGTTGATGAATTTTCTCCAGAGGAGAAAGTACTTGCTGACAAACTAAATAGTAATACTCAGTCTGAGTAGTAAAAAAATAGTTCTTATGAAATTAGACTTATTTAAAAAGGAATGGCTCGACATCGTCTTTGAAGGACGTAACAAAAGCTATGGCGCTTACGACTTGCGTAAAACCAACGGCAGCACTACACTGCGTGCTTTACTTGTAGGAGCTGTTATATTTAGTATTGCAGTTGCGACTCCGAAAATAGCGGAATTGTTTTCAAATTTGGGTGGAGACGATGAGGTGGCTTTGGATACAAAAATTACAACGGTAAAATTGCCTCCTAAAGAAAAGCCAAAAGAAAATCTTCCACCGCCACCGCCACCACCTCCAAAAGTGGATCAGGTAAAATTTGTAAAGCCAGAGGTTGCTAAAACAGAAGAAGTTACTGAAGAGCCACCAAAAGTAGAAGATATTAAAGATAAAAACTTAGGTAAAGAAGATATCAAAGGTGATCCTAACGCAGATTTAACTGTTGAACCACCAGGTGACGGACCAAAGCAAGTAGAAGTAGTAGAAGAAGACAATACGCTTTTTAATTCTGCTGGGGTTGAAGTTAAACCGGAATACCCTGGGGGAATTGAAAAGTTCTATAAATACGTACAAAATAATTTTGAACAACCTGAAGACGAAGGTTTTCCAGGAGGTCGTTTAATTGTTTCTTTCGTGGTAGAAAAAGATGGTTCATTAACCGATATTAAAGTTAGAGACATTGGATACGGAACTAAAGCTGCTGCGGAGAAATTATTAAGAAAATGTCCGAGATGGACACCAGCAGAACAGAACGGTAAGAAAGTGAGATGTTCGTATACACTGCCTATTTTACTTCAATCAAATTCTGAATAGTGATTCAGAAGATTAAAAATAGTTTTATAGAGAAATCGCTTAAAGAGCGATTTCTTCTATTTATAGGTATTTTGTTTTTTTTGATATATTTAACATTTGGTTTACTTATCATTTTTTGGGATAAATTACCTTTGAAGATGCCTTTATCGTACCGAATAGCATTGGGAACGATTATGATTGTATATGCCTTTATTCGCTTTATTCGGTTTTTTAAAACCAACAGTCCAGAATGAATAAAAATTTCAAATATATAGTGGTGGTTTTTGTGGTGATTTTTGCCGTTATTTTCGCATGCAATAAAAAGAATGAGCACAAAGAAACCATACTGGAAGGGTCTATTTCAATTTTAGTAGATGAGTCACTTACTCCGATAGTTGAAGATCAAGTAGCCGTTTTCGAAAATAGTTATAATGCAAAAATTAAATTGATTTCCCAATCAGAAAATGAGGCTATAGTTTCTCTTTCAAAAGGAATTTCAAATGTGATTGTTTTGCCAAGAAAATTGTCTTCAAATGAAGAAACCATGTTTTCTGCAAAAAAAATTATACCTAGAACGACACCTTTTGCTCGTGATGCAATCGCTCTGATATCCAATAAAAAATCAAATGACACCTTAATTAGTGTTGATGAAATTACGCAATTTTTAAAAGGAACTAAAAATAAAGTTAAAGGATTGGTGTTTGACAATCCGAATTCTAGTAGTGCACAATATATGTTGCAGCTAGCAGGAATCAAAGAGTTGCCAGCAGAGCGCGTTTTTTCTTTTAAAACTAATGAGGAAGTAATCAAATATGTGGCTGCAAACGAGGGAATGATTGGAGTAGTCGGAATCAATTGGATTGTTCAACCTTCATCAGAAATGATTGAAAAAGTTGATCAAGTTAACGTGTTAAGTGTAAAGGGGAAAAGGTCAACAAAGTACTTTTCTCCCAGCCAGGAGAACATCGCGACAGATGATTATCCTTTGGCACGTGATTTGTATATTATCAATTGTCAGGGATACGATGGACTCGGAATGGGCTTTGCTTCATTCATCACAGGAGAAATTGGTCAGCGCATCATTTTGAAATCAGGCTTAGCACCTGTTCGTGTTCCAGGCAGGAAAATTAATATTAAAAACTAATTAGAAATTAAATACAACAACCATGAATAAATTTAAGATTTTCAGCTTTGCTCTGATTGCAGCGACATCATCTTTCAGTTATGGACAAGATGTCGAAGCAGCGAAAAAGATAATTGATGCTGAGCAGTATGAAAAGGCAAAATCAATGTTACGAGGAATTTTACAAGCAAAACCTTCGAGCGGTAAAGCTACATTTCTTTTAGGAACTATTTACTTAAAACAGAATAGCGAAGATTCAGCTAAAATATACTTTGATAAAGGTTTGGCGGCAGCAGATGAGGCTCGTTTCAATTCGATTGGTTTAGGTCAGTTGGATTTGAATAACGGAAATGCTAGTGGTGCAAAGGCCAAATTTGACGGAGTAACTAATAGCCTTAAAAAGAAAGATTTTGAAGAATTGGTGTACATTGCTCAAGCATACATCAATGCTGAAAAACCCGATTATAAAGCAGCAATCGCCTTAATGGAGAAAGCTAAAACTATAAATCCAAAGTCAGCTGAGATTTTTCTAACTCTTGGAGATGCATATTACGGAGATAAAAGTCAAAACGAAGCCTACTCTGCATATCGTACTGCTTATACATTAGATCCATCGATGATCCGTGCTAAAATGCAATTGGGAGTCTTATTAAAAGGTGCAAAAGCGTATACAGAAGCTATTAAAGCGTATGATGAAGTGGCGAAGTTAAATCCGAATTACGGTCCTGTTTATAGAGAGTTTGCCGAAACCTACTACTACTGGGCAAATAATCAACCCAAAACGTACACTGAAAACATTGGAAAAGCTTTATCAAATTACGAAAAATACATGAGTTTGACTGACTATTCACTATCATCTCGTATGCGTCATGCCGACTTTTTAATTTTGGCAAAAGATTACAAAGCGTTGGAAGTTGAGGCCAATGAAATGAAAAAATTAGACAAAGTAAACCCAAGAATTTTACGTTATTTAGGATATGCTTCCTATGAAAATGGAAATAACGATGGTGCAATTAGTTCTCTGACTGAGTTCATTGCAAAAGGTTCAAATAAAATTATCGGAGGTGATTACTATTATTTAGGTTTGGCTCAAATCAAAAAAGCAGCAAACCTTGACACCAAGGTAGTTGACGAAGCTTTGAAAACATCGGGTATTGAAAACCTTAAAAAAGGAATTGAAATGTCTGCCGCATTAGTTAATCCGCTTAATGAAATTGGTAAGGATTACTTTAGTAAGAAGATGTATACCGTTGCTCAATCTATTTTTGAGGTAGCTATTACAAATCCTGAGTCAAAAAATTATCTTGAAGATAACGTATATTTTGCCTTAAGTGTAATCACCAATAACAGAGGAAAAGATGCAGCGGCTCTTGATACTGCTTCACTTGAAAAAGGAAGTGCAGCAATGGATAATGTAATTACCGCTTCTCCTAATTATCAAGAAGCGTATTTGTACAAAGCACGAATCAACAACACTTTGTCTAAAGATGATGTGATGTCGGTTAATTATCAGAAATATGTTGAGCTTGTTGAAGCGAAAGGCGCCGAAGAAGTAACCAAGAATAAGACCAAAATGACAGAGTCGTTTAACAACATGGCCTCGTTTTATGCCGTAAGCAATAAGCAGAAAGCAATCGAGTTACTTAATAAAACAATTGCAATAGATCCAACAAATGCCTATGCCTTGGATGCTTTAAAAACATTAAAATAGTAGTATTTTATAGTGTAAAAACCGACTCGTAATGGGTCGGTTTTTTTTTGCTATATGTTAAATTTTGTAAGAATAGTTGTCTAATTATAATAAACCTACGAAATCAGAGTTATACTTCAAAACTAAACCAAAATTTCATGCCTAAATCAGTATACACAGTTGTTATCTTTCTATTTTTTTCACAATCATTTTCACAAAGCACCATCAGTCTCAAGGGTAAAGTCATTGACGAATCCACCAAATTACCCATAGAATCAGCAACGGTTTATTTATCGAAAGCCAAAGATTCTTCCGTTGTTGATTATACCATAACTGACAAATTTGGAAAGTTTGATTTCAAAATCAAAAAGCTTAACTATCCGGTATATCTGAAAATTTCTTACGTAACCTATGAAGACCATAAAATAAATATTCAAAAAGTTGAGTCTGATATGGATTTCGGTACAATTGATCTCAAAATTTCTGTTACTAATTTGGATGAAGTAGTGGTGAAAAGAGAAATTCCTCCCATCAGAATTAAAAAAGACACCCTCGAATTTAACGCTTCTTCGTTTAAAGTGCGTCCCGATGCCAACGTAGAAACTTTATTAAAACAATTGCCCGGAGTTGAAATCGATTCCGATGGTAAGATTACCGTTAACGGAAAAGAAGTGAATCAGATTTTGGTCAACGGCAAACCTTTTTTCGATAAAGACGGAAAAGTTGCTCTTCAAAATTTGCCTTCTGACATCATCAATAAAGTTCAAGTCACCGATACCAAAACGACCAAGGAAGAAAAAACAGGGCAAGCCGCAAGTTCTAACAATGCCAGTATTAACCTTACCATCGATGAAGATAAAAACAAAGGCTTTTTCGGGAAATTTATGGGAGGTTATGGTACGGATGAACGGTACGAAAGCAGTACACTCGTCAATTATTTTAAGAACAAACGAAAGATCAGTGTTCTGGCTTCGTCCAACAACATCAACTCCACCGGATTTTCGATGGATGAAGTGTTTGACAATATGGGCGGCGGACGAAATAGAAGCGTTTGGTTCAGTGACAACGGTTCGTTTGGAATCAACGGGAGAAGTTTCGGAAACGGTCGCGGCATCACACAATCCAATTTAGTCGGAATTAATTATGCCGATGAATGGTCCAAAAAAACAGAAGCATCCGTAAGTTATTTTTATTCAGGTGCCAATTCCAAAAACGACAACCGAACTAGCGTAATCAATTTTTTACCTTCGGGAAATTTCATGACCAAGTCGACCTCTAATTCTAATGAAGATCGATTCGTGCACAATGCGGCTTCTGAAATTGAATTTAAAATCGACTCTACCGCTTCCATCGTACTTGAACCCAATTTCACCAAGTCGAATAATAAAAATCGAGTAGTCTCGGCTCAATCGTCTTTTGATGCTGCGAATGCGTTATTGAACGAAAGCAATTCGGATAACTTTTACGAAAATGACGCTAACAGTTTTAAAAATACGTTGTCGTTTTCTAAATCATTCAAGAGAAAAGGTAAATTCTTAAGTGTGGTTTTTGAAAACGAAAACGAAACGACAAACGAAAATGAATTCACGCAATCCAGCACGATTTTTTATCAAGATGCAATTCCAGACGACAATCGAAATCAAGCCAATTTCTCCCAAAATAAGAATACGGCGTTTCGAACGGAACTCGAATTTACCCAACCTATAACGGATTCGCTTAGCGTCAAATTGGGATTGGAACACCGATACGATAAAAATTCAGATGCTCGAAATTCATTCGATTTCGACGGCTCTACCCAGGTTTATTCTTTATTTAACGACCTTTTATCCAACATGTTTAATTCGCTAGAAAAAGTAGTTACACCCTACACCGCATTGCAAATCACAAAGAAGGATATCAATTTTAATGTAAGTTTGGGAACAACGATTCTTGATTTCAAAGCGGATTCCAATTATTTAAACGTTACAACTACTTACGCCAAAGATTATATGTTGCCGTACGTAAATGCATATGGGAATTACCGCTTTACGAAGTCTAAAAACTTATGGGTAAATTATAGTTATTCGTACGATGTACCGACCGCACGACAAGTACTTCCAGTAGAAGATTTGGCCAATCCGCTGAATTCGATTGTCGGAAATCCAGACGTTGATTTAAACAAAAACCACTGGTTTAATTTCTCGTATCGCGATTTCGATTATGCGACGCGTTCGGGATACGGAATCTATTCTGGCGGCACTTTATACGATAATCAAGTCGTATCGTCGGTGACTTTCGACGACAACAGAAAACGAACTACCACTTACGCCAATGTTTCCGGAACGTACAATGGTTGGATGGGTGTCTATTGGAATAAATCCTTTAAAAAAGAATCGCATAAATTTAGATTGGAAACCCGATTGAACAGTAATTTCGGACTCTCAAAAGGATTCACCGACGGACAGTTGTACGAAGCCAAGTCCAACAGTCTTTCACCTAGAATAAATTTCTCGTATGATTATGGCGAGTTACTTACGGTTAATCCATCGTATAATTATAATTTTAATAAAACCAATTATACCAATTTTGTAATCGAATCGGCGTCTAATTTTATACATCGTTTTAATGTACAAGTAACGAGTTATTGGCCTAAAAAATGGGTGTTTGGAAACGACTTCGGGTATACGTATAATTCCAATATTGCAGACGGATTTAAAAAAGATTTTTACTTGTGGAACACGAGTTTGTCGTATGCTTTTTTTGATAAAAAATTACTGGCAAAAGTTAAAGTATACGATATGTTGAATCAGAATCAAAATGCCACTCGAAGTATCAGCGCAACGTCCATCAGAGATGAAGAAAATGTGGTGCTCAATCGTTATGCTATGTTCTCGTTAACCTATAAAATTGAAAAATTTGCAGGAAAAGAGAAAAAAGGCGGAGGAATGATGTTCTATTAATAGAAAAACGCCTTTCAATACGAAAGGCGTTTTTTTTATACAATATAATTTCTTTTAAATGTGTTTTCATTTACCGACAACCGACAACCGACAACCGTTCTACCAACTTCCCCCAGCACCACCGCCAGAAAATCCGCCGCCTCCAAATCCGCCTCCAAATCCGCCTCCGCCGGAAGAACCTCCAAATCCACCTCCAAATCCGCCACCGCCACCTCTACCCATTCGGCTTAGAATAATGACATCTAATAAATCAGGTCCGCCAAATCCACCCCTATTTCCGTGGTTGTTTTTATTTTTTGAAGCAATGTAGACGATGACGATAATAATGATGATGAAAATCAGTAGTGGAAAAAAACTCCCCTCATCTTTATCTTTGATGCGTTCGCCTTTGTATTTTCCGGTAAAGACCTGAAAAATAGCATCTGCGCCTTTGTCTAGACCATTATAGTAACTTCCGGCTTTGAATTCGGGAAGAATGATGTTTCGAATGATTTCACCGTTAATTCCGGCCGTCAATCGATCTTCAACACCATAACCGGGTGCAATCCAAATTTTGCGTTCTTCTTTTGCTATTAAAATAAAAACACCATTGTCTTCCTTTTCCTGACCAATTTTCCATTCATGTCCCCATTTTGGAGCCAGAATTCCGATGTCTTCGCCGTTAATGGTTTCTACAGTTACTACTACAATTTGCGTGGTTGTCGAATCAGAATAACGGATCAGTTTTTCTTCAAGTTGCTTTTTTTCTGTATCAGAAAGCAATTTGGCATAGTCGTAAACAGAAGTTTGGAAATCAGGAACTTTTGGAATAGTAAACTGCGCAAAACCCAATTGATGCACGAGTACAATTGCAATAATGATGATTAAACGCGTCAGTTTGATTATAATTTGTATCATTCTCCTTTGGATATTTCGTTGGAAAGTTCGTTGCTATCATCACTTTCAAAAGGAAAATGCTTTTTAAGTTGTTCACCTGCATTGTGAATGCCATCTACTAAGGCTTGCTTGTTTCTGCCGTTTATAAAATGGTCCAGCATAATGTCTTTGGTGCAATTCCAAAAATCGTTGGCTACTTTTTCGTTGATGCCTTTGTCGCCGTAAATCGCAAATTGTCTGCTTTTCACCGCTACATAAATAATCACACCATTTCGAAGTTGTGTAGCGTCCATTTCCAATTCGTGGAATACTTCCACAGCTCGTTGCATTGGAGCTATGGAAGTTTCTTTTTCTAAATGCACGCGAATTTCACCCGAAGTATTTTTTTCGGCCAAACGAATGGCAGCTACTATTTCAGCTTCTTCGTCTTTGGTTAAAAAATCTTCTACTTTCGACATTTAAAATTGAACTTTAGTAGGCTTGTCAGCTCCTTCAACAGATTTAAAATACGGTTTTTCTTTGTAAATGCCTCCCAAAAACCAAGAGTTTGGAACAGATAACACATAACCATTATATTTTTCAACAGCTTCATTAAAACGAGTTCTTGCAGTCAAAATTTGATTTTCTGTGCTTGGAAGTTCATCTTGAAGTTTTAGAAAAGCATCGGTTGATTTTAGTTGAGGATAACTTTCAACGGTGGCTATCAAACTTTTTAGTGCCCCACCTAAACCACCTTGCACCTTGTTATATGCTTCTAATTGTTCTGGAGTAACTTTTGTTGGGTCAATTTTAATTGAGGTCGCGTTGGCTCTTGCTTCAGTAACCGCAACTAAAGTCCCTTTTTCAAAAGCAGCTGATCCTTTTACGGTTTCAACTAAATTATCAATTAAGTCATTTCTTCTTTGATAAGCTACTTCCACATCGCCCCATGTCTTTCCTACTGCTTGATTGTATTTTAGTGCAGAATTTTTAATTCCTATGTACCACATGAAGCCAATCACTAAAAGACCAACGATGATTATTACAGGCAAAAATTTTCTCATAATTTCTATTGTTTTAAAGTTTGTTTTTTGTTTTATAAATTCTTTTTAATATTCATTAATTCGGATTTAATTCCTTCCAATTTGGTAATGATTTCAAACGTATCCATCGTCTTTTTCTGTCCTTCTTTTAAATGGGTTTTCGCACCGTCCAATGTAAATCCGCGCTCCTTCACCAAATGATAAATCAATTGCAAATTTTTTACATCTTCTTGGGTAAACATACGATTGCCTTTCGCATTTTTCTTGGGTTTTAGAATGTCAAATTCTTTATCCCAAAACCGAATCAATGACGCATTCACATCAAAAGCAGTGGCCACTTCACCAATACTAAAATACCGTTTGTCTTTTGAAAGTTCTATATGCATAGTAGTAATTTGTTTTTTAATTTTGAACACTGAACACTGAACACTGAACACTGAACACTAGTCCAGCGACTGATTCTCCTGATTCGCAATCCTCGAAATCACAACGTATTCTTCTGCCGAAATATTTCCGTAGTAAAAATTAATCGGATTTACCGGTTGCCCGTTTTTATGAACTTCATAATGTAAATGTGCCGCCTGACTTCTTCCCGTGCTTCCCACAAAACCAATTACATCACCGCGTTTTACTTTTTGACCTGGCCGAACATTGTACTTACTCAAATGGGCGTACAACGTTAGGTATCCAAATCCGTGACCAATTTCAATGTGATTTCCAAAACCCGAAAGCGAATTGTCTGCTTTTTGTACCACGCCATCGCCTGTTGCATAAATGGGTGTTCCAGTGGAAGCTGTAAAATCCATTCCTTGGTGCATTTTTCTTACTTTGGTAAACGGATCACTGCGGTAACCAAAACCAGATGCCATGCGTGTTAAATCTTCGTTTTTTACTGGTTGTATTGCCGGAATAGCCGACAGTAACTTGTCTTTCGCCATTGCCAATTTCAAAATTTCATCTAACGACTTCGATTGGATTACCAACTGCTTTTTCAATACATCTACTTTTTTTATCGTGCTGATGACCAAATCCGAATTATTGAAACCCTCCAATTCTTTGTATCGCTTTTGGTTAATGCCTTCTTTTCGCTTTTCTAACGAAATCGGAGAGGAATTAAAATACGCTCGATACAAATTATCATCCCGATCTTCCAAAGCCGCCATCACTTCATTCAACTGATCAATTTCTTTGTTCAAAATCGCATAATTCAATTTCATCGTCTCCAATTCGCGACCCTGAATCTTATCTCTCGGCGTTTCCAAAAACGGAACATTCATAAAAAGCACAAAACACAAAAAACCAAAAAGGGCAGAGGCAAGTAAAAAAAGCGCGACATAAGCTAGTTTTTTCGACTTTTTAGTCTTTATTTTTCGATACGCTAAACTTTCGGAGTCGAAATAATACTTTACTTTTTTCGCCATCTTTTATTTTATACTATTTTTGTGCGAGTTTTAAGAATAACAATGGTTATACGAACAAATTTAAGAAATGTTTCAAACTAATTCTAATTTATTTTTTTGAAGCAGCTATCTTACCTTTTTTTAGTAATCATGTCCCGCTTTCCGTTGCAATCTTTTTTGTTTTGAATCCCTTCGACTGCGCTCAGGGAGACAAAACAAAAAAGGATTTACACTACAATCGGGGCTATTCAAGAAACCAAGCAGTTCAATCTAATTTTCTAAAGATTTAAAAATCTAACATACTCATAATGAAATCACAAGACATTCGTAAACAGTTTTTACAATTCTTCGAAAGCAACGGACACTTAATTGTTCCGTCGGCGCCCATCGTACTCAAAGACGATCCAACCCTGATGTTCAACAATTCGGGTATGGCGCAATTCAAAGAATACTTTTTAGGAAACGGAACGCCTAAAAATCCGCGAATAGCCGATACGCAAAAATGTCTTCGTGTTTCAGGAAAACACAACGATCTCGAAGATGTAGGTTTTGATACCTATCACCATACCATGTTTGAAATGCTCGGCAACTGGTCGTTTGGCGATTATTTTAAAAAAGAGGCCATTAATTGGGCGTGGCAATTGTTGACCGAAGTGTACAAAATTCCAAAGGAAAATTTATACGTTTCCGTGTTTGAAGGCAATCCCGACGAAAATGTGCCGTTTGATCAAGAAGCGTGGGACATCTGGAAAAGCCTCATCGACGAAGACCGCATCATCCTTGGAAATAAGAAAGACAATTTCTGGGAAATGGGTGATCAAGGTCCGTGTGGTCCATGTTCTGAAATCCACGTTGATTTACGCACCGAAGCCGAAAAAGCACAAGTTTCCGGAAAAAGTTTAGTCAACAATGATCATCCGCAAGTGGTAGAAATCTGGAACAATGTGTTCATGGAATTCAACCGAAAAGCCGATGGTTCGTTAGAAAAATTACCTGCGCAACACGTCGACACCGGAATGGGATTTGAGCGTTTGTGTATGGCATTACAAGGCAAAACGTCCAATTACGATACCGATGTTTTTACGCCATTAATTGAAAAGGTAGAACAAATTACGGGTTACAAATACAGTTCAAATGATGTCTCACTGAGCGCAGTCGAAGTGTCTGAAGAACAAAACAAAACCAACATCGCCATTCGTGTGATTGTCGATCACGTGCGTGCCGTTGCGTTTGCTATAGCCGACGGACAATTGCCATCAAATACTGGCGCAGGTTACGTGATTCGTCGTATTTTGCGTCGTGCCATTCGTTACGGATTTACCTTCTTAAACACCAAAGAACCGTTTATCAATAAATTGGTTGAAGTATTGGCCAATCAAATGGGTGAATTCTTCCCCGAAATCAAATCGCAACAACAAATGGTGACCAACGTAATTCGTGAAGAAGAAGCATCGTTTTTACGTACATTAGACCAAGGATTGCAATTGTTAGAAAACGTAGTGGCGCAAACGTCTGGCAGCGAAGTATCCGGCGAAAAAGTATTCGAATTGTACGATACGTTTGGCTTTCCTAAAGATTTAACGGCCTTGATTTTAAAAGAAAAAGGATATACGTATAACGAAGACGGATTTGAATCGGAATTGCAAAAACAAAAAGCTCGTTCGCGTGCAGCATCTGAAGTTTCTACCGAGGATTGGTCGGTCTTGATTCCGGGCAATGTCGAAACGTTTGTAGGTTACGACCAAACTGAAAACGACGTCAAAATTACACGCATCCGTAAAGTCGATTCAAAAAAAGACGGTATCTTATACCAAATCGTTTTGGATAGTACGCCATTTTATCCCGAAGGCGGCGGACAAGTAGGCGATAAAGGAACATTAATTTCTGCAAATGAAGTAATCGAAATCATCGACACCAAAAAAGAAAACAACTTACTATTGCATTTTACCAAACAACTTCCCGAAAATGTGGAAGCGAATTTTGTTGCCAAGGTCAATACCGATTTACGAACATCAACATCTAAAAATCACACGGCTACGCACTTGATGCATTTAGCGTTGCGCACCATTTTGGGAACGCACGTAGAACAAAAAGGTTCGTTGGTAAACCCGAATTACTTGCGTTTCGACTTCTCGCATTTTGCCAAAGTAACTGACGAAGAAATTCAGAACGTAGAAGCCTTTGTCAATGCGCGAATCGAAGAACAATTGCAATTGGTGGAACACAGAAACATTCCGATTCAGCAAGCGATGGCACAAGGTGCAATGGCATTATTTGGCGAAAAATATGGAGATAGCGTTCGTATGATTGAATTTGGCGACAGCAAGGAATTGTGTGGTGGAATTCACGTGAAAAACACAGCCGACATCTGGCATTTCAAAATCATTTCAGAAGGTGCAGTGGCAGCCGGAATCCGACGTGTCGAAGCGATAACAGGTGATGCGGTGAAAGAGTTCTTTAAAAATCAAGAAACAACCCTGGCTGAAATTAAGGAAACGTTGAAAAATCCACAAGATATTTTGAAATCGGTGGCATCCTTACAAGACGATAATACGAAATTGAAAAAACAAATTGAGCTGTTATTGAAAGAAAAAGTAGACGGATTGAAGAATGCGTTACTGGCTGATTTTCAAGAAATAAACGGAATCAACTTTTTAGCCAAACAAGTCGATTTGTCGATGAGTTCAACCAAAGATTTGGCTCAAGCCATCGGAAGTTCGAAACCCAATTCGTTTGTGTTTTTAGCTTCTGTCGAAGATAATGCTCCTAATATTCACTGTTTTATTTCAAAAGAATTGGTGGCAGAAAAATCATTAAACGCTGGAAATGTAATCAGAGAATTAGGAAAATACATTGACGGAAATGGCGGCGGACAACCGTTCTTTGCCTCTGGAAAAGGTAAAAATGTTTCGGGAATCAAAGAAGCGTTGGAAAAAGCAATTGATTTTGTGAAGTAATTTTTACTAACTATTTAGCAACACAGATTTTATAAATTTTAATAATTTTTAAAATCTGTGTTCCTTTTTTATAATAATTTCAATTACTTTCTCTCACCAATCTGCTGTCTCCACATCGCATAATACAACCCTTTTTCCAACAATAAGTCGTCGTGCTTGCCTTGCTCGATGATTTTTCCTTGTTCCAACACAAAGATTTTATCAGCATGCATGATCGTGGAAAGTCGGTGCGCAATTAAAACCGTAATTCTGTTCGTGTCGGAAATCGTTCGAATTGTCGAATTGATTTCTTCTTCCGTAATCGAATCTAAAGCCGATGTCTCGTAATTAAAAAATAAAACATCTTAAATAAACAAAAATGTACACTTTTTGCTTACCAAAATATGCTTTTTTGGTTTTAAATTTGAAATTCAATTTTCACTAGTTTCAAAATAAACAATGGTAAAAAAGGGTTTACCTCCCAAAAAAACGTACTGCATAAAGTATCACTTTTAGAATTTTTGTTGCCTTTTTATGAGTTGGTTAGGCATCAAAACTAAGAATAAACCAACTTTAAACAAAAACAGTTTTGCTCTAAATTGTAATGGACGACAAAGCAAAGCTGTGAATAATTAAAACTTATATATTTATGAAAAATTTATTTTTATTAATTACATTTATGTCAGCATTTGGTTTCGGTTCTAATGGCCGACTTACATCAAATAGTAAAGTTGACGATTGCTCCAGTTTGTACTGCAATGAATTTAGTGTAGGCCTTAGTATCGGAATTGCTTCGATATCTACTACTGTTTATATATGCTGCGGGGATATGTTTGCTGGACCTCTTGGAACAGTTCCTTGTAGATCAGTTACCAAGAGATTTTATGATTTGTATTTGGCAAACCAATCTTTAATGAGAAATGTCACAGGAATCGAACTTAAGGAATTGTTTCCAAACACAAAAAATCTAGAAACGGTAAAAGAGGTAATTATTACGCAAAGTTCAACACAAAAAGATGAAAATGGCAGAACTATTGCAGTGAAGAAAGGCAAGTATAACGTAATAAATGGGTTTGTAAATTTTGAATATGAAATTTTAAAAGAGTAAGATATGGAAAATAAAAGAATCTATTCATTTTTAGTCGATATGATAGTGATATCACTTATTTTATCACTCCTTCCGTTTAGTTTAGTAAAGAAGATAGGAGAATTCAGCTTTAATAACACGGATTTTATAGTAAATTTTGAATATAAATTTTTTATAATTTTAGTTTATTTTTTAGTTTTTGACCTATTTAATAAAGGGAAAACTATAGGAAAACTTATTTTCAAAATTAAGGTTGTCGACATCGCTACAAATGTTTTTGTATTCAAGCAAGCTGTTGTAAGAACCTTGTTAAAAATGATTAGTATTGTTATTTTTCCAATTTCATTCTTTCTTATGAAATTTAAAAAGTATACCCTACATGAGCAGTACTCCAAGACGAAAACGATTTAATAATAATGTCTTTACTGCATGGGTAAAAAAAGGTTTTTAATTTATATGCTGCGAAAGGGCGTAATCTTTTCGCAGCATTTAAGTAGTACTGGTTGCGGTAAACTATTTTCTCTCCCCAATCTGCTGTCTCCACATCGCGTAATACAGCCCTTTTTCCAATAATAAATCGTCGTGCTTGCCTTGCTCGATGATTTTCCCTTGTTCCAATACAAAAATTTTATCCGCATGCATGATGGTAGAAAGGCGGTGTGCAATTAAAACCGTAATTCTATTCGTGTCGGAAATCGTTCGAATCGTCGAATTGATTTCTTCTTCCGTAATCGAATCCAACGCCGAGGTTGCCTCATCAAAAATCAATAAATTTGGGTTTCGTAAAATGGCTCGGGCAATCGATAGTCGTTGCTTTTCGCCACCTGAAACTTTAATTCCGCCTTCTCCAATAGTAGAATTCAAACCGTCGTGCGCTCTTCTCAATAAGTTTTCGCAACTTGCTCTTCGCAACGCGTCATGCAATTCTTCATCGGTTGCATTTGGTTTTACAAATAATAAGTTTTCCCGAATCGTTCCTGAAAACAATTGGGCATCTTGCGCAACAAATCCGAGTTGCTGACGCAATTCTAATAAATCGACTTCGGTTGAGTTGATCGAATTGTACAACACTTTGCCTTCTGCTGGCGGATACAATCCTACCAGTAATTTTACTAAACTCGTTTTTCCCGCTCCAGACGGACCAACAAATGCCACGGTTTCGCCTTTTTTGATGTGGAAATTAATATTTTCTACCGCCGGATGTTTAGCGCTTTTGTGTTTGAAACTCACGTTTGAAAACTCTAAATCTTCAATTTTACCCATTGATTTCGGATTTCTAGGACGAAATTCGGGAGTAGCATTCAGCAGTCGTTCGAAGTTTTCCAAGGATATTTTCGTTTCGTTTCGAACGATAATGAACGCACTCAATTCCTGCAACGGACCAAATATGAAGAAGGTGAAGAACACCATGGTCAGCAAGTCGCCCACAAGCAATTTATTGCCAAAAAGGAAATAGTACAACGCAAAGATAACGCAGGTCCGCATGAAGTGAACTGTGGTTCCTTGAATAAAACTCAAACTTCGGATGAATCTAATTTTTTGCAATTCAAGCCCCAAAATTTTAATCGTATTGGAGTTCAATCGTTCTTCTTCTTGCTTGGTCAGTCCCAAACTTTTCACCAACTCAATGTTGCGCAAACTTTCTGTAGTGGAACCGGCAAGTGAATTGGTTTGAGTGACAATTCGACGTGAAATCACTTTAATTTTTTTACCTAAAAACGAACTCACAAATGCGATAATTGGTGCAGTGATTAGAAATATAAAAGAGATGCGGTAGTCAATTTGAGCGATGTAAATAATCACGAAGACAAATCCAACTACGGTTTGAAAAATCAACGAAATCGATAGGGTTATGAGTTTTTCAGAATCGGTTCGCACTTTCTGCAGCTGACTCAAGGTTTCGCCGCTGCGTTGGTCTTCAAAATCTTCATACGGCAAATCCAATGATTTCTTAATTCCGTCTGTATACATTTCGGCGCCCGTACGCTGAATCACAATGTTGGTAAAATAGTCTTGAAAGTTTTTGGCCAGTCGCGAAACCATCGCCGCGCCAAGAGAAAGAAGCAACCAAAATCCAACGGCTTTCACAAAGCCCATTTCGTTTCCTTTATATTTGGCAATTCCAACACCACAATCTTGCATTAGTTTACCCGTGATGATCGAATCACTTAAGCTGAAACAAATGTTGATAGCGGCCATAATCAACGCAATAAACAGGAGGAGCTTATGCTGTTTTATGTAGGAGTAGAGTAATTTCATGGTTGTTTTTTGAAGTGCAAAAATAAGTAATAATTAGTGGTTGGAAAGGGTTTAACAATTTATTACGATAAGTTTGGTTTTTGCCACGAAAGCACGAACTTCAAAGTTTGTTAATGGGAATCAACTATCGTCAAAGACTTTCTTCGAAGTGCATTCAACAACGATTTTATTTTTTATTTGTGAATTCGCGGCTACAATCAACGATGAAAAATATCCAATTCTATTTTGTATTTTTGAGTGCATTTAATTTAAAAGATGAATTTTACCACCCAAGTTCCAATTGAGAAATCCAATCAACCGATAGACTATTCTTCTAAAATAGTACTCTTGGGTTCGTGTTTTGCTGAAAATATGGGCGAAAAATTTGATTATTTTAAATTCCAAACCACTACCAATCCATTTGGAATTATTTTCAATTCGGTTTCGATTGAGTGCTTGATTCATCGTGCAGTGCATCAGTTGGAATTTCGGGATGAAGATGTTTTTTACCACAACGAAAGTTGGCATTGCTTCGAAGTCCACTCAGATTTGAACGATTTCAGTAAAGAACTTTTGGTTTCGAAACTCAATCGCTTGTTGCATCACTTTCGGATTCAGTTGGAAGAAGCGACACATATTATTTTTACGTATGGCACTTCGTGGGTATACCGCAATGCATCGACCAATCAAATTGTTGCCAATTGCCATAAAGTACCACAAAGCCAATTCGAAAAAGAATTATTGTCCATCGAAACCACGCAGCAATCGATTCAAAATTCGGTCGAATTAATTCAAAAATTAAATCCTACTTGCAATTTTATTTATACGATTTCACCCGTTCGGCACCTAAAAGATGGTTTTGCAGAAAATCAACGTAGTAAAGCGCACTTAATTTCTGCTTTACATACTTCCATCTCCCAACTTCCATCTTCCAACTACTTCCCGAGCTACGAAATAATGATGGACGAACTGCGCGATTACCGCTTTTACGCTGATGATTTATTGCATCCTAGTCAGTCGGCCATCGATTACATTTGGATTAAATTCTATGAAAATTACGTTGCTGAAAATCAACACGCATTAATGAATCAGGTTTGCGAAATCCAACGCGCCTTGAAACACCGACCATTCAATCCTACTTCTGAAAGTCATCAGAAATTCCTGACTCATCTCAACCAAAAGATCCAAAAAGTTCAGGAACAACTTCCTTTTATACATTTTGAAGTGGTTTGATTTTTTTGCATTTAAGCGAAAATTTAGGATTTTGTAACCAATTGAAGTCTTTTTTTTAGATGCATAGCAGAGCTACGCTTCGAAAAAAGGCAAAAATTGGGTGCTAAAGACAAATTTTTTAGCAAATGGAAAAAGTTCAAACGACTTCATTAGTTAAAATACGAAATTCTACGTATTTCCTTCCTTTCGTTTAAGCTATAAGTTTGCCTTGTAACTTAAACTGATTCGTCATGCAAATTATTAAACTTGTTTTTGGATTAACTTTTTTATTGCTCATTTCACCCGTTGTAAATGCACAACGACCTGTACTAACCGATGAGGAAGTGGTAACTGAAACGGTAACCAAAGAAATCGATGAGCTATTCCAATCGACTGAATTCACCAAAAAGAAAGCCAAAAAATACGCCGATGTAAAAGGCACCATGGTGGTTGATGTAGGCGTAGTTCAAAACGGAAAAGTGTCTTCGTTCTTCAAAGTAGACAGCGACATCAAAAACATCGACTTCATCAATTTTATGTCGGAGTACATCTTGGAACACAAATTTCAATTCAAATTACAAAAACAGCAAAGTAAATCAATTCATTGTCAATAGCATAGCGTAGTTTTACGGGATTTTTTTTGGTGAACGAGAAAGTGCTTAATTAGGTAAATTTCTAATAACTTCATTGTTCGTTGTTCCAAGTTGAATATTCAAAATTCAATAACGAGTGGTTATAATTTTAGGGAAAGACTTGAACAAGGAATGTTGAATGTTGAAGTTGGACGTGTTAAATAACCAACAAAAATTTCATAATTCATTATTCCAAGTTGAATATTCAAAATTCAATAACGAGAGGTTATAATTTTAGAGAAAGTCTTGAACAAGGAATGTTGAACAAGGAATGTTGAATGTTGAAGTTGGCGGTGTTAAATAACCAACAAAAATTTCATAATTCATTATTCCAAGTTGAATATTCAAAATTCAATAACGAGTGGTTATAATTTTAGGGAAAGACTTGAACAAGGAATGTTGAACAACGAATTTTGAATGTTGAAGTTGGGGGTGTTAAATAACCAACAAAAATTTCATAATTCATTATTCCAAGTTGAATATTCAAAATTCAATAACGAGAGGTTATAATTTTAGAGAAAGTCTTGAACA
>CAIUWH010000059.1 GCA_903902795.1 uncultured Bacteroidota bacterium
TAATAAAATAGAATTGGTTAAAATGACCGTGTTGAACTCATAATGAAGTCCGTTAGTTTTTTTATCTGAATGGGTGCGCTGCGGAGTAAAAAAAAATTCAAATGCGAGGCAAAAAGGCAATTTTATAGCCAAATAAAAAAGTTCACATGATTTTAAATAGAAAAAAGCAAATTTTATTAATAAAATTACGCTCAGTTTTATTATTATTTCGCAGATAATTGTATTTTCGCAAACTGAAATAAAAATAACATATATAAAATGGCAGTTTTACAAAAAATTAGAAATCGTTCAGGTTTACTTTTACTCGCTATAGGTTTTGCCTTATTTGCATTTATTATTGGAGAAGCAATACAAAGTGGTGGATTTAATTCACCTTCTCACAACGTGGGTAGCATCAATGGAAAGGACATTGTTTTTGAAGACTTTAGATTGAAGGCGGCAAATGCAGAGAAAAATGGTCAACAAGGACAACAAATGACAACTATTCAAGCGGCTAATCAGGTTTGGGAGCAAGAAATTGCTATTGCACTTCTTTCTGAAGAGTTTGAAAAATTAGGAATCAGAGCAGGTGAGCAACACATCATGGAGAATTTTAAAAATGATCCAAACATTGGCCAAAATCCTTCTTTTCAAAATGAGGCAGGTAAATTTGACGTTAAAAAATTCAAAGAGTTTTTTAAAGCAAATCCCGAACAAGCAAAATTGTTAAAAGACAGAGAAAAAGATGCTATTTTGAATTCAAAATATCAGATCTATAATTCCCTTGTAAAAGGCGGAATGTATACAACTGACGCAGAAGGTAAATTTAAATACGAATTAGAAACCAATAAAGTAAGTTTTGATTTTGTTTCAGTTCCGTTTTCTTCTATTAAAGATAGCGATATTAAAGTGACGGATGAAGACTACATCAATTACATGAAAAAGCATGAAAAACGCTTTAAGTCAGATGGAACACGCGAAATTGAATACGTAATCATCGACGATAAACCTTCGGCTCAAGATGAAAAAGAAGTGAAAGACCGCGTAAATGGTTTGTTAATCGGAAGTGTGGTTTATAATAAAGATACAGGGAAAAATGATACGCTACCTGGATTCAAGTCGGCTACTAATATTTCTGATTTTGTTGCTCAAAACTCAGATGTTCCTTTCGATTCAATCTACAAAACGAAACAAGAATTGCCAGCAGAGCATGCTGAACAATTGTTTGCTTTACCGGTAGGTGAAATATACGGGCCGTACATGAACGGAAAAGACTACTGCATTTCAAAAGCAATGGGCAGAAAGTCTGGAGCAAAAGCAAAAGCAAGTCATATTTTGATCAGTTGGGAAGGAATTGACCGCGTTCAGAAAAAAGAAAAAAGAACGAAAGAAGAAGCTCAAGCTAAAGCACAGTCTTTATTGGCTCAAGCACAATCAAATCCAGGAAATTTTATGATGTTGGCGATGATGAATTCAGATGATTCATCCGCTCAACAAGGTGGAGATTTGGGGTATTTTGGTCCTGATCAAATGGTTAAACCATTCAATGATTTTGTATTCAATAACCCAATCGGCAAAATTGGTTTGGTAGAATCTGAATTTGGTTTCCACGTAATCAATGTTACCGATAAGCAAGATGCAATTCTATTAGCAACAGTAGCGCAACGTATTAATCCTTCTGATGCAACTACGAATTCGGTATATGCTAAAGCAACCAAATTTGAAATGGATGCTAATGGAGCCGATTTTGCAGCAGTTGCAAAAAAAGCAGGGCTGACTGTTAATCCAGCTATCAAGGCAAAACCAATGGATGAAAATTTTGGAAATGTTGGTAATCAAAGACAAATTGTAAAATGGGCATACACAGATGATACAAACGTTGGAGATGTTAAACGTTTTGAAATTGTAAACGTTGGTCATGTAGTTGCCAAACTTACTAAAATCAATAAAGAAGGTTTAATGACTGTTGATGAGGCAAAACCGATGATTGAAATGATCGTAAAGAATCAAAAGAAAGCAGAAAAAATTGTAGCTAAGATGAAAGGAAGCTCTTTGGAGGCGATTGCAAAAGCTAATGCAGTTGCAGTGCAACAAGGAACTGATCTGACAATTGAAAATGCGATGATTCCAAATGTAGGAATGGAGCCTAAAGTAGTGGGTACTGCTTTTGGATTGGCTGCTAACAAAATTTCTTCACCTATTGAAGGAAATGCCGGAGTATATGTGGTAAAAGCGAAATCGGTGGTTAAAGCACCTAAAATAGCAAAACACGATGCTTACGTTAACAAACTCGCGCCTATGGCACAACAAGCAGCTTCAAGAATCATTCCCGCTTTGAAAGCAAATGCTAAAATTGAAGATAACAGATTAGAATTTTATTAATAAATACGGTCATTTTTTATACAAACAAATCCCGTCGAGTTAGCAATAACGAGACGGGATTTTTCTATATTCGGATGAATCATATTAGAACTATCAAATTTATAAAACCTGCCGAGGTGAGAGACTTAAGACACAACTTTTTTAACTAGAGAATTTGTTTATAAAATCATTTCGCTATAAGGAATTACAGTGGTGTAGCCTTTTTTATGGAAATAATCGGTTGGATCTTCTTTCGAAATTGCCAATATAAAATCACCGCCCCAAGCACCTAAACTTTTTATAGTTCCTTTAAAATCGTTAAATAATAATTCTCGTACGGTTTGTGTTTCCAATACATTGCTCATTTCAATTTCGTGTTGCTGCAACGCCAACGCAAATTCTTTGGGTTCCGTTGAATGAATTACGGTTTTTGTGATGGAATCAATTTTCCGTATTGCTTTTTCGATATTTCCCCGTTGGTTGTAATACGATGCAATTGCAGTGCGACTATTTTGCTTTTGATTGAGGTACACAAAGTGAATTTTATCTAAAAAATTAGGTTCAAAAATAATCGGTTCAATTAAAGGTTTTTCATCAACCAATTGATAGAGTATGGGTGTATTATTTTGTGCGCAGGCCAGATCATAACCACTCCCGCCAAAACTTCTTTTAAGAAGCTCAAACGCATCAATTTGTAACCATTGGGCAATATTATTAATTAGGGTTGATGATGTGCCTAAACCCCAAAATTTAGGAAACGTCAATTGGGAAGTAATTCTATATCCTTTTGAGTTCGTTATTAAATCCGAGTTCATTAGATACGCTTCGTGCAAAATCTCAATTAGGGTATTTTTGATGTGGCTCGTTTCGTTAAAACGCTCGTTTTTTAAAATCGACGAAAACAGAATGGTATCTTCAAACCAAATACTTCCATCGGCATCGACACTAGTCCAATGAATGCAATCGTTTTCTGCCTCTTCAATAACTAGATTTTGACCAAATTTAGTCGGCAAGGCAAATGCTTTGGCGCCATCCAACACTACATATTCTCCTGTGATGAGGAGTTTTCCGTTACTGTAAAATGTTTTTTTCATAGTTTCTGCCACAAAGGCGCAAAGTCACAAGGTTAAAAAAAACTGTGGTAATTGGTGAAATCTGTGTTTTACTTTCTGAGTTTTTCTATGAAGTCGACCACAGCCGAATGGGATATTGTGTTCGTCTTAAAGTGAATTGCGATTAATTTACGCTCGTCATCGGTAGCCTGATATTGGTTCAGTATGTTGTTGATGTGCATTTTCATGTGTCCTTCCTGAATACCTGTTGTGGTCAGTGAACGCAAAGCGGCAAAATTCTGTGCCAATCCGGTTACTGCAACCAACTGCATCAATTCGTGTGCCGATGGTTTTCCGAGAATTTCCAACGCCATTTTCACCAACGGATGCAATGAGGTCAATCCACCAAATGTTCCCAACGCTAGTGGAATTTCCATCCAAAACCTAAAAATACCGTTTTCAATTGAAGCGTGTGACAAACTCGAATATCTTCCGTTTCGTGAAGCATACGCGTGAATTCCGGCTTCTACCGCTCTGAAATCATTTCCCGTTGCGAGAACTACCGCGTCGATTCCGTTCATAATTCCCTTATTGTGCGTTACAGCACGATACGGTTCGATTTCGGCAATGTTAACCGCACGCACGAACTTTTGTGCAAATTGCAAGGGGTTTTCTATTTTTTTTTCAGATAACTCTTCAACTTTACAGGAAACTTCGGCGCGAACAATACAATTGGGTACATAATTCGACAATATGCTCATCACTACTTCAATGTTTTGTTCTTCTTCCGAAAAGTCATCGTAAGCCAATGCTTCCTCTTTTAATGTGATCGCAAATTGTTCCAAACACGAGTTGATAAAATTGGCTCCCATGCTGTCTTTGGTTTCAAAAGTAGCATGTAATTGATAGTAGTTTTCAAGTTCTGCCGTTTTGTCTCTGAGTTCGATATCTAAAATTCCACCGCCGCGTTTTTGCATGTTTTTAGTAATGCTTTCAGTAGCAGTGAAAAATTTTGGCTTTATTTTTTGAAAGAAAAGTTCTAGTTTTTGAGCGTCACCCGGAAACATAAAGTGAACCTGTCCTATTTTTTCTGAAGACAAAACGGTTGTTTTAAAGCCGCCTCGTGTACTCCAAAATTTAGCCGATTTTGCAGCAGCAGCAACTACCGAACTTTCTTCAATCACCATTGGAATTGAATAATACCTTCCGTTGACCAAGAAATTAGGAGCAATCCCCATCGGCAAATAGAAATTGGTGATGGTGTTTTCTATGAATTCATCGTGTAGTTGTTGGAGTTGAAAATCGCTGTTCCAGTATTGTTTTATGGTTGCGATGGCTTCATTCGGATTCGAAAAATATTCTTGAGCTATCCAATTGATCTTCTCTTCTTTCGATAATTTTGAAAATCCCGATACGGCTTGGTTCATCTTCAATTGATTAAATGGTACTTCTGCGCAAAGATACGTTTTAGATTGTATTGGCAAATGAGTAAAGTCAAAATATGATTGTCTGAAAAAATGCTTTTTACATAAAAATACGTTGCTATTTCCATTTTTTTCACTAAAATTGACATCGATTACTAATCCATGTAAAATATGCAGTCAAAAAATTTTATCACGCTCTTTTTGTTAACTTGTTTTTCGATCGTTGCCCAGCAAAAAATCACTATCGAAGAAATCTACACCGGAGCTTTTCGCGCTAAAGGAATGGATGCACTTCAATCGATGAAAAATACCAATCAGTATACGGTTTTGAATTCGGATCGAGCCACTAAAAGTCAGCAAATAGATCTATACGATTTTGCCACATTACAGAAGGTTTCAACGTTGATAGATACCAAAGATTTCAAAGATTTATCAGAAGGAATAGATAGTTATACTTTTAGTAAAGACGAAAATCAGATCTTGATTGCAAATAACACAAGTCCAATTTTCCGACATTCATTTACCGCTGACTACTACGTATACAATCGTACTACAAAATCATTAACTAAGATTTTAGTTCAAGTTCAGGAGCCTAGTTTTTCTCCTGACGGAACCAAAATTGGTTTTGCTAAATCGAATGATTTATTTGTGTACGATATCGCTTCCAAAACTACCATTCAAGTAACTACAGACGGAAAGAAAAACGCGATCATTAACGGGATAACCGACTGGGTGTACGAAGAAGAATTTGCTTTTGTACGCGCTTTCGATTGGAGCGCCGACAGTAAAAAACTAGCTTACATTCGTTTTGATGAAACCGAAGTACCGCAGTTTTCAATGGATATGTACAAAAAAGACCTGTATCCAACAGCCGAAACTTTTAAATACCCGAAAGCTGGTGAGAAGAACGCCTTGGTTTCATTACATGTGTACGACCTAAACTCAAAATCGTCCAAAGCTATTAATTTAGGGAATTACAATGATTTTTATATTGCCCGAATGAAATGGACCAACGATGCCAACGTGTTATGTGCTCAAGTGTTGAACCGTCATCAAGATAATTTGGATTTGATTTTTGTGGATGGAACGACGGGAACGGCAAAAGTTGTGTTAAACGAAAAAGACAAAGCCTATGTTGATGTAACCGATAACTTGACGTTTTTGAAAAACAATAGTTTTATTTGGACTTCCGAAAAAGACGGATATAATCATATTTATGTGTACGATAAAACCGGAAAATTAATCAATCAAGTGACCAAAGGCGCATGGGAAATGACGAATTACTATGGTTTTGATGAAAAGACAAAAACCGTTTTTTATCAATCGGTGGAAAATGGTTCGACGGTAAGAGACGTGTATAAAATTTCACTCGACGGAAAAAAGAAAGTCAAACTATCGCAACAAGTCGGCACCAATGCGGCTACTTTTAGTCCGGATTTCACATATTTCATTAATTCGTATTCATCCGCTACTGTACCTACAACATATACCTTGAACAGTTCCAAAGACGGAAAACAAGTACAATCGATCGTAGAAAACACCGCATTAGTTGATAAATTAAAGAAATACGATCTGCCCAACAAAGAATTTTTCGAATTGACTACTGAAAAAGGTCAAAAACTCAACGCCTGGATGATCAAACCAAAAAACTTTGACGCAACCAAAAAATATCCCGTTTTTATGTTTCAATATTCGGGTCCGGGTTCGCAGCAAGTTGCTAATCAATGGCTCAATACCAACGATTATTGGTTTATGATGCTTTCGCAAGAAGGTTATATTACAGTTTGTGTAGACGGAAGAGGAACTGGTTTTAAAGGCGCCGAATTTAAAAAATGCACCCAAAAAGAATTAGGTAAGTACGAAGTTGAGGATCAAATTGACGCCGCAAAAGTAATCGGAAATTATTCGTACGTAGATAAAACTAGAATCGGTATATTTGGCTGGTCGTATGGCGGATTCATGTCGAGCAACTGTTTGTTTAAAGGTGCCGATGTGTTCAAAATGGCCATTGCGGTAGCTCCGGTAACCAACTGGCGTTTTTACGACAGCATTTACACCGAGCGATACATGCAAACACCGCAGGAAAACGCAAGTGGTTACGATGATAATTCGCCGATCAATCACGTGAGTAAATTGAAAGGAAATTTTCTGTTAATTCACGGAACCGCCGATGACAACGTACACGTTCAAAACAGTATGCAAATGATTGAAGCTTTGGTGCAAGCCAACAAACAGTTCGATTGGGCGATTTATCCCGACAAAAACCACGGGATTTTTGGTGGTAAAACCCGCATTCAATTGTACACTAAAATGACTAATTTTATCAAAGAGAAACTATAACTAACCAATAAAAACCAATCTAAAACAAATTAATATGAGTGAAACAGTAAAAACAGGACATCCAAAAGGATTATACTTCCTATTCTTCACCGAAATGTGGGAGCGATTCAGTTATTACGGAATGAGAGCAATCTTCATTTTGTTTATGACCAAAGTATTATTAATGAAGGATGCCGATGCATCAGAAATATACGGTAGTTATACGGGATTAGTGTATTTGACACCGCTTTTAGGAGGTTATTTGTGTGATAAATTCCTAGGAAACAGAAGAAGTATCGTAATCGGAGGATTGCTCATGGCAATTGGTCAGTTTTTTATGTTTTTTAGTGCTTCTGCGGGTGCCAATGGAGGTGTTTCACTAATGTGGATGGGATTAACAGCCATTATTATTGGAAACGGTTTCTTTAAACCAAATATTTCTACGATGGTTGGCCAATTGTATCCTGCCAACGATAGAAGAATTGATAGTGCTTTCACCATTTTCTATATGGGTATTAATTTGGGAGCATTCTTTTCTCCATTAGTTTGTGGTTCAATGGATTTCAAATGGGGATTTTTAGCGGCAGGAATCGGAATGTTAATTGGTCTTGTTGCATTCATCTTAGGTCAAAAAAAATACCTTATTTCGGAAGACGGTAAACACATTGGTCTGCCTGTAAAAAAATTAGATGCTAAAAACATTGGAATGATCATTGGTTCTATCGCAATCATCTTTTTTATGTTGAACTTCAAACAAATGTTCAAAAGCGATGTGGACATCATTAGTTATTTTATTTACGGAGCGATGGTGTTAATGCCAGTTCTAATTTTTAGTGATAGAAGTTTATCGAAAATTGAAACACAACGAATTACGGTTATTTTTATATTAGCGTTCTTCGTAATCTTCTTTTGGGGTGCATTTGAACAAGCGGGCGCATCGTTAACGCTTTTTGCGGATAGACAAACTGAAAGAACATTGTTCGGGTGGGAAATGCCTGCTTCTTATTTTCAATCGGTTAATCCATTAGCAGTTATTGCCCTTGCGCCAATTATGACGATAGTTTGGGGTTTCTTATATGCAAGAAAATTGGAGCCTTCATCGCCTAAAAAAATGGCAATTGGACTTGGATTGGTTGCCTTAGGATATGTAGTAATTGCAATTGCTGTAAAAGGTTTAGGATTGGGTGATAAAGTATCCATGTGGTGGCTAATTGGTTTGTATGTAATTCACACTATTGGTGAATTATGTTTATCACCAATTGGTTTATCAATGGTTTCTAAATTAGCACCCTTGCGTTTGTCTTCCTTAATGATGGGAACGTGGTTCTTAGCCAATGCTGCAGCGAATAAATTTGCAGGAACGTTAAGTGCTTTAATTCCGGGTGGCGAAGACGGAACGGGTGGAGCAACTAATTTCTTAGTATTTCAAATTACCAATTTGTACGAATTTTTCATTTTGTTCATCATAATGTCCGGAGCAGCAGCGGCAATTCTGTTTGTTTTGAGTTCGTGGTTGGAAAAAAGAATGCACAACGACCACATTGAAGTAATTCCAGAATTAGATAGATAATTAATTTTAAAAATAATTTTATATCTTTCAAACCTACAATGTCGCTATAGCGGATTTTAGGTTTATTTTTTAAAACCTTTACTTATGTGGAAAAGTCATCCTAAGGCATTGCCCTTTTTGTTTTTGTCTGAAATGTGGGAACGTTTCGGATACTATTTAATGATTGGTATTTTTACCTTATACCTCAAAGATGTAGAAGCTGGTTTTGCCATGACCGAAAAAGAAGCGTCCGATTTATACGGAACCTTCATCGCTTTGGTTTTCCTTACGCCATTTATTGGAGGCTTGGTCGCCGATCGGTATTTAGGCTATAAAAAATCGATTGTAATCGGCGGATTGATGATGGGTGCCGGTTATTTTATGATGGGAATTCACAACATTACCATGCTCTACGTGGCTATGACGTTAGTAATTCTAGGTAACGGATTTTTTAAACCGAATATTTCAACCTTATTAGGGAATTTCTACAACGACGAGCAATATAAAGAGAAGAAAGACGAAGGATATAATATTTTCTATATGGGAATCAATATTGGTGCGTTCATCTGTAATTTTTACTTTTTCTACAACTACAATAGATAGTACGCTTGGATTTTTTAATATTAGCAACGTTACTTATATCAATGCTACGGGCACGTACCCTTTAGTAATAGATATTGTCTCTTTACAAAATAACCCACAATAAATAATAGATGCCTAATATAGTAACCAATAAATTAAGAATAGATAATGCTAAGAATTTTAAAAATGAAGTGTCTTTAACTTCAGGAAATTCTTTATACTTGTTTTTATCTAAACCGTCCCCTTGGTCAGAAAATGATACGGTACCTACTCCGTTAGATTATTCTTTAGATACCGCTAGAACATGGGACGAGATGGTAAGTTTAAAAAGAATTGTACCTGCGGATATTGCTCATGTAGTTAAAAGAATAAATTGGGAAAAATTTACAACATACGCAGCATACGATAATTTAGATCCAGATCTTTTTAGTAAATCTTTTTATGTTATAAATTCTGAATTCAATGTATATAAA
>CAIUWH010000060.1 GCA_903902795.1 uncultured Bacteroidota bacterium
CTTTGCAAAAACACCAACTGCTTCAAGATTTTGCCAAGAAACCGAAACAGACAAAATGGAGATCGGGTAACATCATTGTAAATTATACCAGGGTCTCCGACCAATCACAATTTGACAATACATCCCTGGAAACACAGAAAAAAGATGCCATCAGTTATGCTGAGAAGAGAAGCCTGATCATTAAAGCACTTTTTGGAGGTGTTGTCGAGTCGGCAAAAAATGATGAACGAAAAGAGTTCAAGAAAATGCTTGACTTTGTTAAGAAGGATAAAAGCATAAGTGCAATACTGGTATATTCATATGAACGTTTTTCCAGGAGTGAGCATGCTGCTGACCTATCAAGAGAACTTGGCAAAATTGGAGTCAAAGTGCTAAGTGTCATCCAAGAAGTTGATGTTACCTCCGCTGCAGGAAGATTGCAGCAGAATATTTTCTATGCATTTGGAAACTATGACAATGAACTCAGAAGAGAAAAGACCACAAGAGGGATGATCGAAAATCTCAGAAATGGTTATTGGGTGGGACCGGTCCCCATTGGCTATACCAACCAAAAAAGAAAAGAGAAAGCCAAATACCATGAATACGTAATAAACGATCAAGGACGGATCTTGATTCAAGCATTCAAATGGAAGGCGGAAGGCAACCTAAACAACGTAGAAATTGCAGCCAAGATGAAGAAAATGGGAAGCAACATCAGATACAAGCATCTTCACAGAATATTATCCAATCCATTTTATTGCGGCTATATCACACATGCATTAATACCAGGAGAAATAATCAAGGGAAAGCACACTCCACTTATAAGCGAAAAACTTTTTGAAAAAGCCAATATTCTAGAAATTGCAAGCAACCATAAAGGAATATCCCGTAAAAGCAAATTCCGGGAACTGGCTCTTAAAAGATTTGTAAAGGAAGCCGAAACAGGCAATTCATTTACCGGGTATATCAAAAAAGGGATATTCTACTATAAAACCAGGGGGAAAGATAGTCCATTAAATATGCGGGCAGACAGGCTGAATGAATTGTTTTCGGCAACACTCTCCGAGTACTGCATCGACAAATCTTTAAGTACGGTACTTGAGAAAAAGGTGCTAGATGTCATCAATGAAAAACTAAACGACGAACACCAAGACTCAAAAATCATCAAAGACAAATTAAAAGAACTTCAAGTCAAAAAAATAAACCTTGAAGATCGGTTCATCAATGAGGAAATACCACTTGATCTTTATAAGAAATACAATGAAAAATACAATCTTGAAGAGCAAGCACTAAAGCAAGAAATGGGGAACTACCTAGAAATAAGTTCGAACTTGGAAATCGCTGTAAAAAAAGGTTTGAAAATTGCTCAAAACATAGGACAGGTATGGGTTTCAAGCGACTTCGACAATAAGACCAAAATTCAAAAACTGGTATTCCCAGAGGGGATCGCCTACGATCGGCAAAAAAACGAATTTCGAACTTTTAGGGTCAATACCATTTTCTCTCTAATCGCAGATGTGGCGCGGGTTTCAGAGCAAAAAAAAATCGGTCAACCGTTGAAAGTTAACCGAAATTCGCGTTTGGTAGCCC
>CAIUWH010000061.1 GCA_903902795.1 uncultured Bacteroidota bacterium
CATCCTAAAGAATATTTTACTCATCACGTTTCCGATTATTTTAATCATTCTCTTCCTGATTGCCCGATTTTTTGCAGGAAAAAGCATTAAACCTGTGGTCAACATCACCGAAATTTCGAGTAAAATCACCAAAGACAATTTGAATACCCGAATTGATCTTCCTACTAATAAAGACGAATTGTACGTACTTTCCAAAACCATAAACGATTTGTTAGACCGAATGGAAGATGCCGTTGAACGTGAAAAACAATTTACATCCGATGCTTCGCATGAACTCCGAACTCCACTTGCCGTGATAAAAGGAACACTTGAAGTATTAGTACGTAAACCTCGAGAAAAGCAAGAGTATGAAGAAAAAATTAACTTTTGCGTCAACGAAGTAAATCGGCTGAATAATTTGGTGGATGAATTGCTTTTATTGGCCCGTTTTGAAAATCAAAAGCAACATTATAAGATTGAAAATGTGTACCTGAATGCGTTGATTTTAGACGGTTTATCGCGTTATTCCACTAAAATAAACACTAAGAATATTGCGATTAGCACAAACTTGCCACAGGAATTTTACGTTCAAACCGATTACTATTTAATTTCAATCATCATTGGCAATTTACTCTCCAATGCACTCAAATATTCTAACGTAGATGGTTCTGTTTCCGTGAGTTTAGAAAAAGAAAACAATCATACGTTATTAACGATTAGTGACAACGGACTCGGAATTCCATCCGACGATTTAAATAAAATTTTTAATTCGTTCTACCGCGCGGACAATATAAAAAATCCAGCCGTTAAAGGAACGGGATTAGGACTTTCCATCGTTAAAAGATTGTGTGATATCCTCAATATTACCATTGAAATTTCGAGCGAAGAAAACGTCGGAACTACATTAAAATTAAGGATTCCCTAATTTTGTTTTAAGGCTATCTTAAGCTATACTTTCTTAACTTTTACTATTTTTGAATAACTATTTTTAACTACTTTAGTAACAAATAGGTACTTGTTATGGAAAACTCTAAATTAAAATCGCAACTGCAAACCGAAATTGATACTGCCTTTTTGTACAAAAGTATCGCAGCCATTCAAACGGATGAAAATCTAAATCGAGTATTAATTGCCTTAGCGCACATCGAAGAAGGTCATGCACAACATATGCTGAGAGAAATTCAGAAAGAAATTCCTGCTTATGCATTTCCAAAACCTTCATCAAGAGCCAAAATCCAATTGCGATTAGGGAAAATATTTGGGTACAGTTCGGTCATCAGTAGTTTATCGGGAGTTGAAAAACAGTTTGCCATCAATACCATTAAAAATAAACTGGAAGCAGGTGAAAAATTATCGGGATTTGAACACAATCACCTAAAAATAATTGAAGCCGTCAACAACAACAAAGCACTGAATGTTTCAGGTGGATTTTTGTCGAAATTTGAAAGCCGACATAAATCGGTTGGCGGAAATGCCTTGCGAGCAGCGGTTTTGGGTGCGAACGACGGATTGGTTTCTAACATGAGTTTAGTGATGGGAGTTGCCGGTGCGGCAGTGAGCAACGATACCATTTTATTAACCGGTTGCGCCGGATTATTAGCGGGTGCAATATCCATGGCGTTGGGCGAGTGGTTATCCGTTCAAAGTTCGAAAGAGTTGTACGAAAACCAAATTGCTTTAGAAACGGCCGAATTGGAAGCGTCGCCCGAAGAAGAGAAAATGGAACTTGCGTTGTTGTATCAAGCCAAAGGAATGACGTTGGAAGAAGCCAAAAAATTAGCCGACAAAGCCTTTGAAACTAAAGAATCTGCTATTGAAACCTTGATTACAGAAGAACTCGGAATCAACAAAGAAGAATTAGAAGGTTCGGCCTGGGAAGCAGCCATTACATCATTTGTTTTGTTTGCGATGGGTGCGATTATACCGCTCTATCCATTTATGTTTTTAGACGGAAGGAATGCCATATATTTAAGCGTCGGAAGTAGTGTAGTTGGATTATTCGGAATCGGATCGGCAATTACTTTATTTACAGGCAAATCGGTCTTTTTTTCAGGCATGCGGCAAGTGATCTTCGGATTAACTGCGGCTGCAGTAACATACGGAATCGGATCATTAATTGGTGTTTCTTTAGCAGGATAAAGAGAAGTACGAAGGCAGAAGATAGAAAGTAGAAATTTGAAAATTGAGAAAAATATTAAATACTAAAATTTGAAATTATGAACGACGCACATTTGCATATGGTGGTAAACCACTTTCCAATTATCGGGACGATTCTTGGATTGGGAATTTTGATTGGCGGATTAATTTTTAAAAATAATTCGATCAAGAATACGGCGTACTGCCTTTTTATTGTGGCTGCGCTATTTTCTTTCGCAAGCATGAATACCGGAGAAGGAGCAGAGGAAATTGCCGAAAAATTACCCGGAGTAACTGATCAAATCATCCACGAACATGAAGAAGCCGCTGAAAAGTTAGCCTTTGTGCTTTATTTTTTAGGAGCAATTTCAATTGTGGGATTATATTTGAATGTAAAGCAGAATGCTAAAGCAAACATCGTTTCGTTTTTAGCAGTAACAGTTGCTGCGGTGGGCGTTTTCTTAGCCCAACAAACCGGAACCACTGGTGGAGAAATTCGCCATACGGAAATTAGAACGAATGGAACAGCAACGACAGGAGCAACTCAAATAGAAACTGCTGCTGGTAGCGAAG
>CAIUWH010000062.1 GCA_903902795.1 uncultured Bacteroidota bacterium
ATTGAAAACAGACCAAAGATTACTGATACTAAAGATGCCTATGATATTTGCAAATTACTTATTGATGCTGACAAAATTGGCATTCAAGAACAATTTGTAATCATCTATCTTAATAACAGTAATGTGGTCATTGGTTCCTGCAATGCTTTTACTGGAGGACTTACAGGCACTGTAGTTGACATCAAAATTATTGTTGCTACTGCGCTTAAATTAATGGTAAATGCTGTACTGATATGTCATAATCATCCATCAGGAAATACTAAACCATCTTCGCAAGATATTACGCTTACTAAAAAGATAAAATCTGCATTAGAATTGATGGATATGAAACTCTTAGATCATATCATAATTACACCTTTTGACACTTACACCTCTTTCACACAAGAGGGTTTACTTTAATTCAATCAATGACCTATCTGAATGGTAGGTCATTTTCATTCATTCACATATTAAAACTTTATTATCATGGAATTACAAACTCACCATGCTGAAATCATTGGATTTCAACCATCATTTACTGTAGAAAGCAGTATCAATACTAACAAAAAACCATTTGTTGAGGCAAATACTGAAGAAGTCAGTCTATCCTTTCTAAAAAACAAATGTATTGTACCGGTATTCACGAAAGATAACGAGACTACTTTATCACATCAAGAATTTATTGATAGTGTTCGAAATGTAGTGCAAAGTATCTTTCCTAATGAAATTATTGAGGAACCAGAAATTCGTGTATCTCATCAAATCAAAGGTCGTACACCTGATGCAATTTATGTTCCAGTAAAGGATTTGCAAGAGCATCAAAAAACCACCTATTACGAAAGAATGGCATTCATTATAAGAATTCCATCTATTACTGAAACTATCAATGGTAATACGCTTGCATTAACAGTTGGTGGAGTTCGCGCACTTAATACAGAAAATCTGTATAACAAAAAGACATATGAGAAATTTAAAATTTTCATAGGTTTTCAAAATATGGTATGCTGTAATCTTTGCGTATCTACAGATGGTTTCAAAGATGAACTCAAAGCAATGTCTTTTGTAGATTTAGAAGACAAAACACTTCAATTGTTCAGTTCCTATAATATGCACAGACATTTGAATGCTATGGAACAACTATCAAATTATTCATTGACAGAGTCTCAATTCGCACAAATCATTGGAAAAGGAAGATTGTACAATTTTCTACCTAAAAAAGAAAAGTTACTACTTCCAGAATTGCTGCTTAATGATGGTCATTTGACAACAGTTGCAAAAGATTATTATCAAGATGAGAGCTTCTGTAAAAATGAAAATGGAGATATAAATCTTTGGAAATTTTATAATCTACTCACAGGATCAAACAAGACATCCTACTTGGATAAATTTCTGGATAGAGGAGTAAATGCATTCGATTTCACAACTGGTGTTTCTGATGCATTGGATAACAGAAATTCTAAACATAGTTGGTTCCTGAAATAAGATATTATCAACATGTTAATCAATCAATTGCAAATGCTATAAAATATTGGTAGATTTGTAATCACTTTCGTAGGAAAGAAAACATTTTATCGATATAACAGCGTTTGCTAATAATCCTGTACTTGAAAGGTTGAAATTTCAAATGAGAAACAGGAAGGTATAAGCATAACGCTCACCGGTTGCGTGAGCGTTGCTTTACTTTGTTTCTCAGGTATTCGACCACCTCAAGTACAAGTAATGGCAATTGTCTCACGCATTTGTTTTACATAAAAATCAAGTAAGAGGCATGCTTGAAATAATTATATAAAACATGAAAAAAACACTTCTTTTTTTAACAATTGTATCACTATTATTTAGTTGTAGTAGTGACAATAACAACTCAAGTAATAACAATGGAAATTCATTCACCAACAGTATGGATTATGAATTTACTATTACTGTTAATGGTGTAGTGCATAAAGTAAAAGGGAATACTACAAGTGGAATTCCCTATGGAATTATTAACAATATTCAACATTTAATAAACAATAAATGTTTTGCTATTATTTCAGGAACTTCAGTAATTTCCGATTTAGCAATTAATGATGTTACTGCGCCAAATTACATGTCTGGTCAAAACTTAGAGTGTTTAATACAATTTCCAAATTTATTGTTAGGTTCAAACCAAGCAACAGTATATTTTCAAGGTGGATATTTTCAAACATTAGCTACAAGTTTAGGAGCATCATCTTTCTATTTTCAAACAGTTAGTGGCACGCTTAATAATCAAATGTTTAATAAATTACCAATTACAATAACAGATTTAGGCTCTACTTCTACAAATAGTGTTGGAAATGGCGGGAGTAATTATAATCAATATATTTTTGGTCAGACACTAAAGGGCAATTATTCAGGTACAATTTATTTACAAAACAATAATGGACAATTCACAATACCTGTTCAAATGAGTATAGATTTTAAAGTGCTTAGACAATACTAATATGAAAAAAATAATTCTCCTTATAACAATAATCACTCTCTCATACAGTTGCAGTAATAGTGATAATTCAGGTAACAACACTAATAATTGTCAAACTTTACATCCACCTACATGGATACAAGGAACTTGGATAAAACAAAATGCACCAACCGCTGCAGGTTATAAATTTACTGCAGATGATGTTATAGAAAACTACAATGAGATTAGCAGTGGTGGAATTTCACGTAAATTTCAGTTAGACTTTTATTGCACTTCAAATGTTAATTATACAGTTACAGAAAACATTACTCCAACAAGTTATTTTCTTGAAATAAATTGGGGTGGAATTGCAACTTATAACTTTACCAAAATATCTGCAACAACCATTGAGTTAGTAAACGACAATGATCCAATAAATGCCAGTTATTACATAAAACAATAATAATGAAAGTATATATAGTAGTAAGAGAAACCAGTTCCAATAATATGTTTACTGGATCTTCAATATTAGGAGTTTTTGCTAATGAAATTTCAGCAAAACAATGTGCAAGTAAAGCTTATGAACTATATATGCTTGCTAAAAGTAAAGACAATACATATCAAGAGAATTGTTACATAACAGATAGTTTTCTAACTATAGCTGATGATGATGCAATTAACCTTGCAAAAAACGCTTGTCCAAAATCTGAAAGGATGGATCATTTAACTGAAGAATCAATATACTGTAAAGGTTTCATAGAAGGATTTGAACATGCGGTTATTAAGAATGAATAATATCAAGATTTGTATCTATAAAACCAATTAGTTTAAATTTTATAAAGTTAAATTCTAAATTACAATTTCACCTATAATTCTGGCATATCCAATATTGATAATTGTTGTATTTCCAATCCTCTTAAATAGGTAAGTGTAACCTGTAAAGTACTGTGCCCCATTACTTGTTGCAACTTTGCCAAATCACCTGTTTTCTCATATACATTAATTGCACCGGTATGTCTAAAACTGTAAAGTGTATTGTGCTGCTTCAAAATTTTGGAAGTCTTTTTGTATCTTGACCATAGTGTTTTAAAGTAATCTTCATTGTATGAGTATGGATTTCCTGAAAAAATATTATTCTCTTCTTCTCCTCTATTGAGATACTCTCTAACAAAAGTTGGAACTGGAACTATTCTGTTTTTCTTCCCTTTGTTTCTTGATCCAGACAAACTGATATAACTCATGTCATCAGCAAAATCACACCATTTCAAATTACGAATTTCAACGTGTGGTCTTAACAAACATCCATAAGTAATCAAACAACAAACATGCAGATCTTTGTTATAACTTGAAATTTCACAAAGAGTTGCTTTAACATCTTTAATTGGTTTATGTAGTACCTCTTCCTTCTTTTTAAGTTTGATTGACTTGAATGGATTTGAAAGTTTATATGTTTCAAACATTTCACCAAGTAATGCAGAGTATATAATCTTGAAGTTGAATTGTACTCTGGAAGATTCACTTGTGAAACGCAATAATTCTCTTGCTTTTGTAATATCCAATTCAGAAAATTTAAGATTTCTGTATTTTTGAATTTTGACAAAACTATCTATACAACTTGCTGCCTTTTTTAAATCGCGTACATAATAGGAACTGTATTTTACAGATAACTTTTGTTTCAATGCTTGCTGTCCAGCATGTTCAAGTAATATGTTTTCAATTTTAACTTCAACATCATTTTTGACTGCATCAGTTGGTCTCCAACCTCTCTCTAACATGTTTCGAAATGCAGTTAGCATTTCATCCAATTTTACTTGTTTCTCTGGATCATCATATTGATTTGGTTGTATATCAAGATCCAATATTTTAGCACTATAGAATCTGTATCTTTTTCTATTAAAAAAGAAAGAAATTCCAACTCTTGAATCAACTTGACAAAAGGATTTTAAATGTTTGAATTCGTAGTTCATTGTGACACATTTGTGACACATAATGAATTTTTAATACATAACATACTGATTATTAAGAAGTTATAGCAGGATTCATAACCCTGAGGTCGGGAGTTCAAATCTCCCTCTCGCTACCACCCGAGGCGATAGCCAAACGGACGTAGTAAATCCCATTCACTTTGTGTTTGGGATTTTTTTATTTGTAATTACTTATGGAATTTCTAGTTTACATACTTTACTCTGAAAAATTTGACAAAACCTATTTCGGATGACCTTCAACTTTAGTGATGGAGTAATACGAACCCAGTGCTTAATTTCAATTTGGCAAACAGTACTTTTATAATGATAATAAATTTTTTATAAGAATTTATTTATCTCAAATAGTTTTTACTGTATTTAATCGATTTATAATGCATTTTATCGATACATAATTTTGTAGATATATTGCTGTTCTATAGATTTGCTTTCAATAAACCCCAATATTTATGAAAAGAATTACCCTAACCCTACTCATAACTCTATTATTTTCGAGTTATTCATTTGCTCAAAAAGAGACGGCCTTAGAACTGGCCAACAAATATTTAAGAGAAAAAGGCGAAGTAATCATTCGATTTAAAGCAACTAGTAAGGAGCAATTTCACAGAATCAACGAAGTAGTTTCGGTCGGACACCAACGAGTAGACGAAAACGAACTTGAAGTAGAAGCCTACGCAAATAAAGACCAATTTCAAAGGTTTTTAGCATTTGGATTGGACTATCGGGTAACCGCTGAAGACAATGAAATTCCGCAAGAATTCACCCAATATTCCACTCAGGCAGTCAATGCTTGGGATACTACTTGGGATGCTTACCCAAGATATTCTGAATATGTAGCCAAAATGAACTTTTGGGCAACTACCTATCCAAACTTGTGCACCCTGCAAAATATTGGTACAACACCTAATGGAAGAGCATTATTAGTATTAAAAATATCTGACAATGTTTCGAATGATGAAACAGAACCAGAATTTTTCTACACTTCATCTATGCATGGTGACGAAATTACGGGCTATCCAACCATGTTGAGATTGATCGACTATCTACTTACCAATTATGGTTCACTTTCCGAAGTTACCAATTTGGTTAACGGAACTGAACTATACATCAATCCGCTTGCAAATCCAGATGGATCCTACCGAGCTGCTGGAAACGACATTTTTAATTCTTCTGGAAATGCTCCAACCAGAGCAAATGCAAACGGAATAGATTTAAATCGAAATTATCCCGATGCGATTGGAGGCTTACATGCTGACAATGCCGTTTATCAACCTGAAACACGAGCTTTTCTAAATTTTCAAGCTACTAGAAACTTTGTACTTTCTGCTAATTATCACGGAGGAACTGAAGTTATTAATTTCCCGTTGGATACTTCAAATACTCCAGGAACTGGAAACTTTAGTTTTCATCCACATGATAACTATTTCAAATTTGTTTCCATTGAATATGCCCAATTGTGTCAAACTGCAGACAATAATTTAGATTATATGGACGCAGTATACAATACTGGGCAATTTCCAGGAACTACAAATGGCGCCGCTTGGTACTCTGTTTATGGAGGCCGTCAGGATTGCAGTAACTACTTTGATCATAATAAAGAAATCACTGTCGAAATATCTAATGCTAAAACTCCAGCCGCTTCAACACTGCCTTTCTTTTGGGATAGAAACCGACAAGCCTTACTTAACTATGTGAAGCAAGCATCGTATGGTTTACATGGTGTAGTAACCGATCAATCGGGAAATCCTATACATGCAAAAGTATATGTTGGTGGTACAGTTGATAATTTTGGAGCTTGGGTAGAAACCTCTCCTACTCTAGGAGATTATCACAAAGTGCAAATCGCTGGAACGTATAACGTAATTTTTGAAGCGCCAGGTTATGCAACACAAACTATTTCAGTTACCTTAACGAATAACTCAACAACTACCTTAAACGTAGTTATGGTTCCGACTACTTCAATTCCAACTGCTAGTGATGTAACTAGATGTACGGGACAAACCGCAGCTTTAACTGCAACCGGAACTGGAACAATAAGTTGGTACAGTGCCGTGAATGCAACTACACCTGTTGCAACTGGTGCTAATTACACTACTCCAGCTTTAACCTCTACTACATCCTATTGGGTAGAAAGAGAAGTGACTCCAGCTAATTTGGGACCCGCAACAGTTTCTGGAACGGGTGTTAGTAATACAACGCTAGCTAATCGCTATTTAATATTCAATTGTACTACTCCTACAAAATTAAAATCGGTTATGGTATCCATAAGTGTCGTAGGTGATTTGTATGTTGAACTACAAAATAGTTCGGGTGTAATGCTAGAATCAAAAGTAATCCGACCAACTGCAACCGGTTCGCAAGATATCCAATTGGACTTCTTCCTTCCAGCGCAAAATGGATTGCGTTTAGTATCCAGACAAATTTCTGGCACCAGTAATAATTTAACTCGCGCAACAACTGGAATCACTTATCCTATTAGTAATGGGACAGTAAGTATTACTGGAAATAGTGGAACTGGAACGTTCTTTCAATTTTTTAATTGGAAATTTGGTGCCGTAAAAAGTAATAGAGACGAAGTTGTGGTAACAGTTACACCAAATCCTACTAATACCTCTGTGAGTCCAAATACACGAATTGCTGGTTCGGGCGCTTTTACGTTAACAGTTACTGGAACCAACTTCATCAGCGGGCAATCGATTGTTCGTTGGAATGGTGCAAACAGAACTACAACATTTGTTAGTTCAACACAATTAACTGCTGCTATCAGCGCGGCAGATATTTCTACTGCTGGAACTGCCAATGTTACGGTGTTCAACAACTGTAACTCAACTACCTCTGAGGCTAGAACTGTAACCATTACAACTACTTGTACAGCTCCTGTTCCAAATATTACAAATTTGCCTAATGTAACCGCGCAATGTTCAGCAACAGTAACGCCTCCAACGGCAACTAGTAATTGTTACGGACAAATTACCGCAACCACTACATTCCCATTATCTTATAACACGCAAGGTACACACCAAATTTATTGGAACTATAATGATGGAAACGGAAATACATCGGGTCAATTTCAAACTGTAATCATTAACGATACTACTGCTCCAGTTCCCAATATTACAAATCTGCCTAATGTTACTGCACAATGCACTGCTACACTTACACCGCCTACAGCTACCGATAACTGCATGGGAACGCTTTCAGCTACTACCAGCGACCCATTAACGTATTCTGCAGAAGGATCTTATAATGTAATTTGGACCTATACAGATAATCGTGGAAATCAATCATTCCAAGCACAGACTGTAGTAATTAGTGATACTATTGCACCAGTACCAAATGTAACTAATCTACCAACCATTACAGGTCAATGTTCAGTTACATTAACAGCTCCAACCGCAACAGATAATTGTTCGGGAGCTATAACAGCAACAACTGCAAACCCAACTACTTATACTACTCAAGGTACTTTAGTAGTAGTATGGAGATATACTGACGCTAGAGGAAATTTTGTCAATCAAAATCAAACGGTAACTGTAAATGACACTACGGCACCTGTTCCTAATGTAACTAATTTACCAACCATTACAGGTCAATGTTCAGTTACATTAATAGCCCCAACCGCAACAGATAATTGTTCTGGAGCTATAACAGCAACAACTGCAAACCCAACTACTTATACTACCCAAGGTACTTTTGTAGTAGTATGGAGATATACTGACGCTAAAGGAAATTTTGTCAATCAAAATCAAACGGTAACTATAAATGACACTACGGCACCTGTTCCTAATGTAACTAATTTACCAACCATTACAGGTCAATGTTCAGTTACATTAACAGCTCCAACTGCAACTGATAATTGCGCTGGAACAGTAACCGCAACAACTACAAGTCCGTTTATTTATATTTTTCAAGGAACATATACAATAACTTGGACGTACAACGATGGAAACGGAAATACCTCATCGCAGGATCAAACCATTATTATTGATGATACCACTGCTCCTATTCCAAACATAGCTAATTTACCAACAATTGTTAGACAATGTTCGGCAACCCTCACTGCGCCAACTGCAACCGATGCATGCTTTGGCTCTGTAACTGGAACAACCAATTTACTCACTTATTCAAATCAAGGAACTTATGTTATTACTTGGACTTATACTGATGCGGAAGGTAATTCTTCTACGCAACAACAAACTGTAATTATAGACGATACTAGTGCGCCAATACCCACAACAAACTCATTACCAACTCTAACTGCCGACTGTTCGGTGACTGTAACTGTTCCAACTGCAACCGACAATTGTGCGGGTACAATTAATGGAACTACTGAAAGTCCACTAGAATACAGTAGTCCCGGAACGTACCCAATAACGTGGACGTACAGTGATGGAAACGGAAATACAACAACCCAAACTCAAACAGTCGAAATTACGGGTAGTGGATTAAGCGCGACCTATTACATTGACAATGACGGCGATGGTTTTGGAAGCGATGTAGCAACTATCACAGCGTGTTCCACGCCTGAAGGTTATGTTGATAATGACGAAGATTGTGATGATGCTGAACTTCAATATGAAGACTTAGATGGTGACGGATTTGGCTCGACAATTTTGGCTGGATGCGGTGTAACCAATACTACCGATTGCGACGATACAGATTCTCAATTAAATGAATTAACGCTTTATTTTATAGACGAAGATGGCGACGGATTTGGAGCGGAAACCTCAATCGTGATGGCTTGCAGTCAACCTGAAGGTTATGTTGACAACGACGGCGATTGCGACGATGCCGAATTACAATACGAAGACCTTGATGAAGACGGATTTGGCTCTACCATTTTAGTAGGTTGTGGTGTAACTAACAACTTAGATTGTGATGATTCTGATGCTCAAATAAACTCTCTTCTTACCTTTTACCAAGATGCTGATGCTGATGGTTGGGGAACTAATGACGTAATTATTCTAGCATGCTCCGCTTCTGTAGGATATGTTTCTAACAATTTAGATTGCGATGATACTCAAATTCAATATCAAGATTTAGATGGTGACGGATTTGGCTCTACCATTACAGCACCATGCGGATCATCAAACAATACAGATTGCGATGATAACAACGCTGAACTAAACGGAGTCATTACCTACTATCAAGATAACGATAATGATGGTTTTGGCGACTTTACTATTTCGTTAACTACCTGCTTCCAACCTTTTGGTTATGTTCCCAATTTTAACGACTGTAACGACAATGAAATCCAATACGAAGATTTAGATGAAGACGGATTTGGTTCGACCGTTGTAGTTGGATGCGGAGTTCTTAACTCATTAGATTGCAACGACAACGAAATCCAATATCAAGATGTAGATGGAGACGGATTTGGTTCGTCCAATGTAACCTTTTGCGGAGTTTTAAACGCCGATGATTGTGACGATACCAATTCATTATACACTACTTTACAGCTCTATTATCAAGATTTAGATGGAGACGGATTTGGTAATACTACTGTAAACGAAATTTCATGCTTCCCATTAGAAGGATATGTCTTAGACAATACCGATTGTAACGATGCTGAAATTCAATATGCAGATAACGACAACGACGGATTCGGATCAATGGTTCAAGTTGCGTGTGGCGTTACCAATACTGACGATTTAGACGATAACGATCCAAATAGTAATAATGGTGTTCCTTACTATCAAGATGTAGATGGCGATGGTTTTGGTAACCCTGCTGTATTCATCATTGCAACTACTCAGCCTATAGGTTATGTGTTAGACAATACCGATTGCAACGACAATCAAATTCAGTATGTTGATAACGACAACGACGGATTTGGTGCAACTACCCAAGTTGCTTGTGGTGTCGATAATAATACCGATTGCAATGATAATCTATTGACTTACGCTGATGCGGATGGCGACGGATTTGGCTCAACAACTGTAGCAGCTTGTGGTGTAACCAATAGCGATGATTGTGATGATACTCAGATTACTTATGCTGATGCAGACAACGACGGATTTGGATCTACTACACAAGTAGCGTGTGGTGTAAACAATAATTCAGATTGTGATGACAATTTACTTACGTACGCTGACGTGGATGGTGATGGATTTGGATCGATAACGTTAGCAGCTTGTGGTGTAACCAATAGCGATGACTGTGATGATAACGCTTTAACCTATGCCGATGATGATAATGACGGTTATGGTTCAACTGTTTTAGTTCCATGTGGTGTATCAACTAACAATGACTGCGACGATACTTTATTGACGTACGCCGATGGAGATGGAGATGGATTTGGTTCTCCCCAATTAGTAGCTTGTGGTGGAGTTTCAAACAGCGATGACTGTGATGATAACTTACTCACCTATGCCGATGTCGATGGAGATGGATTCGGTTCAACAGTTTTAGTTGCCTGCGGAATAACCAATAGCGAGGACTGTAACGATAATCAAATTCAGTACTTAGACAACGACGGTGATGGATTTGGTTCAACGACGCAAGTTGCGTGTGGAGTTTCAAACTCTTTAGATTGCAATGATAACAATGCTACAATTCGTCCATTAGTGTTAACCACAATTAATCAAACTATCTCTGTTCCAAATGTAGCTGGTGCTCAGGCCTACCGATTCAGAGTAACGAACTTAACGACAAACAACGTTCAAACAATAGAACGAGAACTAAGAACATTCAATCTAACGCAACTAAGTAATTATGCTTACAATACGGTGTTTTATGTAGAATTTGCTGTAAAACAAAATGATATATGGTCTGAATTCAGCAGAATAGCACCTTGCTCGCTCATCACACCAAGTGTTTTTACCAGATTGCAAACTTCTCAATGCAACATAACCTTAACTAGTCTAGGGACATTGCTTTTCGCAAACAATGTATCTTTTACCAGCGGTTATCGTTTCAGAATAACAAATACAAATGACGATAGTGATACACAAACGTTTGATGCACCCATAAGAAATTTTAGATTCAGTTCTTTAACTGGAATTATACCAAATACAACCTACCGTGTCGAAGTAGCTGTAAGAAACAATGATGGTACGTATTTACCTTATGGAACATCTTGCCTTATTACAACTCCTCCTTCTGCTAGAATTGAACAAATTTCAAATGAAGAACTTTTCAACGTTATCGCAGCTCCTAACCCATTTAGCGCTACTTTTTCATTGCAATTAGAAAATGCAAAAGATGACATGATTTCAATTCAAGTATACGATATGTTAGGAAGAAATGTTGAAAACCAATCATTTAACAGTAACGAACTGGATTCATTACCACTAGGAAACGACTATCCAACCGGAGTCTATACCCTAATTGTAACTAACGGAACCAACGTTAAAAACATAAGAATTGTAAAACGATAAGTTTTAATGCCCCAAATCTAATTCTTAGTGAAACCATCAAATTAATTTTTGATGGTTTTTTTATTCTGCACAAGCCTATTTGTAAGATTAATATACATTATTTTACAAATTAAATGCATATCATCGATTTTTTATGCATTTTATCGGTTTTTATGATAAACACGTTTATATTTGTCCTATCAAACAAAAGAGATTGTTAACCCAATTTCAAACAAATAAAAATATCATAAACTAAACCCTATAAGTTTTGAAAAATTTTACGCATTTAATTAAACAACTGCTCCTTTTTACCCTGCTGATCACAGCAGCGGTAACTGACGCGCAGACCATTTCACAAACGTACAACGCTACGTCCACATTTACGGTTCCAGCTGGTGTTACTTCGGTAACCGTTGAAGCTTGGGGTGGCGGTGGACGAGGTGGTTCAAGAACCTCTGGTAGTGATGGATACGGTGGTGGTGGTGGTGGTGCTTATGCACGAAGACTGGTTCCTGTTATTTCAGGTGCCACGTACACAGTAACCGTTGGTACAGGTAGTAACGATAATGCCTTACCTGGAAACGATTCTTGGTTCATCAACAACACAACCATTCTTGCTAAAGGTGGTGGAACTGTACCCAATAACACTCAAACAGGTGCTTTAGGTGGTGCAGGACTAATTCCTGGCGGATCCATTGGTGACGTTGCCTTTGCCGGCGGAAATGGTGCTAATGGTGCCACAGGTACACGTGGTGGTGGTGGTGGTGCTTCTGCCGGAACTGCAAATATAGGTGCTAATGGTGCCTTAGCTGTCGGTGGAATCGGAATCAATGGTGGTGGAAACGGAGGAAACGGTCGTACAGGCTCATCCGGTAACGGAGTTTCTGGAACTACACCTGGTGGTGGTGGTGGTGGTGGTTTACGTACTGCTGGAAGTCCTACAGGTGGAAACGGTGCTGACGGACAAGTGATCATAACCTACGGAATTCCAGAAATAGTAGTAACAGGAAATGCAACAAACATTGTAGACGGAGACATTACTCCTTCTTTAGCAGACTGGACTGATTTTGGCCCAACTGCTACCAATATAACTAGAACATTTACAATACAAAATACAAGTACAACTGCTTCATTAATAATCGGCGCAATTACTTTCACTGGTGCTAACGCAGGTGATTTTGCAGTAACAACACCTCCTGCGGGAACAGTTGTTGCTGGTGGAAGTACAACATTTATTGTGACTTTTACACCTAGTGGAGCTGGTCTGCGAACAGCAACCCTAAATATGGTTACTAATGATACCGATGAAAATCCATTTAATTATGCGGTCCAAGGTACAGGTGCAGGTCCAGAAATGGATGTACAAGGTAATGCTACCTCTATCGTAGATGGTGATGGTACTCCATCTCTTGCAGATTGGACTGACTTTGGCACAACTGGTGTCGGAGTTGGTATTAACAGACCCTATACTATTTTCAATACAGGTACTACAAACTTAACAATCGGCGCGATCACATTCTCTGGTGCAAATGCAGGTGACTTCACAGTAATTACTCCGCCAGCAGCCACAGTGGTTCCTGGAGGAAATACGACTTTTGTAGTTCGATTCAATCCCACTGCAGCTGGTTTGAGAACCGCTATGATTTCAATCGTAAACAACGATTCGAATGAAAACCCATATAACTATGCTCTACAAGGAACTGGAACTGAACAAGAAATTGATGTTTTTGGTAACGGGATTTCCATTGCTGATGGTGATGTAACGCCAAGTTTAACCGATTGGACTGATTTTGATGCTGCTGATGTTGTTTCAGGAACTGTCATAAGAGCATTTACTATAAGAAATACAGGCACATTACCTTTGTCTATCGGTGCATTTACTTTTACTGGAGCTAATGCAGGAGACTTTACTTTAACTCTTGCGCCAAATCCAATAATTTTACCGGGTAACGCATCGAACTTTCAAGTAACCTTTAACCCAAGTGCTACTGGACTAAGAACTGCAAACCTTTCATTTGTTAATAACGACAGTAATGAAAACCCTTACAATTTTGCTATCCAAGGTACCGGAACCGAACAAGAAATTGACGTTCAAGGAAATTTAGTTTCCATTGCCAATAACGACCTTACTCCTTCCCTAGCAGATTGGACCGATTTCGGAACCAGTGCCGTGGGTATTGGAGTAACCAGAACGTTTACCATTTTAAACACAGGTTCATCAGTATTAAATATTGGAGCATTCACTTTTATAGGTGGTGGCGGACAGTTTGTTCTTACAACTCCTCCAGCGGCTTCAGTAGCAGCAGGTGGTAGTACTACATTTGTAGTTACTTTTACTCCTGCTGGTCTAGGTATTTCCAATTCCAATATACAGTTTGTAAACAACGACAGCAACGAAAATCCCTATCTATTCAGACTTCAAGGAAATGGAGCTGCTTCTCCATCAGAAATGGATGTGCAAGGAAGTGCTACTTCAATTGTTGATGGGGATACTACTCCTTCAACTCTTGATTGGACCGATTTTGCTGGAACAGGTGTAGGAACGCCTATAACTAGAACGTTCAGAATTCTAAATACTGGAACAGGAGTGTTAACCATTGGTGCTATTACTTTTTCTGGACCTAATGCCGGTGAATTTACCGTAATCACTCCTCCTACTCCAACAGTAGCCGTATCTGGTTTTACAACCTTTGTCGTACAATTTACACCAGGAGCTATCGGAATACGAAATGCTGCCATTTCAATCGCCAATAACGATACTGATGAAAGTCCGTATAACTTTGCACTTCAAGGAACTGGTTTTGCACCATTAACATATGGTCCAGGTGGAGTACGAGGAAACTTACAATTGTGGTTCCGTTCCGACTTATTAAACGGCACAACAGGTGTTGCCGATGGTGCAGCAGTAAACACATGGAACACTCAAGCTAGAGGATCTAATGCCATCAGACCTGGTTCGGTTGGCGCTCCAGTATACAGAAACAATGCGGTACATAACATCAACTTTAATTCGGTGGTTGATTTTACCAACAATCCGTTAACTTCTCCTCAAAATTATACCGACTTAGATCCAGCAAGACAATATTTAGAAGGTCCAACCGGATTCTATTCGCAAGATATATTTGCAGTGGTTATTCCGGATATTAACACAACGTCGGCTACAGCTAGTTTGGATATTTTTTGTGGAGATAGAGTTCCGACACTGAATCAAACAGACGGAACGGGAATCGGATACGGTAGATATACCAACCGTTTCACGAATGAAGTAATCACCTATTGTCTAGGAACAACTACAGGTGCTCCACCATCTGGTTATGGAGTAGCGCATGTTGATGGTAGCGTAACGGTAAATTATAATGCTGCTGGTATCATAAATGCAAGTAATAATGCTGCTGTTAACGGAATGAATTTAACATTCAATGCTAATAACGTAGTCAATGCAACCAACGATATTCCTGACTTTGCCAACGTAAACAATAGCCAGTTTTGGATGGGACGAAGTGAAGGTTGGGACGGAAGTTGGGACGGTCGAATTGGTGAAATCATCACCTTAAGTAGCCGTGCAACCAACATCGAAAGAAGTAACATTCAAAGTTATTTAGCTATAAAATACGGAATCACATTAGGAGTAAACGGTACTTCTATGAATTATACCAATTCAGACGGAAACGTAATTTGGGATATTGCAGCGAATGCTGGATATAACTTTGATATTGCAGGTATTGGCAGAGACGATATTTCAAGATTGAATCAAAAACAATCAAGAAGCATCAACCCAACCGAAGTAATGACTATTGGTCTAACCGATATTTTACCAACAAACACTGCTAACACCAGTACATTTACAACCGATAAAAGCTACTTAGTTTGGGGTTCAAACGGTGCAAATATGGCTAACTCAGGTGTGCCAATCAACGTTGACTTAGGACCAACAACCATCACAACGATTACAGAAGTGGTAAACAGAAGATGGAAAGTAGTTGAAAATGGTGGTGATGTGTTAACAACAAGAATTAATATTCCAACTGCATCGTTTATCAGTGGTTTACCACCACTCGGCCCAACAGATGCTTACGTAATGGTGGTAGCAAACAATTCCACATTCTCTTTAGGAGTTGAAACTGTTTTCATGACCACCTCTGGAGCTAACGAAACTTGTGTATACGATTTTGACGGAACTAAATTCATCACGTTCGGGGTAGCACATAGAGCTGTAAATCCATTACACATTACGTTGGATGGTATCGATGACTTTGTTCGAATTGGAGATGCAAACGAATTAGGTTCTACCTTTTCTGTAATGACTTGGATCAGACCTAGTGCTCCTATTGCTCCTGGAACTGACCGTACTATTTTAGCAAAAAAAGCTACTGCAACTACTGGTTATCAGATTGTATTGCAACCAGATAATAGAGTGCGTATTGAATGGAGAAATGCAGCGGGTACAAATCAAAGTGCGATTACAAACACTGTTTTACCTAACAACATATGGCATAATATTGCCTTCACCTACGGCGCAAGTACATTGATTATTTACATCGACGGAGTGCAAGATCAATCGGTTAACCGACCTCTAGTACCTGCCCCATCGGTAAGTTCATTCAGTATTGGTGCGCAATATGTGAACAAAACAACTATAAACAATTTGTTTAGAGGTGATATCGACGAATTAAGAATGTGGAGCAGAGTGCTTTCTGCAACTGAAATTCGTTTCATCATGAACCAAGAAATTTTACAAACCGGAACAGGAACTCGTGGTACGATTATTCCAAATACGGCGACTAAAAACGACATCAACACCTTATTATGGTCTAACTTATTTGCTTACTATTCGATGAACTCGTACATCGGTACGCATTTAGATGATGATTCGTTCAACATCAATAGAGGTAGCTTGGTAATTCCGGATAAAATTTCAATCAACCTACAAACTGCTCCAATGCCGTACATCAGTAATGCAAACGGATTGTGGTCGAGCACCGCAACCTGGTTAAATGGTACGATTCAAGATTTACCTTATAGTTTATCACTTGTTGATGGTGTGACTCCAATCGATTGGAACATTGTACGAACTTCACACAACGTAAACTCAAACGGAAACAAAAACCTACTTGGTTTATTTGTAAATGCCAATACATTGAGCGCAACCAACAACTCAAAATTTGAAATCTCGCACTACCTTAGATTAGACGGTGTGATGGATTTAGAAGGCAGATCGCAATTGGTACAAACATTAAATAGTGATTTAGATCCAACAAGTGCCGGTTCGCTGCATAGAGACCAACAAGGGCACCGAATTGTATTCAATTACAACTATTGGTCGTCGCCTGTTGGAGCCATCAACGCTACTACAAATAACAACAATTATACGGTTGCTGGAGTAATGAAAGATGGAACTACAGCTACGCCTCAAAACATAACGTGGACAGGTGGATTAAACGGAAGCCCTACATCGCCAATTACCTTGAGTAGCTACTGGATTTTTAAATTCCAAAATTTAACTCCAGCCTACGCCAACTGGCAATCAGCGGGTCCAAACGGAGCATTATTACCGGGTCAAGGTTACACCTTAAAAGGAAGTGGTGCCGCGGTAAACCAAAATTATACTTTTGTTGGAAAACCTAACAATGGTCCGATTACGGGAACAATTTCTGCCAACAACTTAAATTTAAGTGGTAATCCATACGCTTCTGCTCTCGATGCTAACGCGTTCATTACAGCAAATACTGCTACCACAACGGGTGCCTTGTATTTCTGGGAACACTACAACACCAACTCAAGTCATAATTTATTGGCTTACCAAGGTGGTTATGCCGTACGTACTTTAGTTGGTGGAACACCTCCAGTGGCACCTCCAGGAATCAGCGGGTTAGGTTCAAGTACGAGAATTCCAGGAAGATTCATTCCGGTTGGACAAGGATTCATGATCTATGGCTCGGCTACAGGTGGAGCAATTACATTCAACAATACACAAAGAGCTTTCGTGAGAGAAGACAATGTGAATTCGAATGTTATGTTTAGAATTAATCCTAGTGCTTCAATAGTAAGTGCAAACCATTTCAGCAACAATAATGAAGATGAGTTTACAGAAGATCAGTATCAAAAAATTCGTTTAACGTTTAAAGATAGACGCGGATACAGAAGACAAATTCTAATGGGATTCATGGATGAAAAAGCAACAAGCGGAATTGACGCTGGATACGATGCTCGACTACTTGACAACCAACCGTGCGATATGTACTTCTTAAACAACGGTGAGAAATTGAACATTTCAGGCGAAGGTGCATTTAATGTAAATAGCATTTATCCACTCGGAATTAAAACCGATGCTTTTGGAGATATTAACATCAAAGTGGCAAGTTTAGAAAACTTCGATGATTCGGTAAATGTGTACATCCATGATAATGTAACAAATACCTATCACGACATTAAAAATGAAGAATACGCCATCGTACTGCCTCAAGGCACATTAGAAAACCGATTCTCGTTGCGTTTCATTAACCCAGCAACAGGTGTTAGAGATATTGAAAACGGCGATGCCATTCAAATTGCGTATACTAATGCTGACGATATGTTGACCATAAAAAACAACCTAGTGGATACAATAGTAGAGAAAGTAGAATTGTATAACCTTTTAGGACAAGCGATTGGAACGTGGAACGTAGAAGATGACCAAAGTCAACTGAACATTCAATTACCTATCAAAAACATAAGTACCGGAACCTATATTGTGAAAATCAAAACCACAAAAGGCGATACTAGCAGAAAAATCATTATTAATTAGGGTTTAAATAATTGATTTGGCAACGAAAGGCTCCGAGAAATCGGAGCCTTTCCGGCTTATAAGAGTTCGATGTTTATCGAAATTGTGCTACTAATTCATTCAAAGTTACTTGTGATTGCGCGCCTGACTGGAGGTTTTTAAGTGTAAATTTTTCCTCTGAAATCTCTTTCACCACGAAAGTTATTCCGCGTCGTTCCGCATGTTTGAATTGCTTGTCTATTTTGGCCGCATCGGGATACATTTCGGCTTTGATGTTTTGTGACCGCAAATACTGAATCGCTTTCATGGCTTCAAATGCCTGACGTTCATCTAAATTTAAAAATAACACTTCCGTGGATATTGTAACGGTTTTTGGAAACAAATCTAATTCTTCTAACACCAAATAAATACGATCCAAACCAAAGGAAATGCCCACTCCACTCATGTTCTTCAATCCGAAGATTCCAGTCAAATCGTCGTAGCGTCCGCCGCCTCCAATTGATCCCATGGCAACGCCTTTGGGTGCCGAAACTTCAAAAATGGCTCCGGTATAGTAATTCAGTCCGCGAGCCAAGGTCACATCCAAATCTAAAGTCGCTTTTTGCAATCCTAGTTTCGACACGTTGTCGCAAATAAATCGCAATTCTTCCATTCCTTTTTTTCCCTCAACCGAAGTAGAGAGTAACTCAGTTAACTTATTGAGTTTTTCGTCGATCGTTCCTGTAAAGCTAAATAGCGGTTGAACTTTGAGCAATGCGTCTTCCGAAATGCCTTTTTCCACCATTTCTTTTTTCACGCCGTCCTCGCCTATTTTGTCAAGTTTGTCCAACGCGACGGTAAAATCGATTAATTTATCTGAAGCACCAATGACCTCAGCAATTCCGGATAGTATTTTACGGTTGTTGATTTTAATAGTAACGCCTTCCAATCCCAACTCGGCAAAGACACTATCATACAATTGCACCAACTCCACTTCTTGCCATAACGAAGTCGAACCGACCACATCGGCATCACATTGATAAAACTCTCTAAAACGTCCTTTTTGCGGACGATCGGCGCGCCAAACTGGCTGAATCTGATACCGTTTAAAAGGGAATTCAATCTCGTTTTGGTGTTGCACCACATACCGTGCAAAAGGCACAGTTAGGTCGTAACGCAAGGCTTTTTCGGAGATTTTTGGGGTTAATTGTTTTGAAGATGTGGTTTGAAGTTCACCAAGTGCTACTTTATCCAAAAAATCACCACTATTCAATATCTTAAAAATCAAACGATCTCCTTCTTCCCCATATTTTCCCATCAAGGTTTCTGAATTTTCAAAACTGGGAGTTTCAATCGGTTGATATCCAAATTTTTCGAAATGAGTTCTCATAATCGATATGATGTAATTTCGTTTGGAAACCTCAACTGGAGAAAAATCTCGCGTGCCTTTCGGAATACTGGGTTTTTGAGCCATTTTTGATTAAAATTGGGAATTAAAAATTAAGAATTAATCAATTGAATAACTTCGAAAACGTAATTCGTAATTATCCATTCGTAATTGTTCCTGCAAATATCAAACTTTTTAAAATTATTTTACAACTCTTCCCTCCTAAACTTGTAACAAAAACCGTAATTTCGTGACAAACTCAGTATTATGGTTGGATTATTCAAAGAAAATGTAAAAATAGCGTTCAGCTCCATTCGCACTCAATTGTTGCGTACGATTCTGACCGTATTCATCATCGCCATCGGAATCATGGCATTGGTATCAATTTTAACAGTAGTTTCGGCTCTAGACAATACCTTGAATTCGAATTTTGCCTCGATGGGTTCGAATACTTTTAACATCAATCAATACGAATTTACCACTCGTAATCGGGGCGGAAATAAAATCGAAAAGATCAATCCGATTATTTCCTATCCTCAAGCTAAAGCCTACAAAGAAAAATACAATTATCCACTAACTAAAACATCCATTTCTTTTACTGCTACTAGTGCGGCTGAAGTGAAGTTCGAAAGCGAAAAAACAGATCCAGAAATTCAGGTTTTGGGCGTAGACGAGCATTTTACCACCAACACGGGTTTGGAAGTCACCATAGGAAGAAATTTTAATGCGTTTGATATTTCCAACAACAACTACGTGTGTATTGTAGGAAGCGATTTTGCGACCAAAGGCTTATTAAAAGAAGTGAATCCGATTGACAAAATCATCTCGGTTCGGGGAGCTAAATTTAAAGTGATTGGTGTACTTAAAGAAAAAGGCTCCACTTTTGGCAACAGTCAAGATTTACGAATGTTAATTCCGATTCAAGTTGCACGCTCGTTGTTCAGTCAACCTGATATAAACTACTCGTTAAGTACGATGGTTGAAAAAAAAGAAATGCTCGACGCAGCCATAGAAGAAGCAACTATCAGCATGCGACAAATTCGAAAGTTAAATCCGGTGGAAGAACACAATTTCGGAATTTCCAGAAGTGATGATTTGGTACAACGAATTGCCGAAACAACTGGTGTTTTAAGCGCATCCGCATGGGTAATTGGAATCATTACTATTTTAGGTTCGTCTATTGCGTTGATGAATATTATGATTGTTTCGGTAACCGAACGTACTCGCGAAATTGGTGTGCGAAAATCCCTGGGCGCCAAAAAATCGACCATTGCATGGCAATTCTTTGTTGAAACCTTAATTATTGGCCAGTTGGGCGGACTACTGGGAATCATATTAGGAATGACGATAGGCTATTTTATTGCCTTGGCATTGGACTTTGCATTTGTTGTTCCGTGGAGCGCGATGCTGGCCGCCGTAATCACTACCTTTATTGTAGCTGTTGTTTCGGGTTCTTATCCCGCATTGAAAGCGTCGAATTTAGATCCGATTGAGGCGCTGCGTTACGAGTAGAAAGCAGAAGGCAGTAGCAGAAGGCAGATATATGCACAACTTATATTTTTATTATATGCGATTTCAAGATTTATTAGCCTACAAAAAATCATTTGTTTTATCCATGGAAATTTTCGAAGTATCCAAAAAATTTCCTTCGGAAGAAAAGTATTCTTTGACAGATCAAATCAGACGTTCATCAAGAAGTGTATCGGCTAATATTGCCGAATCTAGTAGAAAAATAAGATATACGAAACACTTTATTTCAAAATTAAGTGATAGTGATTCTGAAAATGCAGAAACTCAGACATGGCTTGAATATGCTTTTGCTTGCAATTATATTTCGGAAGAAGTTTTCAATAATCTAATTAATAAGAGTCTAGAAATAGGCAAACTGATAAATTACATGATAACTAATCCAGACAAATTTTCTTAAACGGTTTTCTGCATTCTGCTTCTGCCTTCTGCGTTCTACAATGAATCCTTTCTATTACACGAAATAATTCTATCATTTCCGTAAATATCGTTAATCAACCGAACGTCTTTAAATCCCATACTCTCTAACAACTCAACCGTTTCTTTCCCTAAATACTGATTAATTTCGAAGTATAGCGATCCTGTTTTTGTTAGATTTTTCTGGGCTAATTGAGCTATTTTGCGGTAAAAAAGTAAGGCATCATCATCTTCGACAAATAAGGCCAAATGCGGTTCGTATTCTAAAACATTGGGGTGAATTTCTTCTTTTTCAAGTATGCGAACGTAAGGCGGATTCGACACAATTACGTCAAACTGCACTCCTAAATCTGCTGTTTCAAGTATGTTTTTCTGAAGAAATTGAACATTTAAGTTGTTCAATTCGGCATTTTTAGTTGCTGTTTCCAATGCTTTTTCGGAAACATCCAGTGCAAAAACTTTAGCAGTTGGAAGATTTTTGGCTAATGAAATCGCAATGCATCCACTACCTGTTCCGATGTCTAAAATCTTAAACGAAGCGGTGTTTGTTTGAAGATCTTTGATAATTAAATCAACTAGTTCTTCGGTTTCTGGCCTCGGAATTAAAGTATTTTCATTCACCAAAAATGGCAAACCATAAAACTCAGTTTCGCCTAATACATACTGAATCGGTTTGTATTTTTTAAGCTCCGAAACAACATGTTCCCAACGAAGCAACTGCAGCGCGTCCATTTCTAGTGCTGGGTTTAAAGCCAAATCAATTCGTTTTATTGTATGAAATTGCTCCAATATCAAATAAAAAAAAGACTCTATCTCCTTTTCATCATATAAAGGAGAAAGCTCTTGAAGAAATGTAGATTTGTACTCTTTAAACAACATTAAACTATGTATTAAACAACACTAAACTATCTTAAACGTTTCAACATCCATACCGGACAACTCACATGTCCCGTTCCGCCCAAAGGCGCACTGATGTAATCAAACCCAACTTTTTGATACAAGTGCTGTGCTGCGAGCATTTCGGGCAAGGTTTCTAAATAGCACTTTTCATACCCAAACTCGGTGGCTTTCTCCAAACATTTTTGAATCAGTTGAAGTCCCAATCCTCTGCCGCGCGCCTCGTGTAAAAAATACATTTTTTGCAATTCGCAGATTGTAGAATCCGAATGTTCCAGCTGACTCACGCCTGCTCCACCGACAATTTTTCCGTCAACTTCAATGACAAAATAAACCGATCTGGGTCGGTCATAGGTTTCAAACATACAATCCAATTGCGAATCGGCAAAGGCAGTTCCGGTTTTTGGATAATGATCATCGATAAAAACCTGCCGAATTACTTGGGCAATGTGCGGATTGTCTTCTTTATGGATCGCTCGAATTATCATCATTCAATACTATAGTGACAAAAATACATCAAATGTTTGAACTGCATCACAATAATAAAATCCTATTTTTGCACTATGACTTCACACGAAAAATACATGCAACGCTGCATTGATTTGGCTAAAAACGGATTGGGAACGACCTATCCGAATCCGCTTGTGGGAAGCGTAATTGTTTACAATGATAAGATTATCGGTGAAGGTTGGCACCGAAAAGCGGGCGAACCACACGCCGAAGTTAATGCGATTAACTCGGTCAAAAATCAGTCGTTATTATCGCAATCGACCATTTATGTTAGTTTAGAACCGTGCAGTCATTTCGGGAAAACACCGCCGTGTTCTGAACTGATTATAAGTAAAAATATTCCGAATATTGTCATCGGAACCATCGACCCATTTGCTCAAGTTTCGGGCGCGGGAATTCAGAAACTAAAAGATGCGGGTCGCAACGTAACGGTGGGTATTTTGGAAAACGAATGCAATCAATTGAACAAGCGTTTTTTTACTTTTCATACCCAAAAACGCCCGTATATAATTCTCAAATGGGCCGAAAGTGCCGACGGATATATCGCGCCACTTCGCAAACCAAAACAAGAACCAGTTTGGCTTTCCAATGTCTATTCGCGGCAATTGGTCCACAAATGGAGAAGTGAAGAACAAGCCATTTTGGTAGGAACGCAAACCGTACTTGACGACAACCCAAGTTTGACGGTTCGCGATTGGAGTGGACGGCATCCGATTCGAATAGTTTTGGACCAAAATAATAGAATTTCAAAAGAAAGTTCTATCTTTGATAATCAGGCACAAACGATACTGCTTTCAATGACTGAAATTGATTATAGTAAAAAAATAGGGGTTCAAATTGCTAATTTCCTATTTAATCACGGTATACAATCAGTCATTATTGAAGGCGGATCAAAAACATTACAAACATTTATTGATGAAAATATTTGGGACGAAGCGCGCATTTTTAAAGGAGTTTCTTTATTACATCAAGGAATAAAAAGGCCTCAGATTAGTGCTCAATACAATGCTAAAGAATACATTTTAAACGATGAACTTTTAATCTTTTTCAATCATGATTGATACTATAATTTTTGATTTTGGTGATATTTTTATCAATTTAGAAAAACAAGCTCAAATTGATGCGTTTAAAAAATTGGGATTGAACGAACCAAAACCCGAACTTGTTGAAATGAACGACTTATTCGAGAAAGGTCAAGTCACTGAATTACAATTTTTAGAATCATTTTATCCTTTCATTCCCAATGCAAGCCTTGAAGAAATTAGAACTGCTTGGAACAGCATCATTGGTGAATTCCCCTTGTATCGATTAGAGTTTTTACAAATGCTTTCGTATAAATATAAGCTATTTTTGTTGACTAATACCGACTCCATTCACATTGATCGTTTTGAACACAATGTGGGCGTTTCCTTTTTTAGTGATTTTTACCAATGTTTTGAAAAAGTCTTCTATTCGTATGAAATGGGTATGCGAAAACCTGACCCCGCCATATTTTCTGCGATTATTAACAAGTACGATCTATCTCCAAAACGCACCCTATTTGTCGACGACAAAAAAGTAAATACCGATGCTGCAGCCAGTTTAGGTCTGCACGTGTGGAATTTAAAGGTTGGCGAAGAAGATGTTGTCGATTTATTTCACCAGAAAGAACTACCACTGTAAAAATCGCAAATGACAAAAAACGCTATCAAAAAAGTTCCAAAAAGGAAACTTCAAATAAAAAACTCTCAACAACAAACCCTAAATTTTATTTTTAAATTTTAATTATTGAAATTTATTTATTTTTTGTTTTTTGTTTTTTTGGATTTGGAATTTACATGAACGACACATACAAAACCTTAGCCTTTCCCTCCGAAGAGATTTTATTCAAAGAAAAAAACAGCAAGTTTTTTGGCTACGCTTTTCCAGTTACCACCGAAGAAGAAATCAAAAAACACTTAGAGGAGTTACGCAAACAACACCCTACCGCCGGACACTTTTGCTATGCCTTTCAACTCGGCACCGGCACTATTCAGTTTCGCGCCAACGATGATGGTGAACCGAGTAATTCGGCTGGCGCACCCATTTACGGACAAATTCAGTCGTTTGGAGTTACCAATATTTTGGTCGTGGTGGTTCGATTCTTTGGCGGTGTGAAATTGGGTGTAGGTGGATTGATTTCAGCCTACAAAACGGCAGCTCAAATGGTCTTAGAAGCTTCCGAAATCATTGAAAAAACGATTGACATTCATTACCTCATTTCGTTTGATTACAAAAACATGAACAGAGTCATGCGTGTCATCAAAGAAAAAAACATAACGATTATCGCTCAAAAGATGGAAGAGAATTGTAAAATTGAAATCGCGGTTCGTAAAAAAAATGCAGATGCATCATTTGAATTATTCAGTAGTATATTTGAAATTGAAATAAAACGTAAATAATGTCTGTTTAAAAACAAATGAAATCAATTCCCAATATAACATCATTGCGCTTTTTTCTTGCCATTCTTGTCCTACTTTTTCATATACCTCAGTTTTGTGAAAAGCATGAGCTACCTTTTATTGTAAGCTATAAAAGCATACCCTTATTCAACAGAGGTGTAGAGGCTGTGTTCATGTTCTTTTCATTAAGTGGCTTTTTAATAATTAGGCAATTGTACCTTGAAAAAGTTGAAAGGAAGACAATATCATTGAAAAAGTTTTTTTTGAGGAGAATTCTGAGAATCTTTCCTCTGTATTATCTAATTTTAACCATCGGTTTACTCCACTACCACGTTATTCTGCCTTTTTTCGGCTTTACATTTGAAAACAATTATAATTTGGTTGAAGGAATTCTGCTTTCTATTTTTTTTATGCCTAATATTTTTGCTGATTTGTATCATCCAGGTGGCATTATTGAAGTATTGTGGTCAATTGGAATTGAAGAGCAATTTTACCTATTTATCGCTCCTTTATTGCTAGTAGTACCAACAAGTAAAATAAAAAAATTTTTAATGTTCTTTACTTTACTCTATTTACTGTTATTTTTCAATGATAACTTTTCTTTTTTGAGGCAATTTCAAATGTGTTTTTTCTACTTCTCGTGCAGTGGATTTATTTCCTTATTGTTGATCAATAAAACAACATACAAATTCGAAAAGCAATTAAAATACCTCATCTATTTACTTCTTTTGCTGTATTTCACAACAGATATTTTCAAAGATAATTTCAATCCAATACAGCATCATTTTTTCGGTATGATTCTATTTGGCGCAACATTAGGCACAATTTCATTAAAACCAATTCCGCTTTTAGAATCTAAATTATTAAATTACTTGGGAAGCATTTCCTATGGTATTTACATGTATCATGCGATAGTAATCCAAATAGCAGGTTTTATTTACCTAAAAAAATTGTCAACTTATAATTTATCGAATGAATTGAGCATACTCATTTTTTACCTATTAAGTATAATGTTGACCATTTCACTGGCACATTTCTCCTATAAGTATTTTGAAATGTTCTTTTTGAAAATGAAAAAAAAGTACAACTATCATAGTTGATTTTTCAGATCTATATTTAAAATAAACAGTAAAGCAAAAGAATAATGGTAAGCAAACAACAATTTCACAGTTTTGACGCGCTGCGCTTCTTTTCGTTTTTGATTGTTTTTCTCTCCCATCTTCCTTACGATTTATTCAACACCTTACGATTTTTGCACTTAAAAGGAACTATTGGCGTTTCCTTTTTCTTTGTACTGAGCGGATTTTTAATCACCTACATACTACTTCACGAAAAAACACAAACATCTACTGTACAATTGAAAAATTTCTTTATGCGGCGCATCTTACGCATTTGGCCATTATATTACTGCACACTGTTGTTTGCTTTTTTGTCCTCGTACCTCATCAACATGATAGGGTTAGATTCTTCCAGCAATGGATATGAACCCAATTGGATACTGTCGGCCTTGTTTTTAGAAAATTACCAAAATATCTTTTTCAATGATGTAGGAAATGTATCGCCCATGCCTGTTCTGTGGTCGTTGTGCATCGAAGAACATTTTTATATCTTGTGGGGACTTGCACTATACTTCTTCCCTGCCAAACGAATTCCGCTCCTGATAATTATACTCATTATAAGTGCAACCATTGCCCGCATCATTTTCTTACACAACCAATGGCCGTTTAAAGACATCACGACCAACATCGATTATTTCATGTATGGTGCTATTCCTGCTTATTTATTTGTCTTTGCTAAAGAGCAAACCATACAATTGGTATCAAACATTCCTACCTATCTGAAAGTAATACTGCCCATTCTTATTTTGATCTATTTATTTTCAGCTAATTCTTTATACTTCCCCTACTATGAATTAGTAGAACCTGTAGTTTTTGGTTTACTCTTTGGCGCATTGATCTTGCTTCTTCTTCCAGAAAAAGGTGTGTTCAAGATAAGTGACCACACCATTTTCTCCAAATGGGGAACATACACCTACGGTTTATACCTTATTCATGTTATTGCAATCAATTTAGTGATTCAGATTTTCCGAAAACTACACATTGATTTCGAAGTGCATTATTTGATGTTCATCGCCCTTGCATTTGTAACAACACTTTTGGGAAGTTATGTATCGTATCGCTATATTGAAAAACCTTTTTTACGATTAAAAAAAGGATTCTAATACTATCTTAATTCGATTCCAACAAGTCTAAAATATAGTTTGGAGGAGACGTCGGTCGACCCGTTTTCATGTCGACAAAAACCAACACGGAATACCCAGTTGTTAACAACTCATTTTTTTCGTTGTGAATTTCATAATCAAATTCTATCTTCACTGCAGATAATCTTATCATCGTGGTTTTTATTGTCAATTCGTCATCATATCGCGCCGGTTTTTTGTAATTCATTGTTAATGAAACAACTGGAAGCATGATTCCGTTTTCTTCCATCCATTTGTAAGAAATACCCATATTTCTAAGCCATTCCACGCGTCCCATCTCAAAATACTGCGCATAATTACCGTGATAAACGACTCCCATTTGGTCCGTTTCTGAATACCTTACCCGTACTTTTATTTCGTGGTTTTTCATCTATTTTTCTTTACCTTTTATCTATTCCTTTATACCTTTATACAATAATATTTTTAATAAATCAACCTCAATAAAATTTTTTTTTAAGGAAAATTGTTCACATATTTGTTACCCCAAATAACAAGACGAAAATATCTTTTTCTTTTG
>CAIUWH010000063.1 GCA_903902795.1 uncultured Bacteroidota bacterium
ATTGACCAGCAGTAGGCGTAAAAGTATAGGTTGTGGTTGCTGTATTATTTAAAGCTGGTGACCAAACTCCGTTAATACCGTTAGTGGATGTTGTTGGTAATGCAGCCAGCGGCGCACCACTACATATTGCAGCAACTTGCGCGAAAGTTGGGGTTGTCGAAGGATTGACAGTAATGGTCATCGTAGCAGTTGCAGTACACTGAACAATCGTTGGAGTAAAAGTATAGGTTGTGGTGGTGGCATTATTTAAAGCGGGCGACCAAACTCCATTTACACCATTGTTAGATGTTGTAGGCAAAGCCGACAAAGTTGAGCCAGCACAAATGGGCGCGACTTGAGTAAAAGTAGGTGTCGCCGAAGGATTAACCGTAATGGTCATTGTTTGAGTTGCACTACATTGGCCTGCAGCAGGTGTAAACGTGTAGGTTGTTGTAGTGGTATTATTCAAAGCAGGTGACCAAACTCCGTTTACGCCATTATTCGATGCAGTTGGCAAAGCACTTAAAGCATCACCAGAGCAGATTGGCGCAACCTGAGTAAAGAGGGGCACAATCGAAGAATTAACGGTTATTGTCATGGTTTGTGACGAAGCACATTGACCCGCAGTTGGCGTAAAAGTATAAGTGGTGGTAGTTGCATTATTAAGAGCTGGTGACCAAGTTCCTGTAAATCCGTTATTTGAAACTAAAGGCAAAGCTGCTAAAACATCTCCAGCGCATATGGGCGCAACTTGAGTAAACGCAGGTACACTAGAACCATTTAAAAACAACTGAAATACTCTAGTTTCTCTGCAATCAGTTCCTGATGCATCATCTTGAATAGACACATAAATAAACTGTCCATCAAAACCTGTATAATTGGTTGGATTTGGAATAATATTAGCAATTGCTTGCGCATCAGCTAAACTAGTATGATAATTCACTATATAATCAGTTGGACTTTGACCATTCAATATAGTTGGACTATTTAAAGTTAAGTTAAAAGGATTACATGCGTTAGTTAAATTAACAGGGTCTAAAATTGGCATAGCAGGTAAATATTCTACTACCATGGTATCGATTTGCTGACATCCAGAAGGAAAAGTAATTTCTATCCCATAAATCCCTGGAGCACAAATGTTGTAATTATAACTGGTTGCTCCCGGAATATCAACTCCATTCAAAGTCCATTGATAACTTACACCAGCAATCGGCGCATTTCCAGCTCTCACCTCACGACAAGACTGAAAACATAATGCGGAGCCATTGGCAACCGTAAAATCACTTAAGGCTTCAAAACCAGTCCCAGCAGCACCAGTAATGTTTGCCTGACCAATGTTAAAACTTCCCCCTGCTAAAAAAACAGCAGAATCTAACAAACTATCGTTTCTATCTGCCACTACTAATTTAATGTGATAGGTATTGTTGGGAACAACAGTAGACGAAGCTGTCATTTGTACGGTATGACCATTAAAGTTGATTGGCGCTATAGCCGGGTTCAATCCTGAAGGCAATAGATAATATTTATCAAAAAATAATGGGTTTGCAGAAGGACAACCAGCATTATGTAGCGCATTTCGTATAGTAATAACCGAAACCGGAATCGTTGTGCTTGGAATTAAGGCTAAGTTGGTGGTTGGAGTTCCCGCTGTTGTATTACTTAGAAAAAAAGCAAATGCATCCGAAAAAGTACATTGAAAAGTCCCGTATTCTTCTGATGCAAAAAGGAAGTCAAAACTCATCGTGTTGGTCAAAGGTATAAAGTCAAACTCTAAGATAGCAGCATCATTATAATCAATCAGCCCTGGGTCAATTCCCAAATTATCAATATAGTCAAATAATTCTTGATCTCCAGCACAATTTCCGTTACTTTGCGTGGTATCATTAGGTCCGGGCGTATCAGTAACATTCCCTGAAACTAAAACAACCCCCGACTGTAAAGGAAAATTTGGATTAGTATTGGTAAATGAACCTATTCCGCTATTACCACATGAAGTCCAAGTAATATTAGAAATAGTTCCTGCGCATGCAGCACCGCCCACACCCGATCCAAACAAAACATTGGTTACCAATTGCGGAACAGTATAGGTGGTTGTACTAACGTTTATCGCTTGAGAATAACTCTCAATAGAAATAAACAATAGCAAAAAGGAGAGTAGTATTTTTTTCATAGCGTTGCACTGAATTATATTAGTTGACTGATTTTTTGATTGATTTAAGCTTTAATTTAATCGCAATTAAATGTTAATTAATTGTTTAAAAGTTCAAATATAAACATTACTCGAAAATAACTTTGTTAAATTTGTAAAAAATTACCCTTCCCATTATGTCAATTACAATAAAAGAAACTCAAAATCCAGCAATCATTAAATTTGAATTTCCAGATTTCATCACTAAAAATCAAAGTTTTGAGTTTAAAAATATCGACGAAACCAAGAACTCTCCTTTAGCGCAACAATTGTTCTATTTACCGTTTGTTAAAACCATCTATATTTCTGGCAATTTTATCGCCATCGAACGTTTTAGCATTGTGGAATGGGTTGATGTGCAAGACGAAGTTGCCCAACAAATTGCAGAATTCATCGATAACGGCGGAAAAATCATCCTCGAAGAAGAATCATTTGTAAAAAAAGCACCGATTTCTGTCTATGGTGAAACTACTCCTAATCCAGCGACACTTAAATTTGTAGTGAGTCGATTACTCACGAAAAAGGCGGTGGAATGTAAGAACATCGATCAAACTTCTGCTTCGCCATTGGCTAAAGAATTATTCAAATTCCCCTTTGTAAAAGAAATTTTTATCGACGAAAATTACGTTTCTATTTCCAAATACGATGTGGCTACTTGGGACGAAATCACACTCGAACTCCGAACCTTCATCAAACAATTTATCGAAAATGGCGGAACTGCAGTTGATGAAAGCTTAATCGAAGAATTACCTCAACAAAACAAACAACAGATTACCCATTTCGACAACCTTGATACCACTTCACAGCAAATCATCAACATTCTTGAAGAATACGTAAAACCTGCTGTCGCTGCCGATGGCGGAAACATCTTGTTTGATTCCTACGACGAGAAAACCAAAAACGTAAAGGTAATTTTACAAGGGTCGTGCAATGGTTGTCCTTCGTCTACCTTTACACTTAAAAGTGGTATCGAAAACATGCTGAAAAATATGCTCAACGACAACGAAATTGTTGTCGAAGCGCTGAATGCTTAATTTTTAGAGCGAGTGGCTTGCGCATTCATGCTGTCCATTTTCCTGCTCTCGTCAGTCGCTTTGTCCCGATAAAAATCGGGACAAGAGCTCCAACAATGACGAGATCAGGGCTAGTCGGCAAGCGAATGGAGCAGAATCAAAATTTCTAACCAAACCAAAACCAATATGAAAAACATCAAAGTAATCTCCTCCGTTTTATTGCTTTCTATTATTATGATGAACTGCAAATCAAACGAATCAACAGTCGATTTTAAACAACTCACCGAAAATTATTTTAACGAAAAAAATGTGTTAAATCCACTCGATGCTACACAAAACGGTCAGAACCAATTCAACGACCAACTGCAGTTTGAAATGACCGATTCGTACCGAAAAAAACAAGGTGCTTTCTTCGATTCGTATGCTTCCCAACTCCAACAAGTCGATTTTGAAGCGCTTTCCGACGAAGAAAAAAACAGCTACGACATCATCAAATGGGAAGTCGAAGTGGGTCAACAACTCCTACAACAAAACGCCAATTTAATGCCCATCCACCAATTTTGGGGAACGCATTTAACGATGGCGCAATTCGGAAGTGCAGAAAGTGCCCAGCCGTTCAAAACAGAAACCGATTATAAAAATTTTGAAAAGCGAATGGAATTGTACGCCGTTTGGATTGACTCAGCCATCGTGTACATGAAAAAAGGAATCGAAAAAGGTGTCATTCTACCGCAAATATTAACCGAAAAAGTGATTCCGCAATTCAACGATATGGTCACTCCAAAAGTAGAAGACAATCTTTTTTACTCGTCCATCAAAAAATTTCCAAACACGTTTTCTGCGACGCAAAAAGAGCAACTTACTACATCTTACAAGGCAACCATCAATGAAAAATTGGTGCCGAAATTCCAAAAAATGTCGGCGTTCCTTCAAACAGAATACCTTCCCGCTTCACGAAAAACAAGCGGAATTGGCGCATTACCTGGCGGAAACAATTTGTACAAAGCCTACGTAAAACAATGGACAACCACCGAAATGACTCCGGAAGAAATTCATGAACTCGGACTAAAAGAAGTCGCACGCCTTAAATCCGAAATGGAGAAAGTAAAAACACAAGTCGGTTTTACCGGAACCATCAAAGAATTTTTCGATCACGTACGCAACAAAAAAGAATTGAAACCCTTCAAAAAACCAGAAGAAGTGATAGCCAATTTTGAACGCGTGTATGAAATCATCAAACCCAACGTCGACAAGTTATTTTCGTTGCAACCCAAAACCAAATTCGAAATTCGTCGTACGGAAGCGTTTCGTGAAAAAACTGCAAGCGCCGAATACGTGCAAGGTGCCACCGATGGTTCGCGTCCCGGAATATTTTACGTTCCGATTCCCGATGTAGCCAATTACAATTACTACGCTGATGAAGATTTGTTTTTACACGAAGCCATACCAGGTCACCATTTTCAGATATCGCTACAACAAGAAAATACTTTGTTGCCCGATTTTAGAAAATACAATTGGTTTGGTGCTTATGGTGAAGGCTGGGCGTTGTACACCGAAAGTTTAGGAAAAGAATTGGGTTTGTACAACGATCCGTATCAGTATTTCGGTATGTTGGGCAGCGAAATGCACCGTGCCATTCGTTTGGTAGTCGATACGGGTTTACACACTAAAGGCTGGACACGCGAGCAAGCGATTCAGTATTCATTGGACAACGAAGCCGAAAGTGAAGCGAGCATTATTGCCGAAATTGAGCGCTATATGGCCATTCCGGGTCAGGCGTTATCGTATAAAATTGGTCAGTTGAAAATCATCGAATTGCGCAAAAAAGCCGAAACCGAATTGGGAAGTAAGTTCGACATCAAAAAATACCACCAAATCGTTTTAGAATCAGGTGTGATGCCTTTGGCTCTTCTTGAGAAAAAAGTAAACAATTGGATTAAAACTTCAAAATAAAACCAACCTTTGAGAAACTCTGTAAAACCTTTGTGATGCTCTGTGAAAAAGCTATTACACAAAGCAACTCAAAGAAATCTCAGAGAAACACAAAAGAATAAAAGCCACAGATTACACGGATTTCTTGTAATTTGTGGCTTCTTCTTTTAAGTAAGAAAAGAAAGTTATGCACTCACTTTATCTTCCATTTTTCTAAAGTCAATCGGATTGCCTTCTACATCAAAAAACTGGTAACGGTATTTGAGCTTTCCGTTGAGTTCTTCTATGTCGACGTGCATTTGGTAAAATCCGTTGTTCCACTCAATGATGATGTCGTAATAATAATCGCCCACACCAAAACTGGTCGGTAAATTACTCACATACACCATTTTTTTGCTTTTCAAATTGAGGGTGTTGACTTCAATATTATTGTACGCGCCAACGTCTTCGTTGTCAAACGTTCGGCCCATATAGCTGTACTGACTCGGCATCTTTTTTACCTTTCGGTCTACGTTGTCGTTGTAAATATCTTTGACTGAAAAAATGACTTCTTTCAACGAGTATTTTCCCACATTCATCAATGAAAACTTCAGCTGATGGTTGTACATGATGCGTTGTCCTTTTTTGCGGTTCTCCACTACTTCACTTCCTTCTCCCAAATCAGTATGTGTAATTTCTACAATCGGAATATTTTCTCCTGTAATGGTGTTGTACACCTCGGGCTTATTATCTAAAGGCTTGCTGTCGGTCTCGGTGTAACGCTCTTTCGCTTCTTTGATTTCGTTGCTCAGGACGTCAATTTTTTTATTGGCAATGTCGATTTCGGTTTTGGTAAAATCGAGCGATTCACCATTACTATTGCTCGATTTATACAACGAAAAAACCGAACCTATAATCAAGGCGCAACCAATCAGTGCTAATATAAGTGTCATCATAGCGGGATTCTTTTTCATGCGAAAAAATTAATAAAAACTTTTTTTCAGCTTTATCTACAAAAATACTCCATTCCAAAAGTAAAAAAAGAGGTGAAAAAAATAGTTCTTAACAGAGAAATGAACCGTTTTTGATACGTAAATCAGCTGAATTTTGAAGAAGATTTTGTAAAAAACTACTACTTTTTACAAAAGACCATTACTGACTAGCCCTGATCTCGTCATTGTTGGAGCTCTTGTCACGATTTTATTGGGACAAAGCGACTGACGAGAGCAGGAAAATGGAAACCAAGAGAGACCAAACCACTCGCTTCCAACCACAAAAAAAGCCCAAACTTTCGTTTGAGCTTTTTGTGCGGGTAATAGGACTTTCCGATACGCTCTCGCTATCGGAATAAACTTCTCGCCCTATGGCCACAAAAAAAGCCCAAACTTTCGTTTGAGCTTTTTGTGCGGGTAATAGGACTCGAACCTACACGCCTTGCGGCACCAGATCCTAAGTCTGGCATGTCTACCAATTTCACCATACCCGCGAAAAGGAGAGTGCAAATATAGGTATTATTTTTAAATTCCAAAGTTCAAATCCCAAATTCCAATAAAAATAATAAATTTAATAAAATTGGAAATTGGAATTTCGATATTGAAATTTCTATTTGTATATTTGACATTATCATTTATATATCTACAATGGACAACATAAAACAATACGTTCAGCAAAACAAAGAACGTTTTATTACTGAATTAATCGAATTACTTAAAATTCCGTCGGTAAGTGCCGACAGCGCGTATTCTCAAGATGTAATCGATACCGCGGAAGCCGTAAAAGCAAGCTTGGAAAAAGCAGGTTGCAAACACGTAGAAATTTGCGAAACTCCGGGTTATCCCATCGTTTTTGGCGAACACATCATCGATCCAAATTTGCCAACCGTTCTAGTCTACGGTCATTACGATGTGCAACCGCCCGATCCAATGGAATTGTGGACATCTCCGCCTTTCGAACCCGTGATTAAAACTACAGAAATCCATCCCGAAGGAGCTATTTTTGCGCGTGGCGCGTGCGACGACAAAGGTCAAATGTACATGCACGTCAAAGCGTTCGAATACATGATTCAGAGTAATTCACTTCCGTGCAACGTCAAATTCATGATTGAAGGCGAAGAAGAAGTAGGTTCTAAAAGCTTAAGCGGATTTGTACAAGAAAACCAAGAAAAATTGAGTTGCGACGTGATTTTGATTTCCGATACGGGAATGATTTCTAACCAACAACCTTCTATAACTACAGGTTTACGCGGATTGAGTTATGTTGAAGTTGAAGTTACCGGTCCGAATCGCGATTTGCATTCCGGATTGTACGGTGGCGCCGTGGCCAATCCGATTAATGTACTAACCAAAATGATTGCCTCGTTACACGACGAAAACAACCACATTACCATTCCAGGTTTTTACGATAAAATAGAAGAACTTTCCACGGCCGAAAGAGCTGAAATGGCTAAAGCACCATTCAGTTTAGACAAGTACAAACAAGCCTTAGACATTGAAGACATTCATGGTGAAGCGGGTTATGTTACCAACGAACGCAATTCAATTCGCCCGACTTTAGACGTCAACGGAATTTGGGGCGGATATACGGGTGAAGGCGCCAAAACGGTTATCGCCAGTAAAGCATTTGCCAAAATTTCGATGCGTTTGGTTCCGAATCAAGATTGGGAAGAAATCACCGAATTGTTCAAAAACCACTTCGAAAGCATCGCTCCAAAATCGGTGAAAGTAAACGTAAAACCGCATCATGGCGGACAAGGTTATGTGACGCCCATCGACAGCATTGGATACCGCGCGGCAAACAAAGCCTACACCGAAACCTTTGGTGTTCCGGCTATTCCAGTCCGTTCAGGTGGAAGTATTCCGATTGTAGCCTTGTTTGAAAAAGAACTAAAATCAAAAACAATTTTGATGGGATTTGGTTTGGATTCGGATGCGATTCACTCTCCCAATGAGCATTTCGGAATTTTCAATTACTTGAAAGGAATTGAGACGATTCCGTTGTTTTATAAGTATTTTGTGGAACTTTCTAAATAAAAACAACCCTTCGAGGGTTTGAAATCCTCGAAGGGTTTGAAATCCTCGAAGGGTTGATGGTTAAATAAAAATCCGTTTAATCGTAAATGATTAAACGGATTTTTATTTGAAAAAAGTTTCAATTATTCCTTCAAAAACTGCTTCACAAAAGAATCTTCTTGAGTGTTTATTTTGATGAAATAACTACCTCTTGATAATCGGGAAACATCAAGAGTTGAATAAGATCCAAGTTCACTTTGAACAAGCTGACCTAAGTTATTGTAGATTTCAATACTGTTAATTATCACCTCATTTTGAACTGTAATCTCTAAACTATTTTGAGCCGGAACCGGTGCAATGGAAATAGGTTCTATAGCAACAAAAGTTGAAACATCTAAAACAGAAGAAGTACAATTCGAATCAACCACAACTTGACCTTGTAATCCTAACTGATTGATTCTGTTTTGCACAACCGTCAATTCATCTCCATCATCCACACAAATATGATTTAAATTGGGGCAGTTTGTGATACCTAAATTCAATGTAGGTATGTCAAAATAAAACCCTTCATAACACGTAGTGTAACCGTGATTATATCCATTCTTTAAAATCACATTTTGCAAATTAGGACTATTAGAAATCGAAACATTACCTCTGTTTTCTGGTTGACAAACTCGAGTCATATGATAATTCCCTAAATCTAATTCACTATTATTTGAGCTATACTGAATGTTTCCTGGCTGAATGAAATCTCCAAACAAAACCCTATCTTCTACATTATAGCCTAATAATAGAGTAGCGTCTTCAGTAGATTCAATATCAGAAAGATCCAACAAAGTAAATTGGTTATGAGTAAAATCAGCAGAAGAAAACAAAGAAAAATTTCCATTAAATTGAATATCAGACAAACTATTGTGACTAACATTTAAATACGCAATGGACACATTGTCAAACTCCAAAGAGGAAAGCTGATTATGGCTCAAATTGAGCGTTTCCCAATTAGTACAGTTATCTAATGCAAAGGAAGTTAGATTATTATAACTCAAATTTATGCCTTCAACGGAAGGTCTAAAAGCTACATCAATCGAGTTCAATAAATTATGACTTGCGTTCAACATCCATATTTTAATAGAACTATCAATAGTTAATGAAGTCAATTGGTTGTAGGAACAATTCAATCCTTTTAAATTGACAAAATTCGAAATTCCAGCTACATCTGAAATAGAACTATTGCTCACATCAATTATATATACGTTTTGAGCTTCTGTCAATTGAATTTCGCCATCTGCATTGACGTCAATTGTCATTGGGTATTCATTCAAGTCAAAGGCAATCAAATTTGTTTCATTGGCTTGCAATAACTTTGCTTTAAAATTAGAATCCGTAAAGTTGATGATTTGTGCGTGTAGAACACCACAAAACAGAACACTCATCAGTAGGTAAAAATGTTTCATTGATGTAGGATTTTCAGTAAATGTACTATAAAAAGTTACTCGACCTAATGCTGTAATCATTTTTTTTACAACATAACAAATCGTTAATCAACTTATTTTCTGAGTTTTAGTAGTATTGGGCGTTCCGCTATTGCATGAAATCAACATTCAACGACAGTACATCTTTGCAATAGCGTCGGGCTTTCGGCTTTATCTTTTTCAATTGCCTCGGGTTTAAACCCGAGGCAATTGAAAAAGGATATCGCCTTTATCCCTAACGCGAACTCAAACTATAAACAGACAATACTAATTACTTCAAATACCTGACAGCCACTGGCTGTTCTCCTCTTAATCTCAAATCTAACGCAAACCATCGACAACCACATAATTCCCATCACCTTACAACATTTCAAAATTTTTGGCGTTAAATTTGTATAGCAACACCCGAGGCGCAGCCGAATTGTTCGGAGCGTTGCGTAGAAAATCATCATCATTTCCAACGCGTTGGAAACCTAAATCAATCACCCCATGTTAAAACGTTTTTTTATTCTGTGTTCTGGTGTAGATACCGACATTGTGAACGGTTGTTCCAACGGCGAACAAAACAAGTATTCCGGAATTGGCGCTACGGTTTTCTTTACCGCCATCATGGCTTTTATCGCCAGTAGTTATGCTCTTTATACCGTTTTTGATAACGTGTATACATCGGTTTTCTTCGGACTCGTTTGGGGATTTCTCATCTTCAACCTCGACCGATTTATTGTTTCTACCATCAAAAAACGGGAAAGTTTTATCGACGAATTCATTCAGGCTACACCGCGTATCGCTTTAGCAATTATCATAGCCATCGTCATCTCAAAACCACTCGAAATTAAAATTTTCCAAAAAGAAATCGAAACGGTTTTACTCAAAGAAAAAAATGCCATGGCCTTGAACAACAAAAAGGAAGTCGCCAATTATTTCAAAAGTGACGTCGATAAAAACAAAGCCGAAATCGATAGTTTAAAAAGCGACATTGTCAAAAAAGAAAAAGAAGTAAACGATTTGTATTCGGTTTTCATCACCGAAGCCGAAGGAACTGCAGGCACCAAAAAGTTAGGTAAAGGTCCGGTGTACAAAGAAAAACGTGAAAAACACGATGCAGCACTAAAACAACTCGATTCCTTAAAAGCCATCAACGCGGTTAAAATCAAAGAAAAAGAAGAAAAAGCGAAAACCTTGCAAACCGACTTGGATAAAAAAGTAAGCGAGACGCAACCCATTATTGACGGTTTCGACGGATTAATGGCGCGCATCAATGCATTAAACAAACTACCATCGTTACCGTCGCTTTTTATTATGTTGCTCTTTCTAGCTATTGAAACGTCGCCTATTATTGCCAAATTATTATCTCCAAAAGGCGAATACGATTTCAAACAAGAAGACGCCGAAATGGGAATCAAAAATGTATTGGCGCAAAACCGTTACCAAAGCGATTTACAAAAGAAAACCGACGCCGAAATCTACGACAAAGTCTACGCCGACATCAAAGACGATCGAGAACTTTACAACTATAAGAAAAAAGGCGCCATGGATTTATTGAAACTTCAAGCCGACGGATTTGTGGAAAAGCAAAAACGATCGATGAAGATTTAACCGCAAAGCACGCTAAGTTTACGCTAGGTTCGCAAAGCTTACTAAATAAAAAACCCAACACGGATAATGTTGGGTTTTTTCATTGCGCTCTTTGCGATACTATCTTCGCGCTCCTTGCGGTTAAATTTTACATGTAACTCAAAATCTCTTTCTTCAACGCATCATATTCGCCTTGCATAATCAATCCGTTATCCAATAATTTTTTATAGTTCTGTAATTTTTCGAAAAGCTCTTCCTGGGACAAATCTCCTAATTTTTTTTCAGAAGAAATTGGAGATTCAACCTTAGGATCTTCATAAGAAGTATAAATTGTTGCTGGTATAATTTCTGAAAAATTAGTCACTTCTTCTGTAGCTATTTCTTCAACTTCTGGCTCTGTTTCAACTATTTTTATTTCTTCAACAACTGGAGCTGAAGTTGCATTTGGATTTTTTAGCAAATCCAATTGTTCTTTGGCGTAAGTGTATAGCTTTCGTGCTTGGTTTTTTGGTAAATAATCTACCGTATGTGTTAAATCGGATTTGGTTGAAAAGGTGAAATCGGAACCCAAAATTCCTTCTTTTACAAAACTGGCCGCAATGTCGTCCCAATCGTAATCGACAAACTCCATCGACAAGCCTAAGTTTTTAGGTTTGCACAAAATAATTCGTTTATTGGTCACAACGATACTGTCTGGAAGTATAGTTACCGCAGGTTTTTTTTGAACAGCAATGTACCCAACTTCTTCGTTGGTCATTAATAGATTGGCCAGCTTGGCTGTAATTTTCTCAATCGCTTTTGGATCTTGGTCTTCGTTGAGTATTTTTTTTAGATTTTCTATCATAATATAGTTCTAAATTCGTTGGTCAAAGTTGAATATTCAACATTTAATTAATACCTAATAGGGTCAAAACTTGTTAGGATAACTTCACAAAAGTAATGCCTAATTGCTTTATTGATTGATTTCGATTTGAGTTTTTTTTGTTAAACTTTTAAAGACCAAATCATAAGAATGCTCAATAAGTTTCACTACTTCTTTTAAGGGTAAATCCTTGTCAACATCAACGGTATTCCAATGAATTTTACTCATGTGATAACCGGGTTTTACAGCTTCGTATTGCGCTCGTAATTCAACAGCTTTTTCAGGATCGCACTTTAAGTTAATAGAATGATCGCCTTCTTCCCACTTTTGTAGGGAAGTGAGACAAAACATTTTTCCGCCCACTTTAAAAACCAAAGTATCTTCGTCAAACGGAAAATGCTCGGTAACTCCTTTTTTGGAGAGGCAAAATTCGTAGAGTTGTTGGATGTTCATTTTGTTGTCGGTTATCGGTTGTCTGTTGTCTGTTGTCTGTTGTCTGTTATCCAAACATTTTTATTTTTACAAAATTATCATCTTTTTGTGTTTTTTTAAACAACTATTTCTAACTTAATTGAATTCGTGAAAAGTAAGAACCGACAACTGACAACTGACAACTCTCATTCACTTTTTATCACTTTCTCCATCATCTTCTCCGGATGTGCCAACGCGGTAAACCCAAATTTTTCGTATAAAAAATGCGCGTCAGAGGTAGCTAAACGCCAAATTTTTACCTGTTGTAATTGGGGCTCATTCATCATGGCATCAATCAAAATAGATGAGTAGCCTTTTCCGCGGTGGTGTTCGTCCACAAAAACATCCATCACATAGGCAAATACAACATAATCGGTGATGACACGGGCAAAACCAATTTGGTTTCCATCGAGATACAATCCGAAACAAAACGACGCATCAATAGTGGTTTGAACTTCTTCGATGGTTCGTCCAGCAGCCCAATAAATATCTTTTAAAAAGTTTTGGATGAACGGAACGTCGAGTTTGGATTTGTCTGTTGAAACGCTTATCATAATTATTTTAAATTATGAATTTTAAATTATTTTATACAGAATTGGTTTGGATGGAGACGCATCATTTTCAAACGAAGCAATTTGCAGGTTGAGTAAGTAACTTCCGTCTTGAATCTGATTGTCTACATAAATCAGTTCCGTAATGGTGCAATTCAATCGCGCATCGTCGTTCAAAGTCGTAACGTTAGTAACATTCCAAAAGGCTTTATGCGCTAGTAATTTACCTTCATCTTCTTCTCGATCTACACTTGGTAAATCGATTAGTAGGTGTTGAATTCCACTTTCACGAATAAAAATCGCCGCGTCTTCAGACAAATACGGCGGATTCGTATGTGAGTAATTCGTTGATTTTTTGGACTCTAAATTAGGTAACGTTCGTATGATAACAGCTTCAATGTTCTGACGATGTGTCACATCGAGCGCAGTCGAGATGCTTTTTAATGTAATCACCAAATCTCCATTTACATTTTCAGGCGCAATTGAAATCAATTCGGCCATAAAAAAAAATTGCTTCAAACATTGATTGATCGAATAAAATTCACGTGTAATATGTCCGAGACATTCGGTGTGCGTTCCGTGTCCGTGTGGATTGAAAAAAATATTATTGAAATTAGTCGAACTTCCTTCGGATACTTTTCCGATCCAATTCCCAAAAACAACGGGTTCAATTTGTGGTTTGTCAATGTACCACGCAATCGGATTTTGTTCGGTACTTGATATAGGAATGGAAATATCAATCGGTTTTGATAGGTCGATGTGGAAGTTATTGATTGTTGCTTTCATTTTTTAACCGCAAAGAGCGCAAAGGTTTACGCAAGGTTCGCTATGATTTTAAAGGTTATTAACTACTCTTTTAATTCCGTTCTTAATCAAGTGTACATTAAAATTTATTAGTAAACCAAGTTTACAATCAGTTAATTTTAAATATGTTAAAAGTTGTGCAAAGTGAACATCATTTAATATTTCAACAGATTTTATTTCTAAAATTAATTTGTTTTCAATAATAATATCAATTCTATAGCCAATATCTAATCTAACTTCTTCATACACTAAAGGCAAAGCTTTTTGTTTTTGTATATCATATCCTGTTTTCTTTAACTCGTAAAACAGACATTCTTCATAAGCGCTTTCTAAAAGTCCTGGTCCTAAATTTTGATGTACTTTCAAAGCGCAATTAAATACAATTTTTGATAATTCATTTTCGGTCATAATAATCATTTTGGCGGTTACATGTTTTTGCGGTCTTTGCGTAAAACCTTGCGTTCTTTGCGGTTAAACTACTCCAAATTTAACAAAAACAAATCACTTGCAATTCCATCAGTCAAAAACTTTCCTTTTTTAGTAGTTCTCAATATATTTTCATCCACAAACAACAAATGATCTTCGATGTATTTTGCGGCGTGTTGATTCAAATAATCCAAATATTTCGCACCAAATTCGGTTTCGATTCGATCTAACGAAACGCCCCAAATGGTGCGCAAACCCGTCATGATGTATTCATTGTACCGATCGGTTTTGGTCAACACTTCGGTTTCTATCGGTAATTTATTTTCTTGAATGGATTTGATGTAAACCGAATTGTTCGACACATTCCAACCTCGTTTTTCACCGTCATAACTGTGTGCCGACGGACCGATACCGAGGTATTTTTTGCCCAACCAATACGCCGAATTGTTTTTAGAGAAATAATTTTCCTTGGCGAAATTTGACAATTCGTAATGAATGAAATCCTGTTCGGTTAATGTATCCACCAAAATTTGAAAGTGTTCTTGGGCGACTTCATCATCTAGTGGCGAAATAATTCCTTTTTGGATGAATGTGTGCAAAGCGGTTTTGGGCTCGACCGTTAACGCATAACTCGAAATATGCGTTATACCAAACGACAATGCCGTTTCGATGTTTTGTTTCCACTTTTCGTTGCTCATATTCGGAATTCCGTAAATCAAATCGACGGAAATATTATCGAAGTATTTTGTAGCTACTTCTAAACATCTTTTGGCTTCGTCGGCGTTGTGCGCACGGTTCATCAATTTTAAATCATCTTCAAAAAACGACTGAATTCCGATGGAAAGTCGATTAACACCAATTTTTGTTAATTCAATCAAATAATCTTCCGATAGATCATCCGGATTGGCTTCCAAAGTAATTTCGGGATTTTTGACAACTTTATAGTTTTTATAAATCGAATCAATCTGCAATCTCAAATCTGCAATCTGCAATCTGCTGGGAGTTCCTCCACCGAAGTAAATTGTCTCAACTTCCTCATCATGAAATTCACCTTTTCGCAGTTCAATTTCTTTCACCAATGCCAAGACCATTTCATCCTTCTTCTTCAAGGAAGTCGAAAAATGAAAATCACAATAGTGACAGGCCTGTTTGCAAAAAGGTATGTGGATGTAGATGCCGCTCATTTTTTAGTAATCAGTAGTCAGTGCTCAGTGGTCAGTACTGTTTACTGAACACTGAGCACTGAACACTATTTTTTTATTCGTTCTTCATTCTGTTTTACAAAAGCATCCCAACCGCTGTAACTTTTGGCGCCGACTACTTTTCCAGAGTTGAAAAAGTGGCACACCGCAGCAGCCAAACCGTCGGTAGAATCAAGATTTTTGGGTAATTCTTTTAAGCCCAAAAGTTGTTGCAGCATTTTGGCAACTTGTTCTTTACTGGCATTTCCGTTTCCGGTGATGGCCATTTTGATTTTTTTTGGTTCGTATTCGGTAATCGGAATTTGACGGGACAAACCAGCAGCCATTGCAACACCTTGTGCTCTTCCGAGTTTGAGCATCGATTGTACGTTTTTTCCAAAAAAAGGTGCTTCGATCGCAATTTCGTCAGGATGATGCGATTCAATCAATTCGATGGTGCGTTCAAAAATGACTCTTAGTTTGGTGTAGTGGTCATCGTATTTAGATAGAATCAACTCGTTGAGTTGGATAAATTCCATTTTCTTGTTGACTACTTTAATCAGTCCGAATCCCATAATGGTCGTTCCTGGGTCGATACCTAATATGATGCGTTCGTTTGCCATAGTTTTGCCACAAAGACACAAAGTCACAAAGATTTTTTACTTTGATTTGTCTCGTTTGAATTCATGTTTAATTATAATCAAAATCAATGTCAAATTGCCGAATTGCCACATTGTCAAATTGACTACTTTTGCAGCAATGATTTCAATATCCCACAAAGCTAAACAATTCGGTGTTTTTTCAATCAAACTTTTGATTGTTATTGCGGCTTTTTATTTTATCTACCATCAATTGGCAACGAACGACCAACTCGATTGGGGAAAATTTTGGCATTTGGTGTTGGAAAAACAATCGGTTCTTGGAATACTATTTTTGCTTTCGTTCAGCATTGCCAATCGGTATTTGGAAATTTTAAAATGGCAAAATTTAGTTTCTTTTTTGCGTCCGATTTCGGTGGGTGAAAGTACCAAACAGGTTTTAGGCGCGTTGACAGCCGGAATTTTTACGCCCAACGGATTGGGAGAATACGCTGGAAAAGCCTTGTATTTTGATAAAACCAAGACCAAAAAAATCATCTTCCTAAATCTCGTTTGCAACGGAATTCAGATGATTTTAACAGTTGTTTTCGGAACCATTGGATTACTTTTGATTGGATATTGGAAATGGGCGTTGGCAATTGTCGGTTTGTCTATGCTCTTTATTCTATTCTCTATTCTCTCCAAGAAAATTAAAGTCAAAGGCTACTCCATTCAAAAACTTTTAGAAAAACTAAATGAAATTCCGAAGGCAATTCATCAGAAAAATATCGTATTAGCCATTTGCCGTTATTTGGTTTTTTCACACCAATATTATTTTTTATTTCTGGCTTTTGGCGTAGATTTACCCTACATAACCTTGATGGCAAATATAGCCGTGGTTTATTTTTTAGCTTCATCGTTGCCGAGTTTTCAGTTTTTGGATTTTGCGGTGAAAGGAAGCGTGGCACTATTCTTTTTTGGGAAACTAGGCGTGAACGAATGGATAGTCGTTTTTATTAGTACTTTGATGTGGTTTTTAAACGTAGTGTTGCCAGTGGTGATTGGGAGTTATTTTGTATTACGGTTTAAAATTAACCACAAAGGACACGGAGAAGACACAAAGAACCACTAAGTTTTCAAAGTTTTTGAGGCACAAAAGGTCATGTAAGCTTTTTGCTTTTGAAATATGATATTGACATTGATTTTTGGAATTTACACCTACAATTATGATACTACTACTGAGTATAGTTTTACTTCTCTACATTGCTTTAATTATCCAGCTCATTTGGGGTTTTAGGAAAGTGCCGCACTTTGTACCGACCACTGTTACGCCGAAGAACTCGTTTTCGATTGTGGTTCCGTTTCGGAATGAGGAGAAGAATTTGCGGAAGTTGTTACGTTCCATATCGGATTTAAATTATCCAAAGGAATTATTCGAATTGATCATGGTCGATGATTTTTCGAAAGACAAATCAGAACGCGTGTATATTAATTGGCGTATGGAAAACGGATTAATCGAAACCACACTTTTAGAAAATTTACGCTTGTCAAATTCCCCTAAAAAAGACGCGATTGCCAGAGCCATTCCGATTTTAAAAAACCAATGGGTGGTCACAACTGATGCCGATTGCGTAGTGCCCGAAAATTGGCTATATCATTTGGATCAATTCATACAACAATCGAATGCCGAAATGGTGGTTGGCCCCGTAGTTTACAAAACCAAAAACAACTGGTTTCACCACTTTCAGCAATTGGACTTATTGAGTTTGCAAGGCACAACGGTAGGAAGTTTCGGAATCGGAAAAGCATTCATGTGCAACGGTGCGAATTTTGCTTACACCAAAAAATTCTTCAACGAATTGGGTGGCTTTGGTGGCATCAATCAACAAGCAAGTGGCGACGATGTAATGCTATTACAAAAAGCCATTTTGAAAAAACCAGAAGCCATTCAGTATCTAAAAAACGAAGAAAGTATCGTAACCACAAAACCCGAAAACAACTTATTCAAGTTATTCATGCAACGAGTTCGTTGGGCGAGCAAAGCGACAAGTTACAGCAGTAATTATGCGAAATTTGTAGCAGTCGTAGTACTACTGATGAATGTATTCCTGCTAGTAGGTTGTGTGCTGTGTGTTTTGCATTATTTTGATTGGTATATACTTTTGAGTGTTTTTCTTATCAAATATTTGGTAGATTATATCTTGTTGGCGCAATCCAACAATTACTTGCGAAAAGGGAAATTTTTACTGCCTTTAGCAAGTAGCATTGTGTATCCGATTTTTTCGAGTGTGGTCGGGCTGTACTCGCTTTTTGGTTCTTTTACTTGGAAAGGTCGTAAGTTTTCTAAATAATTCCATTTCTTTCAAATTTCCTAAAATGTGCAGTAATTCGATGCACATTTGATGAGCGTCTTCTCATTAAATCATAACGATTTAAGTCTCGGTTGTAGAAAAGTCATATGTAAAAGCACTAACCAAAAAAGAAAAACCACTCGAATCAACGAGTGGTTTACATACTGAATCAAGCTCAGTATAGGTTAGAATATGTGTGTAGCGGATGATTATTTTTTTAACAAATCTCTGATTTCTGCTAGTAATTCTTCTTGTGTTGGACCTGCTGGAGCTGGAGCTTCTGCTGGCTTTTTCATTTTGTTGTAAGCTTTAATAATCATAAACATTACGAATCCAACAACTACTAAACTTACGATGGAATTAATCCACTTACCATAACGAATAGCATTTTCTGGAGTAGTAATTACACCTGCTGCATCTTTTACTTCAGGAGACAAAACATGTTTCAAGGCAGAAAAATCCATTCCACCTGTAAGCATACCTACAATTGGCATTGCAATATCAGTAACAAATCCGTTTACTACTGTGCCAACTGCGCCAGCCATAATTACAGCAACTGCAAATTCAATTACATTGCCTGTCATAATGAAATTCTTAAACTCTTTTAACATACTAAACTTTTTAATTGGTTAGTGGTGCAAATTTAGTGAAAATAACAACATATTAACATAATTTTTGTAGAATTATAACTACTCTCGATAAAAAATCCGTTTGACCCGTTGTGAAATTCCCGTCATAATTTCATACGGAATCGTACCTAATTGTTGGGCGATGAATTGTACCGTTGGATCTTTTCCGAAGATAATGACTTCGTTGCCTTCTTTGCAGTCGATGTCGGTTATATCCACCATCAGCATGTCCATACAAACGCTTCCCACGATGGGCGCTTTTTTGCTTTTGATTGTGACATAACCCACGCCATTTCCGAGTTTTCGCGAAATTCCGTCAGCGTAACCAATCGGAATTGTGGCGATTTTTGTGGTTTTGGTTGCCATAAATCGCCGGCCATATCCCACACTTTCACCAGCTTGTATGGTTCTGATTTGTGAAATAATCGACTTTAATGTACCAACGTTTTCCAAGTATTTTTGTTCTTCATCGTCGTTGGATACACCATACAATCCGATACCCAATCGCACCATATCGTACTGCGCTTGCGGGAAATTGGAAATACCCGATGAGTTCAAAATATGACGAATCGGTTTGATGTTTAGCTCCGACATTAATTTAGATGACAATTGATCAAACAACTTAAATTGGGATAAGGTAAAATCGATGTGTTTCATGTCGTCACTAGCGGCCAAATGCGAGAGAATACTTTTAACTTGCACCGATTTATTTTGGTTCAAACGGGCAATTAATTCGGTTATGTCTTTTTCTTCAAATCCCAAACGATGCATACCCGTATCGATTTTGATGTGAATAGGAAACAGCTGTAATTTCTTTTGCTCAGCCAATTTTAAAAAGGCATTCAATCCTTTCAACGAATAGATTTCGGGCTCTAAATTATACTGAATAATGGAGGCAAAACTCGTGCTTTCAGGATTCAGAACCATAATTGGCACTTCTATTCCTGCACTCTTTAGCGCAATTCCTTCATCGGCAAACGCCACTCCTAAATAATCTACTTTATGGTGCGAAAGCAATTTGGCGATTTCGTAACCGCCATTTCCATAACCAAACGCCTTGACCATAACCATCATTTTGGTGGCTGGTTTGAGTCTGGATTTGTAATAATTCAGATTATGACTAATGGCGTTCAGATTGACTTCGAGAACGGTTTCGTGTGTTTTTTCTTCCAACAGTGATACGATTTCTTCAAAATGAAAATGGCGCGCACCTTTTATTAAAATCGTTTCATTTTCAAACGGAATACGGTCAATTTCATCCATAAATTTCTGTGTAGATGGAAATGCAAGACAATTTGGAAACTTATTTTTAAAACTCGAAATCGTCTCGCCGATGGCGATCACGCGGTTGATTTTATTTGAAATAACAAGATGTGACACTTTCGAATACAATTCTTCAGTAATCAATCCGCTTTGAAAAATATCAGAAAGAATTAAGGTTTTCTTTTTGTATTGCTTCTGACTTTCTAAAAAATCCAAGGCGATTTTCAACGACTGAAAATCGGAACTATAACTGTCATCAATTAGGGTTGTGTTGTTGATTCCGTTTTTGACTTTCAAACGCATTTCGACTGGATACAGCAAAGCCATCCGTTCGTGAATCGTATTTTGTTCGTAGCCCAAATAGAGCATGACCATCAAACACTGAATTGCGTTTTCAATCGATGCTTGGTCTTGAAACGGAATACCAATTTGAAAACACAATTTATGGTAGGTGATTTTTAGCTCAGTGTGATCCGAACTCTCTTTGGCGATGATAAAAACATCGGCTTTTCCATCATCTGAACTCCACGAAAAGGTTTTGATTTTGGGATTAAGAAAGGCTTCAATCGTTCGGTTTTTATTGAGAATTAGCACCTCAACCGAAGAAAAAAGTTTAAGTTTTTCTTTGATTTTTTCACCTGCATCGTGAAATCCTTCGTCGTGTGCCGATCCAATATTGGATAATACTCCGATGGTCGGCTGAATGATTTTTTGGAGGTTTTCCATTTCGTCCACCGTTGAAATTCCGGCTTCAAAAATCCCCAAATTGTGTTTTTCGTTGATGCCTAAAACCGATAACGGAACGCCGACCTGCGAGTTGTAACTTTTAGGAGAACGAATGATATTGTAATCTGGGCTGAGTAAAAAATTCAACCATTCTTTGATGATGGTTTTGCCATTACTTCCAGTGATTCCTATTATGGGAAAAGTAAAAGTACTGCGGTACGCAGCTGCAAAAACCTGCAAGGCTTCTAACGTATTTTCAACTATTAAAAAATTTGCCTTTCCTTCTAAACCATGCGGAATTTGACTGACAACAAAGTTTAACACTCCTTTTTCAATCAGCTGGTTGATATAGTTATGTCCATCTTGATTCGGACCAACAAGAGCAAAAAACAAAGTGCTTTCGCTATTTTGCAACGATCTACTATCAATCGAAATCATATCGATAAAAGCAATATCATTGCTGCCTACCAATCGGGCTTTAATGATGGGTACGATATTTCGAATGGAATAGGTCAAACCGCTTATTTTTTTAGGTTTTCGGAAATATTTTGAGGATCGTTAACAATATAATTTTCACGTATCGCTTTAAAATACGCTGCACGACTTAAAGGTTCGTAGTCTTCCGTTTCGCCCAACAAGACTAAATTGTCATTATCTGCTTTTCGAAAGCTATAGTGCGCCAGATTTCCAGTGCGCGTGCACACCGCGTGAACTTTAGTCACATATTCTGCCGTCGCCATCAATGCTGGCATGGGTCCGAACGGATTTCCTTTAAAATCCATATCCAAACCTGCTACAATTACGCGTATACCTGAATTGGCCAAGTCGTTACAAATTTTTACAATTTCATCATCAAAAAACTGAGCTTCATCAATTCCGACGACATCACAACCTTGGGCTAAAATAGCGATATTGGCTGCAGCGGGAACTGGCGTCGAACGGATTTCGTTATTGTTGTGAGAAACCACCATTTCTTCGTCGTAACGTACATCGATGGTAGGTTTAAAAATTTCTACTTTTTGCTTCGCAAATTGTGCTCTTCTCAACCGTCTAATCAGCTCTTCTGTTTTACCAGAAAACATCGAACCGCAGATAACTTCTATCCAGCCAAATTGTTCTTCGTGATTTACTGTATTTTCGAGAAACATTTTTTACTTTTCACGTTTTAATTTGAATACTTTTTATTACTTTGTAACGCAAACAAAAATAGTATATTTACTCAAGCACTCATCATAATTCTTTAAACTTATGAAAAAAAGATTGGAAGCCGAACTACTCAGCATTGCCCACCGCATATTGAAGTTAAAAAATAAGTCCGAAGTGGATCAATTGTATCTTGAAACTCAAAAATTGTATGAAGCGTTGACCGTTTTAAAGTTTTACGGCGACAATTACGAGCAAGCCAAATCGGAAGTGAATGTTGAAGATTGGGAAGCAAAAATAAGTTCTTCATTGGAAGAAAAACCTATTGAAACTCCAATTGCCATCAAAGAACCTGTAGTTGTGGCCGAGCCGAAAGCAACAGAAAACGTTACTGAAATCGAAACTAAAAAAGAAGATGAGCAAAAAATTGTCGCTGAAATTGCTAGCGAAGTGGCAGATGAAAATCTGACAAAAGACCAAATTGAAGAGACCGCAGAAGAAGCACCAGTAGATGTTGATTTCGGAGCTATTTTTGAAATGGCTGCTGAAAATCCGGGTGAGATTGAAGAGGAAGCAAGTCTCGATCATGAAGTTGCTGCTGAAGTTCAGATTGAAGAAATACAAGCAGAAACCAAACAAATTTCATTTGAAGATTTATTGGGTGAAAACTACAGCGAACCTGTTTTTGTCAAGCCAAACGAAATTACTAAACCAGCATCCAAAAAAGAAATAATTGAAGATAAAACCGAAGTAATTGTAGAAGCCGAAAAATCGAAATCGAAATCACTTAACGACAGATTGGCCAAAACCATCAACATAGGTTTGAACGATCGTATGGGTTTTGTAAAACATCTTTTTAGCGAAAGCAACGAAGATTTCAATCGCGTTTTGTCGCAACTGAACACTTTTACTACGTTTGAAGAAGCTCGAGATTTTATTGAAGAGATCATAAAACCTGACTACAATAATTGGGAAGGTGTTGATGATTATGCCGAGCGTTTTATTGAAATTGTGGAAAAAAGATTTGATTAACATCCTACACAAATAACACAGTACTCAATCTGTAATTTGTGTTTTCTCCTATATGTCTAAATTATACATTGTACCTACGCCTATTGGCAACCTCGACGACATGACGTTTCGAGCGATCCGCGTTTTGAAAGAAGCCGATTTGATTTTGGCCGAAGACACGCGCACGAGTGGAAAATTGCTAAAGCATTTTGACATTTCGACGCACATGCACAGTCACCACATGCACAACGAGCACAAAACCGTCGAGAATATTATTGCGCGATTGAAAAGCGGCGAAACCATTGCACTCATTTCGGATGCAGGAACGCCGGCAATTTCCGACCCCGGATTTTTACTCACGCGCGCTTGTGTTGAACACAATATTGAAGTCGATTGCTTACCCGGCGCGACCGCTTTTGTTCCGGCTTTGGTCAACAGTGGATTGCCTAACGACCGCTTTGTCTTTGAAGGTTTTTTACCCGAAAAAAAAGGACGACAAACCCGTTATTTGGCCTTGGCAGAAGAAACGCGAACGATGATTTTTTACGTTTCGCCTCACAAATTAGTCAAAACTTTGGGGGAATTTGTGCAGTATTTTGGTGCCGATCGAGCGGTTTCTGTTTCCAGAGAATTGAGTAAAATGCACGAAGAAACCATCCGCGGAAGCGCTGAAGAAGTATTGAAGCATTTTGAAATTAAAGCGCCGAAAGGGGAAATTGTGGTTGTTGTGGGCGGGAAGAAATAGTGTTCAGTGTTCAGTTTTCAGTTTTCAGTTTTCAGTTTTCAGTTTTCAGTTTTCAGTTTTCAGTTTTCAGTTTTCAGTAATGAAAATTTGATTGTGGAACTTATATTGTGTTACAATGGCCTTTTTATGAATAAAAATCTGCGAAAATCCGTTTAATCTGTGTTAACTGTGTTCCTTAAAACTTATTTCAATATTTTTTTTATCTTTACATAACATTAAAATTTTAAACACATAGAATCATAGAATAAAAGAGTGTCATAGAAAATAAATTTTTAAACGTCGCCTTTGTTATTCTATATAAGCGAAGCTCTTTCTAAAGCTAAAAAATCTATGTCTCTATGTGTTAAAAACAAAATAATAATAATTACAAGCCAAAATAACAAACCTAAACTCCTAAATTATGCGTTGGACAATACCCTCTAAGCCCGAAAAAGAAAAAGTTCTGAAACTACAAAACGAACTTCAAGTAGACGAAATTATTGCCACTTTACTCCTGCAGCGTGGCATTGAAACCTTTCAACAAGCACGTACTTTTTTTCGCCCTTCTCTAAGCGATTTACACGATCCGTATTTGATGAAAGACATGGACAAAGCTGTCGCTCGCATCGAAAAAGCGATTGCTAATCACGAAAACATATTGATTTTTGGCGATTACGATGTCGACGGAACCACAGCGGTTTCCCTCGTTTCTTCCTATCTAAAAAGTTATTATCCGAATGTCGATACCTATATTCCCGATCGCTACGACGAAGGCTACGGCATTTCATATAAAGGAATTGATTATGCCGACGACAACGGAATTACCCTAATCATCGCGCTCGATTGCGGCATTAAATCAATCGACCACATCGCCTACGCGAATGACAAAAACATCGATTTCATCATTTGTGATCACCATCGTCCGGGCGACGAATTGCCCAAAGCCATAGCCGTTTTAGACCCAAAACGCGACGATTGTTCGTATCCGTACGACGAATTGTGTGGTTGCGGCGTGGGTTTTAAACTCATCCAAGCTTTGGCACAGAATCGCAACCAATCCATAGACGATTTGATTCCGTATCTCGATTTAGTTGCCACCGCCATCGCCGCCGATATCGTTCCGATGACGGGCGAAAATCGCGTGTTGGCCAAATTCGGATTGGAAGTAATTAATACGAATCCGCGTCCCGGAATCAAAGCGCTCGTTCAAAACATCAAGAAAAAAGTATTGACGATAACCGACGTAGTGTTCATCATCGCACCGCGCATCAACGCTGCCGGACGCATCAAACACGGAAACGAAGCCGTAGCCTTGTTGACCGAATTCAATTTGGAACAAGCCGAAGTGTTTGCTGCCGAAATCGAACAACACAACAGCGACCGCAAAGGATTGGACAAACAAATTACCATCGAAGCCTTGGCGCAAATTGAAAGCAACGACGAAAAAGAAAATGTTACAACCGTAGTGTATCAAGAAAATTGGCACAAAGGCGTCATCGGAATTGTAGCGTCGCGCTTGATCGAAACCTACTACCGACCGACGATTGTTTTTACCAAAAGCGGCGACAAATTAGCGGCTTCGGCACGTTCGGTAAAAGACTTTGACATTTACAATGCGTTGGAAGCGTGCGCGGAACATTTGGAACAGTTTGGCGGACACATGTATGCCGCCGGAATGACCCTGAAAGAAGAAAACTACCCCACATTTAAAGCAGCTTTTGAACGCACCGTGCGAGCAACGTTGGCACCCGAATTGTTGATTCCCGAAATTGAAGTCGACGCCGAACTCAATTTAGCCGATATTAATCCGAAATTAATTCGCCTTCTCAATCAGTTCGAGCCTTTCGGTCCTCAAAACAGAACGCCCGTTTTTGTGAGTAAAAACGTAAAAGATACGGGTTATGCCAAAACCTTAGGTCAGCATGACGAACATTTAAAATTATATATCAGACAAACTAATTCGGAAAGTTTCGGCGCTATTGGTTTCGGATTGGGAAGTAAGTTGCCGATTGCAAAGCAACCTTCTTTTGATATAGCGTATTGCATTGATGAAAATGAATACAACGGCAGTGTGACAGTTCAGTTGCGGGTGAAAGATTTGAGGTAGTTGTATTTGGGCGTGCCCTCGGGCCGTGCTATCCGTTCTAATCTTTTGTTTTGCTTCGTTCCTCCGCAAAACAAAAGGATTTCCACTGCTATCACTCACGCGAATCTGCGTAAAATAGAAATTATTCCGAAACGTACTTTTCTATCAAAAACTCATTCCCATCAAAGACTCCGTAGGTGAAATAGCCAATCCAATCGCCTAAATTGATGTAGGTCGAATGTTCTCCGACTTGAATTTGCATCGGTAAATGACGGTGGCCAAAAACAAAATAGTTGTAGTGTTTGGTTTCTAATTTTCGCTTGGCGTATTGAACCAACCATTCGTTATCTTCTCCTAAAAACTTCACGTCGGCATCACCCGAAATGAGTTTGTTTTTCACCGAAAGATATTGCGCCAATCGCACGCCCAAATCGGGATGCAACCAACGGAAAATCCATTTCGAAAACGGATTGGTAAATACCTTTTTCATGCGTTTATACCCTTTGTCACCCGGGCCTTTTCCGTCGCCATGACCAATTAAAAACGTCTTTCCTGAAAAGGTGAATTCTTTATTGTCATGGTAGACTGGAATATCGAGTTCTTTTTCAAAATAATCGTGCATCCATAAATCATGATTTCCGACAAAAAAATAAATCGGAATCCCGTTGTCGCGCAGTTCTGCCAATTTACCTAAAACGCGTACAAATCCTTTTGGGACAACGGTTTTATATTCAAACCAAAAATCAAACAAATCGCCCAAGAGAAAAATCACTTCGGCGTCGTGCTTTATTTCATCCAACCACGCTACAAATTTTTGTTCACGCGGAAAACTAGCTTCGGGTGTTGGCGCACCAAAGTGTTGATCGGAGGCGAAATAAACTTTTTTGTTTGGAGAAATTGTCATGTTGTACTTATAATCTGGGACAAGTCGCGACTTGTTCTTACACTTAATTATCGGAAGCAAACCATTCGGCAAACGAGCTTTCGGTTTCTTGCAGCTTTAACGAGTGAAGGTCGATGGACTGCGGTAATCTATCTTTTATTTTTTTAGCAAAATCGATGACCATGTTTTCACTAGTTGGTTGATAATCGACTAGAATTACATGATGCCCGCGATTCTTGAGTTCGTTCGCCAATTCTACATGAGGTGTATTTTGATTAAAAACAGTAGCGTGATCGAACACATCGACAATTTCTTCTCGGACAATTTTCTTCAAATCGGAAAAATCAATCACCATTCCGAATTTTACATTAGTGGCAACGGAAATAGGTTCACCAATAACGGTTACTGAAAGTTTATAACTGTGTCCGTGTACATTTTTACATTTCCCGTCATACCCATAAAGTGCATGACCGGTTTCAAAAGAAAATTGTTTGGTAATTCTGATTTTACTCATCGAAACGAAATTAGGCTACAAATTTAATGAAATTAGTCGAAGTCTTTCTTGTTTTTTGCCTTATAATACATATAGTAGGCAATACCAACAAAAAGAACAAAAGGCAAAAGCCATCCTATCACTACTCCGATTTGATAACCTGAATCGGGCGCATTTTTGAGTTTTTCATCAATATTGACCGACTGAACTAGAAGCAAGTTGTACATAATTAGTTCTATTTTTGTAATTTCAAATTCAAAAGTACAAAAAAAGGTCACCTTATAAAGTGACCTTTCTGATATAATGAAATTTATTTTTTAAGGATTGATTTCAAACTGTTGGTTTTCATTTATATGTGATTCTCTAGCATTAATCGCTTTATTGTCGGCGCCTACTAAAAAGGCTACAAAACTGATGTTATCTGCGTTTGCAATATTAGCAGGAACTGGAAATGTAAAATTTCGTGAAAAAGTACTGCCACTGGTAGTGCCTGTAATGTCCTCACCTAATATATTGGTCAATGATTGACGCAATACGTGATTGTGTTCGTAATCCAAAATCGGATTTACCCCATTGTAAAAACTAGTGTAATTACGTTGGAAATAAATTAAATGATCTTCCAAAAGATACACCACTAATTTCAAATTTGAATAATCATCTAAGAACTTTGCACTAACATCCAATGAAACAGTGCCGTTTGCAAGCGTGGAGTTCATAGCTAATCCAACGGTTGAATTGTTACTTGTGAAATCTACTGCCTGTTGCACATTTGCATGCTCTGGTGTTGACCAAATGTTTAGTCTATTCAACCTTGAAACGGGTAAAGCAAGTGGACTATTCGGCAAAATTAAGTTCTTCAGAGGCGCAATTCCAGCAAAATGAAACGGATCATTCCCGTTGTGAATTGCTACTGCAACTATTTTATCCGATTGCTCTTTGGCTTGTTCAATGGCATAGGATACACGCGTGCAATTGCCGCACCATGTTCCGGTATAATCTTCAATTAAAACCCTCTTTTTAAAGTAGCCTGAAATGGGTGGAGCAGTCGGACTTTGATCAGGTCTATTTTCAATCACAACTGTTTCACTACAAGAGAATAACAAAATTGAAACCAAAATTAAACCTAAAAAACCTTTCTTTTTCATAACTATAAAAATTTGCATGATTATTGAATACAAATAAACTAAAAAAAACTTTAATCTTAATATAATTATTTATTTATTTGCACCTCTAACCTAAACTATTATGAAAAAATTAACGTTGCTTTTCTTTTTTATTGGATTACATGCTTTTGCACAAACTAGCTTTCCTGATTTAAACTTGACCAACCTAGATGGAAAAACAATCACGCTAAAAACTGAATTTAACGAACCTGACAAATTATATGTCTTTTCGTTTTGGGCAACGTGGTGTGCGCCTTGCATCAATGAGTTAGACGAGCTTAACGATATTCAAGAAGATTGGAAAAAAGAGGCCAATTTTGAGATTATTGCGGTATCTACTGATGATTCCCGTACTCAAAAAAGGGTAAAACCGTTAATTAATGGAAAAGGTTGGACGTATAAGATTCTCTTAGATACTAATCAAGATCTCAAAAGGGCGTTATCTATTGTAAATATTCCTTATACTATAGTTGTTAAAAACAATAAGATTGTTCACATACAAAACGGTTATGTACCCGGAAGTGAAATCGAACTGTTTGAAAAATTGAAGACATTATAGTAATGAAAATAAAACAACTACTCTTTTTAAGCCTATTGTCTATAACGGCTTTTGCCCAAGAAAAAGAAAAGGAAAAAGTCAATTTTAATGGTGGATTTGAATCGAATACTCAATGGTATTTAAACGATAATGGATTGCGCGACGAATTTGATAATCCGACGGTTCAGCCCGAACAACCCTTACGTTCGAACACGTATCTTTTCTTAAACTTCAAATATAAGAACTGGTCGGCTGGAATTCAAGGTGAATCCTACATGGAAAACGCATTACTGAATCTAAATCCTAAATACGATGGTGCCAACGTCGCAACCTATTTCCTTCAGTACAGAAATAAAAAAATAGATGTAACAGCTGGATATTTTTACGAACAATTTGGAAGCGGACTACTTTTTAGAAGTTGGGAAGACCGCGCACTTGGAATCAACAATGCTTTGCGCGGCGGACGAATCATTTTCAAACCTACCGATTACATCACCTTGAAGTCTATTTATGGGAATCAGAGAACCGGATTTGATGTAACCAAAAGTGTAGTGTATGGTGCGGATACAGAAATTGTTGTATCGGATATTTTCAAATTAGCAACTACAGATATCGCATTGGGATTGACGTTTGTAGCTCGAGACGAAAAGACTGATATAGTCGATCCGAATTTTGACGATGTAACCAATAGTTTCGCAGGAAGAATCAATGTAAATCACAATTCTTTTTACTTTTCTTCTGAATTTAATTACAAAGCCGACGATGCTGTAGTGCAAACTCCAGGAATTATTGACAATAATTTGATCAAACCAGGAAGCGCATTACTACTTAACTTAGGCTATTCAAAAAAAGGATTTGGTATTGACGCGTCATTCAGAAGAATGGAAAACATGGCCTTCTTTTCGGAGCGAGCTGCAAAAGGAAATCCATTTAATGATAAAATCATGAATTTTATTCCGAATTTGACCAAACAACATCATTATAATTTAGCGAATATATACGTTTATCAATCGCAACCAAGTGTGAACATCGCCGACATTAATTTTGTTAAAGCAGGAGAAATTGGTGGCCAAATTGATGTGTTTTACGATTTTAAAAAAGGAAGCAAAATAGGTGGAAAATACGGAACAAAAGTAGCTGTTAATCTTGCTAATTGGAATGCTTTAGGCGGAACTTTTTTATTGTTCACACCACAAAATTATACTACTGATTTCTTCGGATTTGGTAAAAGAATATATACTGACTACAACATCGAAATTACTAAAAAGTGGAGCCCGAAATTGCAATCAATTTTTAGTTACATCAATCAATTCTACAATAGAAAGTTTATTGAAGATGCAATTGGTGAAGTAAACACCAACATTGTAGCTGCAGAAGCAACCTATAAATTTACTGCTACTCGATCTATTAGAGTAATGGGAGAACATATGTGGGCTGATTACGACAGAAAGAATTGGGCCGGAGCGACTGTTGAATTCAACATCAATTCGAAATTCTCGATGTATGTTTCAGACTTATACAACTACGGAAACGATTTAGATTATGCACAAAACCATTACTATAATATTGGTGGAGCTTTCCGCAAAAAATCTACTCGTATTGCCCTTAATTATGGTAGACAACGCGGTGGATTAGTTTGTGTGGGTGGAGTGTGTCGATTTGTACCCGAAAGTTCAGGTGTGTCAGTGTCTCTCAATACGGCATTTTAAAAAAACAACATGGGGGAAAATCTAAAAATAGTTAAGTTCGTTTTTTTTGGCATTTTTCTGGCTATGACTTCGTGCAGCACTACCGAAGAGGAATATACAAATGTGCCTACGACGCCGGTTGTATTAGATTTAACGCAAGTTCCCTATCCCAAATTATCCGACTATCAGTTTTTTTCCGGTGATTTAAAAAACTTAGTGCCATCCTATGGAGTAATTTCGTACCGCCCTATTACAGAGCTTTTTACTGATTATGCAGAAAAGAAACGGTTTGTTTGGATGCCAAACGGAACTACAGCATCCTATCAAAGTGATCACACGATATTAAATTTACCAGTTGGTGCCGCTTTAATAAAGGTCTTTTATTACAACAATGTCCAGCCTACAAATTCTACAAAAATAATCGAAACACGATTAATGATTCGCAAAGCGACAGGTTGGATTTTTGCTAATTACATATGGAACGATCAACAGACCGAAGCTTTCTTAACAACCCAAAGCACTACACGAGTAATCAGCTGGTCTGACGCAAATAACATAACGCATACTATTGATTATCGCACACCAGAGGTTGATTTTGAGTGTTTGCGCTGTCATTCGAGATTTAACACCGAAACAATCGAACCACTTGGCATCAAACCTCAAAACATTAATCATTCTCTACAATATACTGATGGCTTAAAGAATCAATTGGATAAACTTATTGAATTTGGTTATTTAGAAGATAATTTGCCTTCAACAATTAATTCTACAGTTGATTTTAAAGACACTTCGAAGTCATTAAACTTAAGAGTTCGATCGTATTTTGACGCTAATTGCGCACATTGTCATGTTGATGGTGGAGAAGCTTTTGCTCATAATCTTCGCTTTGCCTTTAATCAAACTACTGATCCAAGGAACATGGGTGTTGCTGCAGTAGCTGATCATTATTTGGAAGGATACAATAGTATAACGGTTACTCCAGGAAATGTGGGCCAGTCTATATTGCATTATCGGATCAATACCGAGAACGACTTGCTTTACATCATGCCGCCGTTGGGAAGGACAAAACGACATACTGAAGCAATTGAATTGATTGAAAACTGGATCAATTCTTTATAAAAAAAAGAGGCTCACATCAATTTGTGAGCCTCTTTTTTTACTGTAAGAAGTAGTTATTTTTTGATGATTTTCTTAGTGGAAGAGTTTCCTTCTTCGTTAGTAAAACTAACTACATATACACCTGAACTTAAATCAGAAACATCAATAGATTGTATTCCGTAGTTTAAATTTGTTTTGTGAACTGCTTTTCCATTCAAATCATAAATAGTCATTGCAGCGCCTTTTAAAACATCTAAAGTTAATTCGTTTGCAACGACAGTTGATTTAATAATAACTCCTGAATTTTGCAATTGATTTATTTCGTCAATTGATAGATTAGGATCGTATCGGTAGGTTACCGTTATAGAATTCCCCACTTCTGCTCCACCGGGAGTACTCTGATTTGTCTGAAAAAATCGAAATACAAAATCAAGAGGATAAGTTCCATTACCTGGATTTTCATTTAAGAAGTGGTCAAAATTTCCATTACTTGCATTAGGAGCTAAAACTACTCCTTCATTAGGGTAAACTACACCTGCTTGAACCTCTCCAAAGCAAGAATCTCCAAAACAAAATTGAAACAATGACCCATTATTATTTAATAAACTTTCACATTTTCCCCACACATTAGTTGTGGTAGATCCGTTATTTCTAATTCTAAACAAAATTTCGGCTGCAGGATATCCAATTACACTTTTTGCCAGCACGGCACCATTTGAAACAGGAACTCCATTACTTGTTAAAGCGATTTGCGAAAGCCCTAATTGACTGATTAAAAGAGCTATTAAAAGTACTGTTTTTTTCATGACATTATTTTTTTTCAATAGAATCAACCCTAATTAATATTCAAATTAGGGTTGATTTGATGAGTTAATTTAAAATTATTTTTTTAGTTTGGTCAACACCTTCAGCACTTAATTTTGCTAAGTATACACCTTTTTGTAAACCAGACAAGTTTATTGACTCGTTATTAGAAACATTGTTTTTAGTGAAAACAACTTTACCCGTAATATCAATAATAGTTACGTCTACATTGATTTCACTGTTGATTGTTAGAATTCCATTAGAAGGGTTAGGATAAATTGAAATAGTGCTAGAAGCAAATTCAGCATTGCTTAACGGATTGGCAACTCCAAATTTTCTTACATCTGAACCTCCAAAAACTCCACCCGAAATCCCTGAAATTAAAACTCCGTCAGCAAGTACTTGATATCCACCTAAACCATACTGAGTACTACTCATACCGTCACCATAAGAATCTGTAACAGTAAATGTATAACAATCATTAGCAACATTTAAATTAATGTCTGGCTGTGGATATGCACCTGGTCCACCTGCATTAGCATAAACTGGGCTTTGAGCAACAATGGCGTTAGCAGAATTGCGAAGTGTCCATGCTGTTTCACTTCCATATTGATCTAATGTGATTCTAATGGTAAGATTTGATTTATCCGTTTCAACCGCTTTTGCAAACGACTCAGATCCTGCATTATTTGATGCGTTGTCATCTGCGGGGATAGACACATTTAGAATATTACTAGGTTGTAATGTGTAAGCAATAGAAGGTAAAGTAACTGTTGCACGAGCTAAAGCTCCTAAGTTACCAGTCCAATTGAATACTTGCGGGGTTCCTGAATTGATTGAATACGTAATTGGTAAACTTGTTAGCGCAGTTTGTCCATTATTTTGAATCTCTACTTTTGGCGCCAAACTTGTTAAGCACTGCTCTGAAATTTCTTTAACCTCTTTTATTTTAGCATCATTAGAAACTAAACCTGTGTAAGTTGGTGTTGTTCCATTACCTGAAATAATTTTTTGCTGTCCTTCAGCTACAAAGGCAACAATTTCAAATTCACCCATTTCTGCAACGATACTATTGTACACTGCTGGAATGGTATACGTATACGTTCTAGTAACAAAAGTACCTGCAGTAGTTGTAGTAAGAGTTTCTCCCCATTGACCTGTCAACATGTGAATTAAACGGTGTTGGTGGTTGTATTCATTACCCATGTTTCCTCCTGTTTGTGGCCCTAATGTATTATTTTGAAGGAATGCAACATTCAGTCTGTTAGTTGCTACAGGACTTGCTCCAGTGTAGTACGCTTCGACCAATACGGTCATTACTCTTGTATTCACATCAATCGTAGCAGTGGTCGCAACATTTACATAAGAAGCTTGAGCCAAGGTTTGAGTGGAAGCATTGCTCCAATTATTTCTGCTCATTGCAGTTCCAGTACCGCCATTTTGAGCTAATCCAGCAAATTGTGAACGGTTAACTGTTCCGGCAGGATATCCTGTCAATCCACTTTGATTTGCTATGCCTGTTCCGAATGCTGTCCTGAAGTCAGGTTGACCTGCACCAGGAGTTGCAAAATTTCCAACATGGATATTAATTAAGAAAACATTTGATGGATTCGCATTTTTGATGTTGTTTGCAATAACGTGTCCTTGTGGACAAAAAACGCAATTTACACCAGTAAATTCTTCCAAAATAACTTTTTTGTTTTGAGCTGCTGTACTTACGATGGTTTGAGCAAATGAGCTAAACCCTGCAAATACTGTAAGTAATAGTAAAATTTTTTTCATTGTTGTGGTTTAAAATGTTAATAGTTTGTTATGTTTTTTATAAGAGGCAATTATAGTGCTTTTTGGTTGAATAAAAAAATATTTACGCTCTTTTTAATCAAACTAAAAAATATAATCTGCTAATATATAATCCATTATAAATTTTATTGGCTAAACTGATTTTTGTACTTATATTTGCCTCACTTTGGGGATGTAGCTCAGTTGGCTAGAGTGCTTGACTGGCAGTCAAGAGGTCGTGGGTTCGAGCCCCATCTTCTCCACTTTAAAACTATCATTTTATTCAAAACCTCACTAAATTGTATGATTTAGTGAGGTTTTTGCTTTTATATCATTTCCGATTATTGATGTAATCACCTTATTAAGGTTTCCTAATCGGTGTCACTAGATTTTAAAAAAGCACCGGCGCCGAACTTATCGCAAATACTTTTGCAATAAGGCGTTCAGCTAGTGGACATCTTGCAAACAAGATTCGTTCATTGTAAATTTAGTATTACTATAAATTCACCTAAAATGCAAACAAAATTTTCTACACTCTTTTATATAAAGAGAACAAAAGCTAATAATTTAGGCCACGCACCCATCTATTTAAGAATTACGATTGAAGGAGAAAGATTTGAAATGAGCTCCACAAAATTTGTTGCACTATCAAGATGGTCTAACGACCAGAAAACCCAGAAAGGATTGAACCTGTAACCTACAGTTTATGAAATTTAGCAAATAGTAGTAATAACAACCATTTATACAACAAAAGGGTTCAAGCCCTGAAGGACTCAAACCCTGCCAAATAATATTAAACAAAAACTACAAAATTAATATTAACCTTATGTGGTAACTAATTTGCAATGGTTCATCTTGTGTCATTAATCAAATACTAAAAAACACTATTTGAGTTTAAAAATTACTTTTCGTACCATTTTTCGGGCCTCTTTTGAATCAGGATCAACCGAGGTGTCTTCTCCTCCTGAAATCACATTCAATCTCGACTCATCAATACCCGATTTAACTAGAGTTTTCTTTACATTATTTGCTCTAGCCAAGGCCAATTTTGCATTTTTAGCGCTATCACCAATTTCATCAGAATATCCAATAATATCAATATTTGCATTCGGATTTGATTTCAAATACGTAAGCATGAAATTAATTCCGTCAGTAGAATAGGTATTTGGTTTAGCACTGTTAGACTCAAAAAATACGGTAATATATCCTTCATTGATCGAACGTTCTAAGAAATCAGTGTCTGATGTAGCAGTAGATTTTGTAATTCCATCTGCACCTTTAGTCGGCGTTCCGTAAGTTTTATCAAAATAGCGTTCCAATTCATCAGGCACACCATTTCTATTCAAATCAACCATTACACCGCGACTATCTACTGCCACTCCAGCAATAGAATTATTTTCGCTATCTAAATAGTCAGCTACTCCATCTTTATCTACATCATTCATCATGGTTTCCAAATCTCCCACACGCTGTTCGAGCGCATCGTTTTCTTCTTTTAATTTTTTAAGTTCTTCATCCTCAAACTCCCATTTCAACTGTTTGCCTAATGCATAACTAATTCCAAACGAACCATTAATCATCTGACCTGCCAAATTATCGCTAGGTTTAGCGTATTCACCATCCCAAGTATAATGCTGACGGAAATTATAAATCGAACTAAAATCAAAATAAACAAAAGCCCTACGTGCAATGCGGTACATCGGAGTGATACCCACAATGACTCCGCCATTTAGCTCATTTGAACCAATTATAGGATCTTCACTCGTATTAATTTCGCGCATAGATGAAAGTGTTATACCAGAATGGAACATAAAGCTAAAACGCGACGTACTTTTCTGATAATTCAAAATACTATTCAAATTGATTATTCCTTGAATAGAAGTACGAAATTGAGCTACTTCATAGGGAAGACTTTTGTTGTCTTTGTTTTTAAAACGATCAAAAGAAAAATCCATTTTAAATCCCAATAATTTCGAGTAGGTATAGGTTGCGCCTAAGGTAACAGAGTTGATGTCTAGTACCCCAAACTTCTTTTTGCTGTTAGCGGAAAAATATCCTTCAGAAAAAGGACTTATCCCACGACTTTCGCCGGCTCCTATTTCAATCCTCCATCTATAATTATTGGTAGTGGCCGGAATACTTACTTTAAGAGTATCCGCAGAATTTTTAGCCGAATCGCCACTAACTGCGGTGGCATCTTCCTCGTTTTGTGAAAAAGAAAAACTAAAAGAAAAAACAAATAACAGAACAAACAGTGTGTTTTTCATAACATCCAAAAAGTGTTAAAATCGATAATTTGGGCAAATATATTTTTTTTTACTATTACTCAAAGGGTCAAACATAATAGATAACAATTTATAAACAATTAAGTAAAATGATATAGGGTTTATCCTTTTAATAGTGGCACAACAATCCTATGTAATCACTGAGAAAACAGTAGTTTTTTGCTAAAAAATGTGCTTAATAAGATTAACATATCAATTCATAAATTATTAATTTTCAGTTAACGTGGTTCATTTGAATTTATAGTTAGTTTGCAGTTTTAGATATGAACCCTTTTTTTATGAAACAAATTTACTTCTCTTTATTATTTATCTTTAGTGCTTTTGCATGGTCACAAAACGGAAGCATCACAGGGACTGTTGTTGATGATTCTAATGCAACCCCACTCACGGGTGTCAATGTTGTTATTAAATCACTAAAACTTGGCGCAGTAACTGATTTTGATGGAAAATTTTTTTTAAAAAATGTACCTGCAGGAACTTATGAGGTGGAGTTTAGCTTTATGGGATATAAAACCAAACAAGTATCCGAAGTAATAGTAGTTGCTAAAGAACCAACTGAACTTAACACAACTTTAGAAGAGGCGAAAAATCAGTTGGAAGAAGTAGTAATTACAAGAACAAGAGCAAAAGCCGAATCGGTTAAATCGTTACTTACGATGCAAAAAAACAACATAAGTGTCTCCGATGGTATCTCTGCGGAGACGATCAAAAAGACTCCAGACCGGACTACTTCCGATGTATTGAGAAGAATTAGCGGTGCAAGTGTGCAAGATAATAGGTTTGTGATTGTCCGTGGATTGAACGATCGATACAACGTCGCGTTACTTAACGGTGCCCCACTACCAAGTTCCGAACCTGATCGTAAAGCATTTTCATTTGATATCTTCCCATCCAATATTTTGGACAATTTAATTATTACCAAAACAGCATCGCCAGACTTACCTGGTGAGTTTGCAGGTGGTGTAATACAGATTAACACCAAAGCTGTTCCAGATAAAAATTTTCAAATGATCAGTATCGGAACAGGGTTCAATACCATCACCACTTTCAAAGAGCAAAGAACCTATGAAGGAAGTGGAACCGATTGGATTGGTTTTGATAATGGTGTTCGAGACCTTCCGTCTACTATTCCGACGACAGAGGTATTTGGCACTTTATCGTTTCAAGAAAAAGCAGCCATCGCCAAGACATTCGAATTTGATTGGACTATCAACGATGATAAGTTCAGACCCAACACTAATTTTCAATACTCCATTGGAAGAAATATAAAATTTAATGAACGGGTTTTGGGAATTCTATTTTCACTGTCGAACACGAAAACGAATACTTTCAATACAACCGAAAATTTCGATTACGAAAATCCAAATGATGCACCGCCAATAACTTTGGGTAGAATTGATGACAATAACTATATTGAACAAGTTTTAACTGCAGGTTTAGCAAATTTTTCATTTAAATTTAATCCGAATCACACGATTAGCTTAAAAAACGTTTATAGTATTAATTCTAGCGATTTAGTTCAAGAATCGGAAAGAACAGTAGTAGATGCACCACGTCTAATTAAATCGGACGTTCGCTGGTTTACCAGTAATATAATTTATTCTGGACAATTGAATGTAGAAAACTATTTTCCAACCCCAAAAATCAAAGTGGCATGGAATGCTTTCTACAGTGATATTCAACGATCCATTCCTAACTTAAGAAATAATAGTTACGTCATCTCCGACCCCAATAGCAGTAACCCAAATGACAACATTCCAACTGCTATCATCCTAGGTAATACCGGAGGACCTGATTACGCTGGTGGAATGTTCTTTTCTGAAAATGATGAAAGTATTAAAGGAGGTAAAATTGATGTTTCAAAAAAGTTTAACCTTGGGAAGGACTTTATCAATGAATTTAAAACGGGAGCATTCCTACAAGCTAGAGAACGTAGTTTTTTTGCAAGACAATTGAATTATAATCAATTGAATTCGGGTGGAACGTTTGATCAAACATTGTTAAATCAGCCAGCAGAAACCATATTTAGTTTGCCAAATATGGGTGTTATTTCGCCGGGTGTAAATGGATTTACGATTGGTGACTATACCAAATTTACTGATGCCTACACCGCATCGGCAGATTTGAGAGCAGCCTATATTATGCTTGACAATCGTTACAAAAAATTTAGATTGGTTTGGGGCGTACGTTTAGAAGATTTTTTACAGAAATTAGACTCTAGATTAACCGAAGATACATTTTTAGAACTGAATGAAAGACAAAATGAGTTTTTACCTTCAGCCAATTTAATATTTTCTATCAATAAAAAGCAAAACCTTCGATTGAGCTATTCAGAGACATTGAATAGACCTGAATTTAGAGAGCTCGCACCATTTGGATTTTACGATTTTACCACACAATTTTTTACACAAGGAAATCCAGATTTAAAAACGGCGACTATAAAAAACATAGATATACGTTACGAATTGTATCCGGGTAAAGGGCAAATACTATCGTTTTCTTACTTTAATAAAAAATTTGACAATCCAATAGAGATTCAACAAGTTATTAATAACAGAACTGTTATCTATCAAAACGCAGCCAGTGCAAAAAATAGCGGTATAGAGTTCGAATTTCGAACACTCTTAAGTTCTATTTTTACTAAGAATACTCCAAAAGTTCTAGAAGATATTACTTTATTCTCGAATGTTTCAATCATCAAATCGGTGGTGGATGTATCTAATTTAAATTCGGCTGAAATAGAAACTAGCCGACCATTACAGGGACAATCACCTTATGTATTTAATGGCGGAATTCAGTATTTAAATACAGATAGTGGATGGTCATTTTCTGCTAATATAAATAGAGCTGGAAATAGAATCCGATTTACTGAAGCACAAGGAAAGCCAGCTATTTGGGAAAAAGGTAGAACTTTTTTAGATGCGCAGGTTTCAAAATCACTGATGAAGAAAAAGATGGAACTTAAGTTGAATATTTCAAATATTCTAGCTCAAGATTTAATTTTATATCAAAACTTTTACGCCGATACGACACAATATGGTACAATTGAAACGTTAGCCAATCAAATATTTACCGGTGATTATCATTATGAAGATGGTTACAGCGAACGTGACGATGCGGTGATTTCGAGAACGACATTTGGAAGAACTTTTTCTTTTTCCATCACTTACAACTTTTAATTTTTCTCATTTATAATTAGAAGTTATTGTTAGTTTGTTTCTAGTAAGCTGTCTCCAAAAAAAAACAGCTTATTTAGTTAACAAAGGGCAACAAATTCTAAAAAGTCGATTTCCCAACAATACCAATAGTTGCCGTAAATTCGATAGCATTAACTTAACAATTTATTTTATTCTGCCTGTTGTACTTAATTCTAATTTAACCAAATAGTCATTTAATCATAATTATCATTTTCTATTATTATAAATCTCTCAACATAAATTTGTGGCAATATTATTAACCAATTAATTTATTAAAAAAATGAAAAAAAATTATTTGATTGCAATGCTTTTGCTTATAGCAAACTTTGTCACTGCACAAATTGAGCCAACCACTTATCGAGGTGCGTTTGCTCCGGCTCCAACGGCACCGTGGACCGACAATTGGACAAGTTTTGATCCAAAAAATGAGCCTTATTTGGATGAGGCTATTGTAATTAATGTCACTACTGACATCACTGCTAACACTACGTGGTTAGCTGGAAGAACGTACAAACTTACTGGAATTATCTATGTAAGAAACAATGCAACTTTGACCATTCAACCGGGTGTTGTTGTAAAAGGTTTATTCACTAACAACGGGACTGCTTTGGTAGTTACTAGAGGAGCAAAATTAAACGCTATCGGTACTGCTACAAGTCCGATTGTATTTACTTCTGGAAAAACTGTTGCTGAAGGAAGACAACAAGGTGACTGGGGTGGAGTTGTACTTTTGGGTAGAGCTAAATTCAATACCAACAATGGTGTAAACAACATTGAAGGTATTACAGCTAACGTAAACACTGAGTACGGTGGTGGTTTAACACCAGATGATAATGATAATTCAGGTACTTTACGTTATGTTCGTATCGAATTTGGTGGATATGTGTTCTCTCCTAACAACGAACTTAATGGATTAACCATGGGTGCAGTTGGTAAAGGAACTACAATTGATTATGTTCAGGTTTCTTATGCTAATGATGATGCTTTTGAGTGGTTTGGTGGTTCAGTAAACTGTAAACACTTAGTAGCTTTCAGAACTCTTGATGACGATTTTGATACGGATAATGGTTACAAAGGAATTGTTCAATTCGCTCTATCTGTAAAAGACCCAGGAGTAGCGGATAACCCAGCGGTTTCTACATCGGAAGGTTTTGAGTCAGATAATAACCCAGCGGGTTCTACTGTTACTACTCCGTTAGATAACACATCTGCAATTTTCACTAACATTACTATGGTCGGACCAGCGGTTCGTGCCACTTTAGCTCCTGTTTCTCCTTTAGCTACAGGTCACGAAAGAGCGTTGCGTTTAAGAAGAGCTACACAATTAAAAGTGTATAACTCCATCTTTATGGATTACAAAAATAACTTCGTATTCATCGATGGTGCTGCTGCAGTAGCTAATGCAAATGCTGGAACGTTAAAATTCAGAAACAACATTATAGCTGGTACAGCCAACCCGTCTTTCACAGGTGGTATCAACCCAACTTCATTAAACACGTGGTTTACTACTAACAACAATAGTTTTTTAACATCTAGTGCTGGTCTTTTAACATTACCATACGCTGGTACAAATACGTACTTAGGTTTAGATTACAGACCTGCTGGTGTAGCGTTATCGGGTGCTGATTTTACAGATTCTGGTATTGCTCCTTTCGTAAATGTTGTTGTGGGTACTACTCCATCTGTAACAAACGTTACGTATTGTAAAGGTGCAGTTGCTACTCCATTAACGGCTACATTAACAACTACAGGTGTTTCTTTGAGATGGTATACTGCGGCAACTGGTGGAACTTTCACTACTACTGCTCCAACTCCTGCTACAACTGTGGTTGGTGTTAAAAATTACTACGTTTCTCAAGTAGATGGTGGTGGAATCGAAAGTGCAAGAGTACTTTTAACTGTTACTACAAATGCATTGCCTACTGAAGTAATTGGTACTATTGTGGGTGTTGGTCCAGTAGGTTCAACTTCTGCTACTGCTGTTGGTCCTTACATCGGAACAACTGCTCAATTCACTTATACTATTCCTCCATTCGTTGACGGTTCATTATCATATTTATGGACTGTACCAAACGGAACTAACATCGTTGCTGGTATCGGTACTAACTCTATTACTGTTAATTTCGCTAACTCACCAGGTGGTGCGGGTAACGTTGGATCTATCCAAGTTCAAGCGGTAAATGCAAACGGTTGTAGAACTTTAGCTAAATCATTATTAATTACTAAAGCTTTACCATTAGCTCCTGCGGTTATCACAATGATGAACAAAAACCCAGGTTCTCCAAACCCAACAACTGCTCTTACAAGTTATGCTAAATTCATGGGTTCAACAACTCCATTAACATTAACTTGTTCTACAATTTCAAGTGCTAGTGCATACCAATGGGAATTGCCTGCTGGTGTAAGTTTATCTTTCCCTGCTGGAACTCCTGCTCCTGTAACTACAACGCTTACTTTCACTGCTGAGCCATTTTTAGCTCCATCTGCTGCACCAACTCAATCAGGAAATAAATTTTGGGTTATTACTTATAACAAATATACTGTTGATGTAAATGGTGTTCCAACAGAAATTACGGTTTCGACTTGTGTCCAAAGAATATTTGGAACTGCTGCTTATGGTGGAACTACTTCTCAACCTTACCCACGTTACGGTACTGTAATTGAAAGTAACTTACCTGCAATCTTAGTTAATTTTGCTGGTGTTACTAATCCATCAACTACTGCTTTATACTTTGGTGTAAAATCTAAAAATGGTGTAGGTACTTCAACTACATTAAATACTGCTAATGCAGATGTTGTAGCTAACAATATCATCCCAGGATTATATTATACTTCTTACAATGAAGCTTTCACTGGAATTATTCCTCCTAGTACTAATGCTACCTCTACTTACACTGTAGCTAGTACAACTGTGGTTAAAAATTCTAAATTGAAAAAATTCACTGCTGCTATTCCAGCTGCACCTTCAACTGTAAAACTTTTCAACGATGCTGTAAGCACTACAACTGCAGTAACTGTTGTTAGTAAATTCATTGGTACTACTACTCCTTTGAGATTAGTTGCTGGCGTTACAGCTACTACAACTACAGCTTCTTCGTTCCAATGGGAATTACCTGCTGGTGTAAACCAAATAAGCGGTGGTAACACAAACGAAATTATTGTAAACTTCGCTGGTGTTGCTCCTGGAATTACTTCATTGTACTTAGGTGCAAAAGCTGTAAACGGTATCGGTGCTTCTATCACTAACAATGCTGCTTTAGTTCCTGCAACTTCTTCTACAGCTAAATTGTTAAAAGTGAGCGCTGCTGTTCCTTTAGCAGTGACTACTGTTAGCGGTCAAATCACTGGAGTTTGTGGTGGAAACACATACAGCTACACGATGACTGCTTCTTTATTAGCTAATTCATACGTAATTACTGCTCCAACTGGTTCAGTAGTAACTTCTGCTAGTAATCCATCAAATACTACTGAAACATTATCTACAAGCGATTTAACTTTCTCTGTAACGTATCCAGCTAACTTAGCTACTTTACCAGTGAAAACAGTTGTAATCTCTTCTGTAAACGGTGTTGGTGCTAGTATCACTAACAACACACTTACTATTGCTACTACATTCTCTCCAATTGTAACTGTAACTTCTACAGGTGGATTAAACTTCACAAGATGTGCTACTAAAACATTTACTGCAAGTAGTACTACTCCTGGTGTTGCAACATACACTTGGTTAACTGCTGCTGGTGCTGTAATTGTAAGTGGTCAAGGAACTGCTACTGTAGAAATTGATTTCTCTGCTGTACCATTAGCTTCTGCAACTAACCTTTTAAAAGTTACTGCTTCTAATGCATGTGGCGTTTCTGGTGCTGCTAAATCAAGTACTTTAGCTAGTATTTCTTGTGCAAGAACTGAAGAGACAATTTCTGAAGAAGTATCATTCAGCAATGCTAAAATGTATCCAAACCCAACTTCTGGAGAATTCAATATCGATATTGATTCGTCAATCAATGGAACTGTTGAAATGGCAATTTACTCAATCAACGGATTGATGGTAATGAGTCCAAAAACAATTCAATTAGAAGAAGGAAGAAATACAATTACTCAAAACATTTCTGACTTAAGTACTGGAATCTATGTTGTTAAATTAACAAACTCTTCAAACGAAGAAGTAGTAGTTAAACAATTGATTAAAGAATAAGTTTTCCTTATCTCAATGAAAAGGCCGTCAAATTGACGGCCTTTTTTATTTATACCAAACAACAAAATAGTATAAAACTTAATAATCATTTATAGTACGATAGTGACAAATAAAATTATATTTTTATATCTTACCAACCATAAAAAAAACAAAATATACTGATACAATTGCAAGGTTAACAATCTAAAATTCATGAGCAAAAAAATACTGGTTTTAGGTGTAGGACAAAATAATTTTTTATCCTATTTGTATGGAACTCTCAAGAGGTTCAACGACCAATTCGTTATTACTGCACCTTTTTACTCCGACTTGAACGCGACCCATAAAGACGAATCGTGGATGTACAACAATGAGCACATCCAAATTAAACCTTCTCTTTTTGCTGTTTTTAAATCAATTTTGTTATCATCTGTTACCTCACATTTTTATCACACTTTTTTTTTCATTCTAGGTGTTGAAGGTAAATTTAAAAAAGCGATTCATTTTGCCTACAAACATATTCAAGCACAGGCATTTTTTATTCAGAATAATCACTTTGCAGAATGCGATATCTTTCATTTTCATTTCATGCAATACAGTTATCTAAGAGAACTGTTTTTAGTTCCAAAAGATAAAAAAATTGTTTGTTCCTTTTGGGGTTCTGATTTATTACGGACAAGTGATATTTTAAATTTTCATATAGTCAAAAAAGCGCTCAATAGAGCTACAACAATAACGTGTCAATCGGCTGAATTACGTGAAATTATTCTTTCAAAATTTGGAAGAAACTTATTCGATAAAATTCAAATCACTATGTTCCCCGTAGACGCAATCACCTATAATCACATGGATGTGCTACAGAATAATGAAGAAAAAATGGCGGCTTTCAAAACGAAATTTGGATTTGCAACCGATAAATTAAATGTTTTAATAGGTCATAATGGAAGTCCGTTTAACAATCATTTAGAGATTATTGATCAAATTCAAAAATCAGTACATGCAAGACAACTACACCTCATCATTAACCTGAATTACGGGATCAGTGCTACCGAGAAAGAATCCTATAAAAATAAACTAATCAATACATTAAAGGCATCGGAATGCTCGTACACGATTATTGAACATTTTTTTTCTAAGGAAGAATTGGCGCTCTCGCGCTTGTCAACGGATGTATTTATTCATTTGCCTATTTCGGATGCATTAAGTGGTAGCATGCTCGAAATGCTGTATGCTGGCTGTATCGTAATGACAGGTTCGTGGTTGCCTTACAAAACGTTTTTGAATGCAAAATTAACGTACCATGAAGTAATTGATTTTTCAAGAATTACTGAAAAAATCGATTTCATCATAACTAATTTTGAAGCTGAAAAAGAAACATCAAAACACAATGCCGAGGCCATTAAAAATCACTTTCTTACTGATGCAATCGTAAAAAAATGGAACACCATTTTAAGTTAAAATGAGTTTAAAAAAACAAGTCAAATCCAGTTTACTATGGTCGTTCAGTGACCAAATCGTGACACAAATTGTGTTTGTCGCGTTCGGAATTTTCTTGGCTCGATTAGTACCACCATCGGCTTTTGGTTTAGTGGGAACTGTTACGATTTTTTCAAACTTCGCCGTATTGTTTATCGACATGGGATTCGGTACAGCACTCATTCAAAAAAAAGATGCTGATAACCAACATTATTCGTCTGTTTTTTGGCTCAATCTACTTATTGGATGTGGTTTATATTTACTTTTCTTCGCTGCAGCACCTATACTAAGTTGGTTTTTTAACGAACCACAATTGACACTTTTGGTCCGTGTGATTAGTATATCATTCATCATTAATTCACTTACCAGCGTGCAATCGAATTTGTTGGTAAAAGAACTCAAATTCAAACAAAAAGTGATATTCAATTGGATTGCCATTGGAGTTGGATACTCGATAGCGTTTTATCTCGCCGTGAATAATTATGGAGTTTGGGCAATTGTTTGGATGACATTATGTACTTCAACGATGAACTCATTACTGTATTGGTTTTCTACCAAATGGTATCCATCATTTATTTTTAATACCGAAAAAATTAAAGAATTATCTCGTTTCGGCTTGAATGTATTAGGCGATACATCCGTCAACTATTGGTCGCGGAATTATGATAATTTTATCATTGCAAAAGTGCTTGGAAGTACCGACCTCGGAATCTACACGCGAGCCTATTCGTTAATGCTGCTTCCGTTAAAAAATATTTCATCCGTCATTACCAAAGTGTTATTTCCTGCCTTTTCTAAAAAACAAGACGATATCCCAACCTTAAAATTATACTATTTACGCATCATAAAGTGTATTGCTTTACTGACTTTTCCGGCGATGATCGGGCTTTCATTAATTTCTAAAGAATTTGTATTGTTCTTTTTTGGCGTGAGTTGGGAAGCTATGATTCCGGTGCTTGCCATTTTAAGTATAGTTGGTGCAGTACAATCCATTGTAACGTTAAACGGCATGATTTATAATTCGTTAGGAAAAGCAAACATTGCTTTTAAAATATCTTTGTTAGTAAATTTTGTGCTAATTATTGCCTTCTCAATAGGTGTAAATTTCGGAATAGTAGGTATGGCCTACAGCTATTTATTGGCCTCTATGCTTTTGTTTTTTCCAATCTACAGCACAGCTTTAAAGCAATTGAACACAACAATAGCAGAAGCATTTATGACCCTCAGAAGTACACTATTCGCCACATTAGGAATGGCAATAGTACTACTTATAATAAACTATTTAACCGATATAGCCTTGCTAAAAAGTCTACTTTTAAAAGTCAGTTTAGGCTCGATTACCTATGTTACCATTGTATACGCATTAGAAAAAGTATTCGTACAATCACTACTAACAAAATTAAAATCGTTATTAAATAAAGGCTAATTTTGAACTATAAGTAAGCTTACCTATGAAAATAGTCCGACTCACAACTTTACTTGATTATGGTGGCCAAGAGCGAAAATACATTTCATTCACTCAAGATGCCTCAATGCTTAACCATGAGTATTACTTTGCTGCAATTGGGCATGGTGGCCATGCTGCTACAACATTACAAGAAAAAGGATTTAACGTTACTATTTTCAATCAAAATGTACACATAACCAACCTAAAAAACATATGGATTTTATACCAATGGTTCAAAAAAATACAACCCGATGTGGTGCATACTGCAGCAGCAGAAGCAAATTTTCATGGAATAATTGCAGCTAGATTAGCGGGTGTTAAAGTCCGAATTGCAGAAGAAATCGGATTTCCATCGCATTCTAAAAAAGCACAGATAATTTTTAGATGGGTTTATAAAAATTGCAACAAAGTCATCTGCGTGTCTAGAGCTGTGAAAGAATTTCTTATTAAAATTGGCGAGATAAACTCTGCAAAAGGAACCGTAATATATAATCCTGTAAGTACCAAAAAAAAATTCGAAAGAACACTTTCGGGCGAATTTACTGTTGTTTGCGTGGGACGATTAGAAAAGGTAAAAAACCAACAATTACTAATCAAAGCTTTTTCACAATTAGAAAATAAAGAATCAAAATTGATCTTAGTTGGTGATGGTAGAGAACGAACTAATTTGGAACAGCTTTGTGTGCAACTGAATTGTACAGAACAAATAGAGTTTATCGGATTTTCTGCAGAGCCCGAAAAGTACTTAGCAAAAGCTCATTTGTTTGTTTTACCTTCACTTTCAGAAGGATTCGGAATTGCAGTTTTGGAAGCTATGCAACAAGGATTGCCGTGTTTGTGTTCTAACGTTGGAGGAATTCCTGAATTTTTAGAGGAAAACAAAACAGGTTGGTTGTTCAATCCAACTACAGAATTCGAATTAGATCAAAAGCTCTCTGTTCTCAGTAAATTGCCCAAAAACGAGTTAGAAAAAATGGGTAAAAATGCTCAAACATTTATTGCCAATCGGTTTTCTGAGAAAGAATATGTAACCAATTTAGAACAACTTTACCAACAATTACATGATTAAAGTACTACACATAATAGAAACTATTGGTTCTGGTGGTGTGGAACGAAGACGACTTTCGTTGGCAAAACTATTGGATTCAAAAGAATTTGAACTCAAAATTATTTGTACTCAAGCCTACGGAATTTTTCCAAATGAATTCAAAAAACACGGTGTTGAAATCATTGAAATTGGCAAACTCAAATCGATGTTCGACATAAAACAGCATAGAAAAGTATGTGCTGTCATTGATGAATTTAAACCCGATATTATTCATGGTGCTGTTTTCGAAGGAGTTACTATGGCAGCTATCAACGGGTTTTACAAAAAAGTACCCAATGTGATTATTGAAGAAACTTCCGATCCACAAAATCGTTCGTGGCGCGGTAATCTGTTAATGAAGTTTTTTTGCTCTTTATCGCACAAAGTAATTGGGGTTTCTCCAGCAGCTACTAACTATTTAATGAATACCTTAAAAATCAATTCCAAAAAGATTGTTTTAATTAACAATGGTGTTGCTTTACCGCGTATTTCCGACAACGATTCAAAACAAAAGCTACGTGCAGATTTAGGTATTGCAAACGATGATATAGTGATAGGCACGGTTGGGCGCATGCATTCAGATGAAAACAAAAGATTCTCCGATTTAATTCGTGCATTTGCAATTTTAACAAAAGATAAACTTTCTGTAAAATTACTGTTGGTTGGCGACGGAAGAGAAAAAGAAAACTATGCTAATTTGGTTAAAGAATTATCTATTGAAAGTAACGTGATTTTTGTGGGGTACCAAAATGACACACAACCTTTTTACTCAATAATGGATGTGTTCTCTCTCGTGTCATCGCATGAGTCTTTTGGGCTAGTCTTAGCAGAAGCCATGTTACATAATTTGCCTATTGTTGCTACTAAAGTAGGTGGAATGCAATACATTGTAGATGATAATCAAACCGGTTTTTTGGTTGAAAAATACAATGTGAATGAAATTGCAAAGCGTCTTGGAACTCTTTGTAGAAGCGCTGAATTAAGAGAAAAAATGGGTGCGTTAGGTTACAAAAAAGCGATCAAAAACTATACTGAAGAACGCTATATTTCTCGCCTTAAAAAAGTGTACCACTCCTTAAAAAAAAATAAATAGTTAACAAATTATTATCTTTATAATTTGCCTATTTTTTAATTCCTTTTGCAGTTATTTTTGAGAAAAAAATGACATGCTAAAGAGAAAAATAGATGCTTTACTTCGTAAATTCTTCCTACATAAAAATGAAGAGTTACCTAGCTTTTTATTGCACAGTCTTTTTCATCAAGGTTCGTATTTACCCTTCACCACTTCATCGTTAAAATTTCGTCTTTTAGCTTGTTTAGCAAATGATGTTGTTGTCAACAACCGAAAGTCGATGCTTGAATTTGGCTCAGGAATTTCTACTATTCTTGTGGCGCGATTGTTCCATTTAAATAACATCCAAGGAAAAATAACAACTATCGACGAAAGTGCCGAATGGCAAGAAATTATTAAATCAATTCTTGAAAAAGAAGAATTGTCACACTACGTAAATTTTGTTCATGCTCCTACCAAAATAAGTCCAACGTCTAGCCAATGTAATGAATACAACAACACCATTGTACTAGAACATATTAAGAACAAGATGTTTGATTTGGTTTTGGTTGATGGACCTGCGGCGTGGCAAAAGGAAACCATTATGAGCAGAACATCTAACAGTAAATTTATCATAAAAAACGTCGCTGAAAAACACTGCATTTTTATTGATAATTCTGATCGTCCAGGTGAAAGAGATTTAACCGAGAAATTAGCCCGCGAACTCGATTCAAAAATACTTCAGCTCGATCCGACTTTTGTTGCATTAGTGAAAGGACAACATTTCAATTTCATTATTTAAAAAGACACTAAACAACCAAAATGGGCGATAAAATATATCTTACCGGCTTAAACGGAATTAGAGCAATTGCAGCTCTTTCGGTTGTTTTTAGTCACATTAATAACCGATTGGATTATTATAATCTGCCCAAAAGTGAATTGCTAGATTTAGCCAATTTTGGAGTTACGATATTCTTTACGTTAAGCGGATTTCTTATTACCTATTTATTGCTAAAGGAGAAAGAAAAAACCGGAACCATCGATGTAAAGAAATTCTACATCCGCAGAATACTCCGAATTTGGCCGCTCTATTTTATCTATTTACTTATCGTAATTCTGCTGAACGGCATAAGCACTGTTCAATGGCCTATACTATTTTACCTACTCATGCTTCCAAACTTTCGAAATTCCTTTGCACAAGTTACCAATATAGCGGTTGGAGGCAAAAATCTAACGTATATGGTAGGTCACTATTGGTCACTAGGAGTTGAAGAGCAATTTTATGCCTTTTGGCCCTGGATAGTCAAGAACACCCAAAAATTACTACAACTTTTGGTGCTTTTTCCACTTGTGTATATACTACTAAAAATAGTCTTGAAATTGATAGAAGCACCAGTAGGTGTGCTGACTTTTTTCCATTACACCCGTTTTGGATGCTTGGCAATTGGGGCATTAGGCGCATATCTATTTTTCAATAATAGTTCAAAGCTAAGCAAATGGTTCACCAATAAATGGATAGAAATTAGTGGGTGGCTATTTTTAGTCGTTGTTGCTTTCAATAAATTTCATTTGGCCTCTATAATCGACCATGAAATTGTCTCAGTTGTTACTCTAGTAATCATAATTAATCAAGTGAATAATCCCAAACGGATTGTCAACCTTGAGAACAACGTTTTCGATTTTTTAGGCAAGATCTCATTTGGAATCTATGTCTACAATCCTCTGGTCATCTATTTAATGGCCTTTGCTATCAACCCTCTTCAAATTGAAAATAGTTTAGTAAAGCAGCTGACCATCTATGCAACGGTCATTCCTGCAGTGCTCGTTATTTCGTTCCTCTCGTATAATTATTTTGAAAAGATATTTCTAAAACTAAAATACAACTACGCCGTGATACCAAGTTCATCTAGTAAAACAGAATTTCAAAACTAATATGAAGAATATACTTTTCATAAGCTGGGACGGACCACAAACCAATTATATGGAAGGTTTGTTTATGCCGATTTTTAATGAAATTCAAAATCAATCTGAATATACCTTTCATGTTATTCAATTTACATGGAAATCTCAAGAGCAAATCAGTTCTATAAAAAAAATAGCTGAAGATTTCTCTGTTTTTTATACCTCTCAACCCGTTTACCGCAAACCAAATGTGATTCTTGGTAGTCTGTATTCAATTCAAAAAGGAATACGATTCATTCAACAATACATTGTCAAAAATGATATCGATATCGTCATGCCTCGAAGCACGATGCCAGCCATTATGGTGAATCGCATCAAAAACAAAAAATTTGATGTGTTGTTCGATGCTGATGGATTACCATTGGAAGAACGCGTCGATTTCCTCGAGTTGCATCAAGGAAGTTTGCAATACAAATTCCTAAAAAATGAAGAATTAAAAATACTGACGCATGCCGATGCGGTGATTACCCGTTCCAAAAAGGCCATCAATATTCATTTGAATACGATTGGAGGAAAAAACCTTGAAAAATTTTCGAAAGTAATCAACGGCAGAGACACAACTTTTTTTAAACCGAATGAGATTGCTCGAACTAAAATCCGAAAAGATTTAAAAATCGATGAAAATGCAAAGCTTTTTGTATACAGTGGTTCATTAGGCCCGCAATATGGCTGGGAAGAAATGATATCCATTTTTACTAGCTACTATGAAATTCATAACGATGCGAAATTCTTAATTCTGACGGGAAATCAAAATTATGCCAATAAGCGAATTCCACTAGAAATAAAAGACAATGTAATTGTAAAAAATGTTCCTTTTGAATCAGTTCCTTATTACCTATCAGCGTGCGACATGGCTTTTGCTTTGCGGGAGCCGAAGTACAGTATGCGAGGTGTGGCACCGATAAAATTAGGAGAATACTTGCTGATGGGACTACCTACAATAGCTTCTAAAGGTATTGGTGATACTGAAGAAATTCTAAAAAGAATACCAGGTTGTTTCATCTATAATCATCATTCCAGCAAAAGTCTTTCAAAAGCCCTCCTTTTTATCGAACAATCCGAATCCAAACTAAGTAACGAAATCAGAATTGCGGCTATCGAGAATTTCTCACTTGAAAAAAGCGCAGCTTCTTATATTAAATCTTTAAACACATTGTTATGAAAGTCCTTTATTTAACCAAATACAGCAGAAATGGCGCTAGTAGCAGATTACGTAGCTATCAATATTTCCCCTTTTTAGAAAAAGAAGGAATGAGTGTCACCGTTAAGCCCTTCTTCAATGAAGAATACCTCATTAACTTGTACGCTGGTCAAAAAACTTCATTAACTAAGTATATGAAATTTTATCTAAAGCGGCTAATCGTTTTATTAACGATTTATAAATATGATCGAGTAGTTATCGAAAAGGAAATTTTTCCTTACTTTTTCAGTTGGTTTGAACAACTTTTGTCGCTGTGCAAAGTAAAATATATTGCTGATTATGACGATGCCATTTTTCACAATTATGATAAACATTCCAACAGAATTATTCGATTCTTACTGAAAGACAAAATAAGCAACGTGATGAAATACAGTCACTGCGTAATTGCTGGAAACAAATACTTAGCAAAAAAAGCAAAAGATTCTGGCGCCAAAAAAATCACCATAGTGCCTACAACGATTGATGTAGAAAGATACCACGCGAAAGAACACATCAACAAACCAACAGCAGTTATTGGATGGATTGGCACACCATCAACCTTTAAATACATTAAGAAATTTGAACCTGTCTTTTTAAAGTTAAATAAGATTTTTGATATTGAGTTGCATATTATTGGCGCGAAAGAAGACAATCATAATTGTAAAGGGATCAAGTTCATTGAGTGGTCAGAAGATAAAGAAGTTGCGTTCATATCGAAATTCGACATTGGTGTGATGCCATTAGATGATACACCATGGGAACTAGGTAAGTGTTCGTACAAATTAATCCAATATATGGGATGCGGAATTCCTGTAGTTGCTTCCGCTGTTGGCATGAATAATGAAGTTGTTATTAATGGTCGGAACGGGTTTTTGGTGAACAATGACGAAGAATGGCTGGAAAAATTGAGTCTATTGCTTACCGATTATAACCTTAGGGTGTTACAAGGTGAAAAAGGCAGATCAATTGCCGAGGAAAAGTATAGTTTACAGAACAACTATCCTGATTTGGTATCGATAGTTAAAGGTGATACAGTGTCTGATATTCGAACGTATTCAACTGACGATGAATTGCTTTGGGAATACGTTTACAAAACAAAACAGGAGGTTATTTGACCCGAATAATGAACGTCAAAAAAAAAGAAAATTATTTAGATATTTTACAAGTTTTTAGAGGAATTGCCGCATTGATGGTGGTCTGCCATCATACGATTATTTCAATTATTTACTATCACAAAGTCGATTCACCATTCTTTTATTCGTTAGGAATACTAGGAAAATATGGAGTCGATTTCTTTTTTGTGCTTTCTGGATTCATCATTTCGTACACTGTATTTTATAAGTATGACGAACCCAATTCTTTTAAAAATTACATAAAAAATAGGCTAGTTAGAATTTACGTGCCTTACTTGCCAATTGGTCTTTTTATGTTTATCATATATACTTTCCTGCCTAGTGTATCTAATTCTGAAAGAAACATAAGTGCCTTTACTTCGCTAACTTTACTGCCACATGGCCATCCTGCATTATCCGTTGCTTGGTCACTGACTTATGAGTTGCTTTTCTACTTTTTATTCAGCATTTCGTTTTATTCAAAAAAAAGTTGGCATGCACTGCTTACAGTCTGGTTGGTGTTAATTCTAACGTTCAATTATACAGAACTCCGGTCGCTCAATCTTATGAAAACCGCATTGGCACAGGTACTTTTCTCACCTTACAATCTTGAATTTATGCTTGGTTTTGTTCTCTCTATGTTGTACATAAATCAGAAGAAATTATACGACTGGATGGTGTATTTTTCCTTGGCTATTACAACACTTGGATTTACTTTGCTGGTGCTTTCGAGTGCTTTCACATTTAAATTTGCAACTAACTTTCTCTTTTCTTTTGCCGCTTTTTTTCTACTCTACGTAACACTAAAAAAATACAATATAGAACTTAAAAAAACGAATATATGGATGATAATTGGAAACGCAACCTACTCCATTTATTTAATTCATAATCCCTTGCAAGCGATTATCATTAGAACCTATCCACAAATTAATTCTGTGATAAGTCTCATTTTTGCCTTACTTTTGTCACTTGCCGTATGCACGGCTTTAGGCTATGTCTACTTTTTAGTTTTCGAAAAATGGGCCAGTTCTAAACTAAAATCAATAGTAACTAAGTAGGAATGGATGTTCTTTTTTTAATACTTATTTTTGGATTGGGCTTTTTGTTTGTCATTAGTTTTAAAAAGAAATTATCTCCGGCAAATTATAAGACTTTAAAGAAGCTCTATTTCTTTCACATCATATTTGGCGTGTATTATTGCTTTTTTGTTTCTGGCGATTCAGTTGGTTTTTGGCAACAAGCAAAAGTAATGACGTTTGAAAACTTTTTGTATTCCATCACAGAACAACAAGGCACACTTTTCATTTACGCGCTCAATTATTATCCATCTAACGTTTTTAACCTTTCTTATTTTACGGGAACCATGCTGTACAGCTTGATTGGCTTTATTGGATTGGCTTATTTTTACCTCATTGCGGTTGAACTGATTCCGGACAACCCAAAATTCAATGGATTTTATTTATTCCCATTGCTGTTTTTTCTTCCCAATTTACATTTTTGGAGCTGCGCCGTCGGCAAAGACACCTTGTTATTCTTTTGCATTGCCCTTTTTATTCACGGATTGTTGGATTCATATAAAAGAATGCCCATACTGGTGATTAGCTTGCTTCTGTCTTATTTTATTAGACCACACATTACCCTTTTTATGCTATTAGGTTTTGGAGTTGCGTTTTTTTCTGGAAAAAATATTTCGATATTTCGACGCGTAGTGTTCTTCGGACTATTGCTTGGAATAGCGATTGCCATTTTTCCGTTAGTAATGAAATTTGCTCGAATTGAAGAGGCGACGTTGGAAAGTTTTAATAATTTTTCAGCCACAAAAGCAGCGAAATTAGGCAGTTCAAATACTACATCGGCTATAGACATTTCGTCCTATCCATTTCCATTAAAAGTGTTCACCTTTTTATATCGACCATTGTTTTTTGATATCAATGGAATTCCTTCCATTTTAGCATCTATCGAAAACTTTTTATTGTTAGTGTTATCATTTTTTGTTCTCAAAACCAAACCTATTCGATCGTTTAAAAAGGCGCCATTTGTTATTCAAGGAATGGTCTATTTTCTTATTATTGGAACTTTGGCTTTTTCGCAATCGCTCGGTAACCTCGGCATTATGATTAGGATGCGCAATATGTTTTTGCCGTCACTTATTATTTTTATTCTCTGGCATTATTATTTTACGCAATTTGGAGAAAACCAATCCAAAACGGCATCAAAAACTTAACCTAAGCATAACAATTACGAAAGAATTAAAAACAGCAGAATCCTATTTTTATAGATTATTCTGATGTCATGAAAAAATATTACTTTGCACTTGTTTGCCTACTCTTTTTTAACTTTTGTAATGCACAAAACATCGTTTTTGATGATCCGCTTTTTAAAGCCAAACTGCTTGAATCAGACGCTTCTAATTTTATTGCCCGCGATTTAAACGGCGATTATTTTGCCATCGACGCCAATAACAATAACGAAATTGATGTTAACGAAGCTGCACAAGTTTCCTTTATAGAAATCAATAACGCTTCCCTTACCTCGCTATCAGGAATCGAAAACTGTATCAATTTGGTATCATTACAATGCCAAAACAATCAGATTAGTACGCTAAACGTAAGCAGTTTATCACTTCTTATAAACTTGGATTGCAGCAACAACCAACTTACTTTTTTGAATACAAATGGCATAACAGAACTCAGCAATCTGAATTGCGCGTTTAATGACTTAACTAGTCTAAATATAAGTGGAATTACGAACATTACCACAGTAGATTGCAGTTACAATAATCTTAATGCCATCAACTTAACGGATTTGTTCAACCTCGAAGTGCTCGATTGCAGCAACAACCAACTTCCAACTATTGACTTAACGGATTTGTTGAGTATAAAAAAATTGGATTGTCATAACAACGTACTAACCGGAATTACTACAACTGGCTTGAACAGTTTAGAAGAATTATACTGTAACAACAATCAAATAAGTTCACTAGTGGTAACCAACTTAACTAATTTAGCAATTCTGAATTGTTCTAATAATACCTTGAACAATTTGATTGCTATTAATTTACCCCTTCTTGAAGTATTAAGTTGTAATTACAATCTTCTTACCTCAATTAATCTGAACCAATTGCCCAATTTAAAAGAACTAAGTTGTACTAACAATCAAATTAACAATTTGGATGTAAGCGTATTTACGCAATTAGAAATAGTATTGTGTCAAAATAATCAAATATTGGATATTATCACAACTGGACTTACAAATCTCATAACTTTAAATTGTGATGTAAACCAATTAACAACACTGAATACAGCTACATTAACTAAGTTAAAGTATTTATATTGCAACTTCAATCAACTAAACAGTATTACTTTTCCGACTACAAATTTGATTCAAGTAATTGGTTGTACAAACAACTCCTTGTCCAATTTAAATACTACTAATTTAGTGAACCTCCAAACCTTGTATTGTTCTTTAAATCAGCTAATTTCTCTTGATTTAAACAACTCGCACAACTTACAATTGGTATTCTGCAATAATAATGCGCTGACTCAACTCTTCCTTAAAAATGGTGTCAGCGAAAGTGTTCTCTTTGACAATAATCCTGGGCTTACTTATATTTGTGCCGATGAATCTGATGTTGATTTCCTGCAATCTCAAGTTGATTCATTCGGCTACACGTGTACAGTAAATACCTACTGTTCTTTTAATCCAGGAGGAACATACTATACAATTCAAGGAAACTCTAAATTAGACATGAATACTAACGGTTGTGATACTTCTGACAATAGTATTCCAACCATGCAATTTTCAATTTTTAATGGTTCTACTACAGAAATCAATTTTGCAGATGAATCTGGGAACTATTCGAAAGCGGTAACTGCTGGTTCCTATACTTGTACTCCCATTATAGAAAACCCAAGCTACTTTAATATCTCACCCTCAGAATTTTCATTTGAGTTTCCGTTTGATACTAGTCCGTTCAATCAAAACTTTTGTCTTACACCAAACGGAAATCACTCCGATTTGGAGATTACTATTTTTCCACTAACTGCCGCTTTTCCAGGTGGAAACGCCCGGTATAAAATCGTATACAAAAACAAAGGAACTACTGCTCAATCAGGTACAGTATCACTGCAGTTTCCAAATAATGAGGTAACTGTGGTCGGTTCATCTCCAGTGATAAGTTCTCAAACAACCAATACACTCAACTGGACTTTTTCAAACCTAGAACCTTTTGGAATGCAAAATATAGTATGTGAATTCAATGCTTCGAGCGCCACAATCGGCGAATCACTGGCGTTCACTGCTTCGATTGACTCATCGAACACCGACGAAAATCCTACAGATAATATTGGTGTTTTACGCCAAATAGTAGTAGCAACTTCTTCTTCTAATGAAAAAAAATGCATGGAAGGAAACTCCATTTCTGAATCGCAAGTCGGAACCTACGTCCACTACAGTATTCGATTTAAAAACACTGGCACTTCAATTGCTCAAAATATCATCATTGAAGACCGAATTGACTCATCGATGTTTGATGTAGCCACACTCATTCCGCTTGACGGAAGTTATCCGTTTACCACTAAAGTGACCAATTCTGAACGGGTTGAATTCTTGTTTGAAAACATAAATTTATCTACTACTAGTTCCGATGAAGGTTATGTAGTATTCAAAATAAAAACCCTTCCAACTCTTACATCAGGTTCTATTTTTACCAACACAGCCAACATTTACTTCACGTATGATGAAGAAATAACAACCAATACTGAATCGACTGTAGTCCAATCATTGAACCTAAATGAAACGGAATTATCTCCTAAATTTATAGTTTTTCCTAATCCTGTTTCTGAAGTTTTGTCAATACATAATGTGGCGAATCTAGAAATTAGTTCGGTGGAAATCTACAATTCATTAGGACAATTGATTCAGGTAATTACCCATCCTGAAAATAACAGTGTAGATGTTGCATCGTTGCAAACCGGAGTTTACATCCTCAGAATCAATACAGATGAAGGTATAAACAGTATCCGATTCAGCAAGAAGTAGTTATTTTCGTCGCAGTAGATTTCGAATGAATTTCTTGATTTTGAAGGTTCTTGAAGTTTTTCGAGAATACTCGTTGTCATAACCATAGCCGTATCCGTAATTGTACGAATATTTATAGCTATATCCATAACCCTTGTTTTGTCCCACATTATTCAATATAAACGCCATGCTCGTAATTGAGTTCATGGATTTCAATTTGGACACAAAATCCAATAATTTCTTTTCGGTAAAATTAGCGCGTGTGACATACAAAACGGTATCTGCCAAATTTGTAATTAAAGTAGTGTCTGTAACCAATAAAGTTGGAGCCGTATCAACAATTACATAATCGTACTCTTTTTTTAACTCGTTAAGCAACAACTCAAATCGGCCGTTCGACAATAGTTCGGCAGGGTTCGGCGGTATGACTCCAGAGAAAATTATGTCAAACTTGATTTGTTTATCGTATTTGGTACTCGGTACTTTAATTTCGTCAATTTGTGTTGTATCATCATATAAATAATTCGAAACACCCTTTGCATTACCACGTTCTACTTCAAGTTTTTTATGTAATTGTGGATTCCGCAAATCTGCTCCAATCAACACTACTTTTTTTCCAATGGAAGACAAAGTAATAGCCAAATTCAACGATACAAAGGTTTTCCCTTCTCCCTTAATAGTAGATGTTACAAACAATACTAAACTCTTAGTTGAATTCGGGACTATGTAGCTTAAATTCGTTCTTAAAATTCGAAAGGATTCCGATAAAATGGAACGATCCAAATAACGGATAATTTTACTTTCTGCTTCAATAAACGGAATTTCCGCGATGATAGGAATATCGGATATTTGCGATTCAATATCTTCCTTATTCTGAATTTTATTGTTGGATAAATAGTAGAAATAAACGACACCAATCGGAATCAGTAGTCCGATTAAAAATGCAGTCGTGAAAATAATACCTCGATTGGGCGCAATCGGTTTTGGCGAATACATGGCGTAATCAACCACTTTTATTGACGGATTAGTGATGGCTAAATTTACGGCGGCTTCTTCCCTTTTTTGTAACAAAAGAATGTATAAAGTTTCTTTTATGGATTGTTGACGCTCAATGGAACGAAGTGTTTTTTCATTGGTAGGAACTTTACTGTATTTCGAGGTTTCAATACCACTGATGCGACTCAACTGATTTTTATTGGTCGCTAACGCATTTTGAAAACCAATAATGGATGCCTTGATATTGTTTTTTACTAATTGTGCTTGACTAGTCATGTCTTTAACCATCGGATTGGATTCGCCTCCGCCTGATGCAATCATTTTGTTTCGTTTCAAGACAATCTCGTTGTAATTTCCAACCAATCCATTCACCTCGCTACTTTCAATGCCAATGTTAGACGGCAATAAATCCAGTCCTTTCGACGAGTTAATCGACTCCAACATCAAGCCTGAAAGTGCGATTTGGGCTTTGGCGTTTTCGACCTTCGACTTTGATTCATAATTGTTTTTCATCAATTGTCCAGCATCGACTTCTACATAGCTCAAACCATTAGAAATTTTATAATTGGCTTTAACAGTTTCAATAGAATCCAATTCGCTAAACAAATAAAGGAATCGTTCGTCAACAAAATCGATGGTTTTCCTAAAAATGAGTTGTCGGTCTTTGATACCATCTTGATCAAAAACATAGGTAAGTACATTAACTATATCGTTGATTTTATTGATATTACTTCCATTCAAAGAGATTTTTAAAATTTCACTTTGATTTCCAACGTAGTCAATAATCAGATTGTTTGCAATCTCTTGAACTACCTTGCTTTTTTCTTTTAAGCTAACGAGATACGTGTTTCCATCTCCTTTTTTTAAGAACCCCTTGTCTTTTAATTCTAAGCGAAATGGAATCTTTGCATCTGTATTGGTAACCCCAAACCGATACTTCTTCGAACTTCCATCCAAACGATATCCGTCTTCATCAATTGTTATTTGCATGGAATTAGATTTCAAATTGAGCGAATCGCGTTCAGTCGCCCAAAAAATATAAAAAGGAGCTTTATCCCACAACTCAACCGATTTTATTTTACCCACACTGTAAATCGTGGTATTCAAATTCAAGCTGTCGACAACGGCGCCAACAATTCGGGACGATTTAATAATTTCAATTTCATTTTCTAGATTCGATTCAGTACTTCCAAAAATAGATATTGCATCACTAGGTAATTTAAAAGCCGAATTGGATTGGTCTAAGATTTGAATTTTAGCCGACGTTTGGTACACATCGCTGGCATAACGCAAGTAGAAAAAACATACAACTAATGCTACTAAAATGGAGAGTGCAATCCACTTCCAATACAATAAATATTTAAAAATCTCATCTTTAAAATTAATGTGTATTTCTTTACTTTCCATCGAGATTTATTTAGATAATACTAAAATGGTCAACACTGTTGAAACGCCAATAGAAACGATGGTCAAAAAATTACCTAAACTGCCAATATAACCGGCCGATTTTACTTTAGCTCCATTCGGATTCACATACACCACATCGTTGGGCTTGATGTAATAATAGGGCGAATTGAACCAGTCTTTAGAAGTTAAATCTATTTTGGCATACGTTTTCACATTATTTTCCTCTCTGATGATGAGAATATCATTTCTTACTCCGTTTATAGTCAAATCACCGGCATAGCCTAAAGCCTGCAAAACACTAATGTTTTCCTCATTGAAAGTATAGGTTCCAGGTTTATTCACTTCTCCTAAAACGGTAAACTTTGCATTCATCAATCGGACGGTAACGATTGGATTGGTAAGATGTTTGTCGTCTTTTAATTTCGTTGTTAGGAAATTTTCGAGTTCGCCCAACGTCAGATTTTGTACTTGAATTTTGCCCAAAACCGGAAGTGTGATGGTACCTTCAGTAGTTACCAAATAACCCGTAAAAGTCGGGGTCTGATTTAAATTGTAAGCTGCTGCCAATTCTAAAGAACTCGAAGTGACTATTACATTGAGTATATCATTAGGCTGAATTTTACCGGGCGAAAAAACAACCTTATCTTGTTGATTAGCATCAATCGTATTGAAATACAAAATGTCTTTTTTAGTAGAACAAGAGGCGAAAACAATTAGAACTAAAAGAAATAAAACAATTTTTTTCATGTTCAACATACGTACTTTTATAATAAAGATTTTATAATCATTTGATAATTCAACACCTCAAAAAACAATTGAATTATTCTTTACATTATTACACTCGCGTGATAACTTTTCCACAAAACTATGATTCTAAATTTAAATTAACAACCATTTAAAAGGCAAAGAGTTAAATTAAAAAACAGATTAAATTAATGTTATGTTATTGTGATTTTTTTGGTGCTGACTTCGTGATTAAAATCAAGATTAAAAGAACTAAGTTCATCATCTTTCTTTCCTGTTTAATTTATTAAAAATTAGTGTTATCTCTTAATTTTTAATGGAAGCTAAAATAGTATATCCAACCCTTTAAATAAGGAATTAAAAGGAAAGTACAACAGCCATCTTCTCCAGTAATAAACGAAAAAATGCCTTCTATCAAGGCGTTTTTTCGTTTTTTAACTCATTAGCTACTTTTTCCAATTCCATATACCAATCTTCACCAAACCTTCGAATCAAAGCTTCTTTTACAAATTTGTAAATAGGCACTTGAAGTTCTTTCCCCAACGAACATGCATCATCGCAAATTTCCCAACGGTCGTAGTTTACCGCCGCAAATTCAGTAAAATCTTTAACTCGTACAGGATACAAATGACAGGAAACAGGTTTTTTCCAAGTAATAATTCCCTGGTTGTAGGCTTGTTCAATTCCGCACAAGGCTGTTTTTCCATCAAAAAATACGTAAGCGCAGTCTTTATTATCAATAAGAGGCGTTTCTAAATCTTGATCTGTTCCTTCAACCCATGTTCCTAATCGTTCTATAGTTTCAATTCCTTCTTTCCTTAAAAAAGGTTTTACTTTCGGATAAATATCCTCCAAAATTTTAGTTTCTTCCCTGCTTAAAGGCGCCCCCGCATCGCCGTCTACACAGCATGCGCCATGACAAGCAGACAAATTGCACACAAAGTCTTTTTCTAAAATGTCTTCCGAAACGATGGTTTTCCCTAATTGAAACATATGTATTGAATTACGGGTCAAAGGTACAAAGGTTTTACATTGGGTTACTAAATCTAAATCAAAAATTAACGAACAATATGGATGCTAACCAATTGGAAAGAAGTAATTTTGCATCTTTAAATAATAAAATATGTTAGGATTGGATCTTAAAGAAATAGTTACAATTGGAATGGTACTTTTTGCTGTAATTGATATTGTAGGAACCATTCCCATCATCGTGGAATTGCGTCAGAAATTTGGACACATCGAATCGGAAAAAGCCTCAATTGTTGCTGGAATCATCATGATTGTTTTCTTGTTCGTTGGTGAAGAATTACTAAAATTAATTGGAATTGACGTACACTCATTTGCTGTTGCAGGTTCTTTTGTGCTCTTTTTTCTAGCTTTAGAAATGATATTGGGCATCCGAATTTATAAAGAAGAGGCAGGTTCGTCTGCATCTATCGTTCCGCTCGCCTTTCCTTTAATTGCTGGTGCTGGAACCATGACGACTTTGCTTTCGTTGCGCTCTCAATTTGCCACAATAAACATTATCGTCGCAATAGTCTTGAACATTATTTTGGTTTATGCCGTCCTAAAGTCGTCGGTTAAAATTGAAAAAGTTTTGGGCAAAAACGGCTTAGGCGTCATTCGAAAAACTTTTGGTGTTGTTCTGCTTGCAATTGCTGTTAAATTATTTGC
>CAIUWH010000064.1 GCA_903902795.1 uncultured Bacteroidota bacterium
AGATTCGATAAGAAATATGTTTATCTTCTACTGCCATAATTTTTCAAAAAAACCTTTTTCTTTTTCTTGTACTACTTTAATTTTCATTGGCGGAACCGTTGAAGGAAGAATTAATCTTGCTTCCATTTGTTTAGCAACAGTAGATTCCATTTTTAACTTCATTAATTCCGAACGTCTGTCCACAAACTCTGAACGCAATTCTTTTACTTCATTATTTAGTTCGGCAATACGAAAAACTTTTTGCTCATAGCGTTGTGTATTTGCAATCATCACAATAGCTAAACCGATAATAAAAACGATAAAACGCCAGTTTTTTATAGCATCCTCGTCTAGTAAAAATCGCGCTTTCAATATGCCGTACAATCCGTGTTTCATAACAAAAACTATATTTTTTCAGCTATACGCAGCTTAGCACTTCGTGCTCTATTATTCTCTTTGATTTGCTCGTTATTAGGAACTATTAATTTTCCAACCGTTTTAAATGGAACTGAAAAATTGCCAAAAAAGTCACGTTCTGGTTCGCCTTCAAACATGCCGTTTTTTACAAATCGCTTTACCAATCGATCCTCAAGAGAGTGATACGAAATAATGCTCAACCGTCCTTCTGGTTTTAAAATTTCCAACGACTGCTCTAAAAATTCTTTTAACACATCCATTTCTTGATTGACCTCAATTCGGATGGCCTGATACATTTGAGCTAAAATTTTATGGCTTTTATGTGCCGGTAAAAATCGGCTCAACACTTGTTTTAATTGTTCAGTATTTCGGATTGGCGCTTTCTCTCTTGCTTCCAAAATTACTCTTGCAATAGCAGGTGCGTTTTTCAACTCACCGTAATCCAAGAATACCCTACGCAAATTATCTTCATCATATTCATTCACCACTCGATAGGCACTCAAATCATTTTTCTGACTCATTCTCATATCCAATTCAGCATCAAAACGAGTAGAAAATCCTCTTTCGGCTACATCAAATTGATGAGAAGAAACGCCTAAGTCTCCTAAAATCCCATCCACCGCTTTAACGTTATGAAATCGTAAAAAACGTTTGATAAATCTGAAATTTTCATTGATAAGAACAAAACGATCATCTTGTAAAGCATTTGCTAAAGCATCTTCATCCTGATCGAAAGCATATAATTTTCCGTTTGGACCTAATCGATTTAGAATCTCTCTAGAATGACCTCCTCCACCAAAAGTAACATCAACATAAATACCGTCTGGATGAATATTCAATCCATCGACAGACTCGTGCAACAATACTGGATTATGATATTCCATTGTCGTCATCATTTACATTACCCATTACATCTTCTGCTAAATCTGCAAAATCAATATCTTCTCCGTTAATTGATTTTTCATACAACTCTTTATCCCAGATCTCTACAATATTGACTGCTGAAGAAAAAACAACCTCTTTTGAAATACTCGCAAAACCAACTAAATCTTTAGGAACTAATAGTCTTCCCAAAGCATCAATTTCAACCACTTTAACTCCAGCCGTAAAGCGACGGATAAAGTCATTGTTCTTTTTAACAAACCGATTTAATTTATTGATTTTTTGCATCATCAAATTCCACTCTTGCATAGGATATAATTCCAAACAAGGTTGAAAAACAGAACGTTTCAATACAAAACCATCCTGTAATGAGGAAGCCAATTGCTTTTTCAAAGGCGAAGGCATTAATACCCTTCCTTTAGCATCTACTTTGCACTCATATGTCCCTACGATTGTATTCAAAAAATTGTATTTAAATGATTCTAAGCAAAAATATAAAATATTTTACCACATTTTACCACAAT